>NZ_VPAS01000008.1:0-153099 GCF_013419125.1 Acinetobacter sp. YH12102 | reverse complement strand
TCATGTATCGTTCCATCGGAGATAATAATTTCGATTGGATTGCCATCCGCATCAACAGCTAAGTGTATTTTAGAACTATTTCCACCAATGCTTTTAGAAATATCCTGATCTTTTATTCCAGCAGAATATTGGTGTGCCCGAACATGACTACCATCAATAAAAACCCATTCCATATCAGCACTTGAAGAAATTAATTTAAATATTTTCATTAACTTATCATTTTACACCAACGATTATATTTTTTAAAGATTGAGTTATACGAACCAAATTCTTTAGGCAAATCACGCCATGGGCAGCCTGTTCTTATTCTATAAAGTATTGCTTCGACAAAATTTCTCAAATTAGATTTGAAATAGATATCAAAATTTCGGAAAATAGAAAGTAACTTAGACCAGTGTTGATCATTCAGCATTGTACGAGGCATAGCGAGAAGTAAATTTGGTTTGGCGATTAAATTTTACTTTCTCGCTATTTTTTTGAACAGAAAATGTCAACAGACCCTAAATGAAGTTTCATGTTCATCCTCGCTAAGAAAATAACGTGAAAGACCGGTCACTTATTTTAAAGGACACTTTGATCTGCCTGAAAATGAAGATGAATCAGGAAAACCACTTCAATAGAAAAAATCATCAGGGAAGATTAAGAGTAGGCTAAGTAATTCTAAAGCATACCTTTCTTAAAATATAAGATGCTCACTGCTTATTCAGGCATAAACCCAGCTTTATGTTAGAATTACGATTAAATACAGTTCAATACGGATCTGAGAGGGAACTCACTTGCTAAATCGAAAACTAAAAATTGGAATCGTGGTCGGTGAGGTCTCTGGAGATACGCTTGGCGCAAAGTTGATTCGCCGTTTTCGTGAGCAAGGGATTGATGCCGAATTTGAAGGCATCGGTGGTCCACAAATGATCGCAGAAGGCTTTAAAAGCTATTATCCGATGGATGTTTTATCGGTGATGGGCATTGTTGAAGTTCTCAAGGATATTAAAAAACTCTTTGCTGTACGTGATGGGCTGGTCGAAACTTGGACTAAAAACCCTGTCGATATTTTTATTGGTGTAGATGCACCTGATTTTAACCTGCGCCTGTCGAAAACCATTAAACAAAAACAGTTGCCGATTAAGACCGTGCAATATGTCAGTCCTTCGGTCTGGGCATGGCGTCAGGGACGTGTGCATGGTATTAAGGCCGACATTGATCTGGTGCTGTGTTTATTCCCATTCGAAAAAACCTTCTTTAAAAAATGGGATGTGCCAGCCGCTTTTGTGGGTCATCCTCTGGCCAGTCAGTTGCCGCTTGAAAATCCGATTATCGATGCTAAACAAGAACTGAATCTTGATCCGAATCAGAAGCATATTGCACTATTACCGGGAAGTCGCCGCGGTGAGATTGAACGTTTGGGGCCTTTGGTTCTGGATGCAGCCAAGATTCTGCATCAGAAATATCCGGACTATACTTTCCTGATTCCGGCAATTAATGAGGCGCGCAAGCAACAGATAGAACGCTTGCTGGTGACTTATCCTGAAAGTCTAAAGATTCAAATCCGCTTAATGGAAAACAGCGGTACCGAGTCAAAAATCGGCCGTCAGGTCATGAATGCATCCAATATTATTGCGCTGGCGTCAGGTACTGCGACATTGGAAGCGATGTTATTACATCGTCCGATGGTGACTTTCTATAAGCTGAATTGGTTGACTTATCATGTGGTGAAATTTCTCATCAAAATTCCTTATTATTCACTACCAAATATCATTGCCGGCAAAAAAGTCATTCAGGAGCTGATTCAAGCCGATGCTACGCCTGAAAAGCTGGCGGCTGAAATTGAAAAACTGATGAATATTGAAACTGCACAAATTCAGGTGATGCAGCATATCACCATGCATAAGCAGCTATTGTCTGGTAATAGCGAAGACCCGGTCAAAGCCGTGCTCGCGCTAATCCAGTAATTTGACATTATTGTTCTGACAATTCAGCCGGTACTGGGTGGGCGTCTGTTCAAACTGTTTTTTAAAACTTTGACTGAAGGCTGTCTCGGATGAATAACCGACCAAATAAGCAATTTGCTGAATGCTGAATCCGCTATTTCGCAAATATTGTGCCGCCAGTCGCAGGCGATGCTGTTGTAAATAAGCCAGTGGCGGCTCACCAACAATCTGGGTAAAGAGCTGGGCAAATTTGGAACGTGACATATGACATTGCTCAGCCAGACTTTCTACGGTCCAGAACTGCTCAGGTTTGCCATGAATTGCAGCCAGTGCATTGGACAGTTCCGGATGCGAGAGCGCATTCAGCCAGCTCGAGGCATTTTCCAGATTTAAAATATAATCCCGCACACATTCAATCAGTAAAATACTGACCAGATGATCCAGAATCTTGTCACGTCCCGGCCGCATCTGCTGGGTTTCCAGCGCCAGAAACTGCAAACCGACCTGTAACCATTCCGGTGCGGTGTCGCCCAGAATATGCTGAATATGCAGGTATTTAGGTAAGGCACTTAGTAGAGGTTTTGCCATCTGCATATCCAGACTGGAACGAAGGGTGAGCATGAAGCTGTGTGCTGCTGAACTCTCCCGATTAAGATCAACACATTGCTGTGCATGGGTCTGGAAATAAGCATTAATTGAACGATGCTCAGAAAAATCGGCACTGCCGGGGCAAGAAATGCGATGGGCAGAACCTGCGGGTAAGAGTACCAGATCACCTTGTTGCAGCTCGAGCAGATCGCCGTTGGCGAACTTTAATTGTGCCTGTCCTTGTAACAGGATATAAGCCAGCATAAAAGGCTCATGCTGATAGTCAAAGCCGCTCGGATGAAACACATTCAGATAAAGATATTCAGATTTTGCCAAATGAATATCATCAAAAATTTTACTCAAAGCATCCATGCCTAACTCTATTCTTCTATTTATTTCACTTAATTGACTATAAATTTTTTAACTTTTTGATTTTAGGCCAGAATTTGGCTGCATGTGCCAAAGACGCTGACATAGGTTTTCTGGACGTTGAATACTGTTCGCTGTTGCTGAAATATTCAACTATAAGTGCAGAGTAACATAAAAAAGGAAGCTCGCAATGAATGCCCCTGCACAAATCCAGAAAGCGCAGTTTACGCAGGAAGCGTCAGCACTAAAAGGTGTAAAGCTGGATAAAAAACGTTTTGGCTGGTTGCTCAGCCCAGGTTTGCCTGTGATCGGAATGGGAATTTTGGCCGGTTATCATTTTGGCCCCAAAGCGACTAAAAAAGTCTTTGCTTTGGGCGGGCCTTTATTATTGCATGTGATTATTCCGACTCTGGATGCCCTGATTGGCGATGATGCCAACAATCCGAATGACGAACAGATTCAGGCGCTGGTCAAAGATCCGTATTATGACCGGATTGTAAAAGCCTTTATTCCCTTGCAAATGGCAGCCAACGCTTTTGCCGGCTATGTGGTGACACGTCCAAATGTATCGATACTGGATCAGCTCTTATTGGGAGTTTCCATGGGTGCGATTAACGGCATTGCGGTCAATACGGCACATGAACTGAGTCATCGTCCGCAGAAAAAAGACCATTACTGGTCGCATGCCAGCCTGATGCCTTTGGCCTATAATCATTTCCGTATTGAACATCCTTATGGGCATCATAAACGGGTGGCAACGCCAGAAGATCCAGCATCTTCACAAATGGGCGAGTCTTTTTACCGTTTCTGGCCACGCACTGTGTTTGGCGGATTAAAGTCAGCGATCCAGATTGAAAAGAAACGTCTGGAACGTAAAGGATTGAAATTTTTAAGCAAGGAAAATGAACTGTTTCATGGCTGGGCGATGAGTGCAGGCTACCATGCCTTGATGCTAAGTGCTTATGGTAAAAAGCTCATTCCTTATACACTGACTCAGGCCTTTTATGGGGTAACTCTGTTTGAAATCGTCAATTATATTGAACATTATGGTTTGAAACGCACAGAAAAAGATGATGGCAGTTATGAACGGACCTTGCCTGAACATAGCTGGAATAATAACAATATTGTGACCAATCTGTTTTTGTACCAGTTGCAGCGCCATTCAGACCATCATGCCTTTCCAAGTCGCCCATTTCAGGCACTGCGACATTTTGATGAAGCACCCGAATTACCCAGTGGTTATGCCACCATGTTGATTCCGGCTTTAATTCCGCCGTTATGGTACAAAATGATGGACCAACGGGTCTATCAGCATTATCAGGGTGACCTGACTAAGGCCAATATTCATCCAGGCAAACGTGAGAAAATTTTTAAAAAGTTTGGACTTATTTTAAGTACTGAAGCATAAACCTAGTTTTAAATAAAAAATGCGCTTCTTACAGCTAATGCCAGTCAGTTAAGGAATTGACTGGCATTTTCTTTTTCAAATTCATGAGTATATCTGATAGATAAAAAAGTCATCCGCAACTGTTTGAGGCAGGACTACATTTAAAAATGATTGTTTCTGCGACAAATTTACTAGTCGATGGTGGCTGACGAGTTTTGCGGTGAGGAGTGTTGCTCCGCAAGATGCCCTCCTTGCGAAGCTTCGCTTCTCATTTGGGCGAAACCAAAGTAACAAATAATTTACAAGAATTTGATTTATAACATTAATACTCCGCATTGAATGACTAAAAATTAAAGAGTCTGTTTCTAAACTCCTTAACTGATCAGCATTACTTCTTACAGCGCATTTTTATTTAGCTATGAACCCTAAAACCAGTCAGCTTGCATATTCCTGCAGCTATCATCAAAGTTCATCAGTAACTTGGCCTGATGTTCAATTTCAGGCAATTCCCAGCGGATAAAATATTGGGCTGCCTGAAACTTGCCCGCCAAAAAGTCCTGATCTTCTTTTTGATCGGAATTGTCAAATTTAAGTTGTGCTTGATGCGCCATGTCTAAGCAGAGCCAGGCAATCATGGTTTTTCCCATCATGTCTAAATAAAGCCCAGAGTTGGCTAATGCTTCATTGATTTGGCCTTGATGTAGAGCCTGACCTAAAATCTGGGTGGTTTTTTGCAGGGTAGCCAGATGCTGTTGAAAACTTTTGGCCAGTGCGACTAACTTGGGATTCTGAATCTCAGACAACGTATGCTGGATGCGTTGCATCAACAGGCTGAGTCCCTTGCCATTGTGCTGCCAGAGTTTACGCCCAAGCAAATCCAGGGACTGAATGCCATACGTGCCTTCATGAATCGGATTGAGGCGGTTATCGCGGTAGCATTGTTCGACCGGATAATCACGGGTATAACCCGCGCCGCCCAAAACCTGAATCGCCAGATCATTGGCTTTTGGGCCATAGGCTGAAGGGAAGGATTTGACCACTGGAGTGATCAGATCAAGCAAGAGGGCACTGTCCTCATCATGTGCTGCCTGATGTTCATCAATCAGACGCGCCGCAAATAAACACAGGGCCAGTGATCCTTCGACATAAGCTTTTTGTGCCAGCAGCATACGTTTGACATCACTATGCTCAATAATATTGACCGGTTTGGAATCAGGCGATTTTTCATGTGCAAGACGACCTTGCGGACGGTTTTTGGCATAGTTTAAGGATTCCAGATAACCGCGATAGCCAATCATGGCTGCGCCCAAGCCTACGCCGACACGCGCCTCATTCATCATTTTAAACATATATTTTAAGCCATGACCTGCTTCACCAATCAAATAGCCTAAGCAAGCATCATTTTCGCCAAAGCTTAAAACCGTTGAAGTCGTTCCTCTATAACCCATTTTGTGCAGTAAACCAGCCAGCTGTACATCATTGGATTCACCTATAGAGCCATCTGGATTGGTTTTAAATTTCGGCACAATGAACAGGGAAATACCTTTGACCCCTTGCGGTGCATCCTGAATCCGCGCCAGAACCAGATGAATAATATTTTCGGTAATATCCTGATCACCACCAGAAATAAACATTTTCTGGCCTTTAATGTTATAAGTTCCATCTGCCAGAGGAATAGCTTTGGTCGTTAGATCACCCAGAGAAGAACCGACATTCGGCTCGGTCATGGCCATAGTGCCGGCAAAGCGGCCGCTCAACATATGCGGTAAAAATAGCTGTTTTTGTTCCGGTGAAGCAAAGGCTTGAATCAGATTTGCCGCCGCCGCAGTCAGAAAAGAATAGGCAACAGTTGAAGGATTGGCCGCCATAAAATAGGCATTGCAGGCCATATTTAATAAAGTCGGGAGTTGCATACCGCCATGTTCATAATCATGCTGGGCACAGAGCAGGCCGGCCTCGGCAAACTGCTGCCACGCCGTTTTGACTTCAGCAATGGTTTTGACCTGCTTCCCATCAAAGCTCGGTTCATGCTGATCGGCTTTGGCATTATGCGGGGCAAAGTAATCGGTCGCGATACCCTTGGCTGTATCTAAAATACTGTCAAAGGTATTTTTATCATGCTCCTGATAACGTTCCAGTTTTGTCAGAGCTTCAAGTTTGAAGACATCATAAAGTAGAAAATTAAGATCTTTATCATTTATTAGCTCGGTCACGGTACTGTCCTGAATGTAAAATCCTTGAGATAGCGCCAAGACTAACAGTTGCTTTTATTCATCAGGATTGTCAATAATGACATCAAACAGGTAAAAAATGACAATGAGATCAAGATGCAGCGAGTCGTAGTTTTGGGTTTTGATGGCGCTCTGGCTTCTGCCATTACCGGTGTCGTCGATTTATTTGCCATGGCCGGTGTGAGCTGGAACCGCATTCAGCAGCAGGATGTACAGCGCCTGTTTAAAGTTAGTATTGCCAGTCCTGATGGACAACCGATTCGTTGTATTAATGGTCTGGAATTACAGGCACATTGTTCCTATCAAGAGATTCAAACTGCAGATATTGTGGTGGTGCCAACCATAGCTGCACCGATTCAGGATGTATTGCAACAAAACCCTGAGCTGATCCGGTTTCTAAAATCTGCTCATGCAGATTCGACCTTAATTGCTGGAAATTGCACCGGAAATTTCTTTCTGGCAGAAGCCGGTATTTTAGATAATCGCGTGGCAACGACGCATTGGGGCTTTCAAGATATTTTCCGGACGCATTATCCGCAGGTCAAATTGAATGCCGATCTGATGATTAGCCGCGACCAGAATATCTATTGTGTGGGTGGTGGCCTGGCCTGGTTCGACTTAGGTTTGCATCTGATTGAACGTTTTTATGGCTTTGAGGTGGCCATGCAATCGGCCAAATCTTTTGTGATTGATTATCGACGCGATAGCCAGCTGTCTTATTCCTTACTCAAGATTGGACAACCGCATCATGATGAACTGGTGCAAAATGTCCAGAACTGGCTGGAGCAGCATTTTCATGAGTCTTTTAGCTTGGATGATATTGCAACACGTTTTAATGTCACCACGCGTACCTTGATTCGCCATTTTAAACAGGCACTGGACTTGCCGCCAAATCAGTATCTGCAAGCGATCCGAATTGAAGCTGCACGCAAACGTCTGGAAGAAACCGATCAGGCGGTGGATGTGATCATGCAAAATATTGGTTATCAGGACCCAAGTTCATTTCGCCGTTTATTTCATAGAAAAACTGGCTTGACGCCGTTGGAATATCGGCGCCGCTTTAGCCGTCGCTTTTAGAAGTGTTTAATAAGAAGGTTGTATTTCCCCCGCTTTACGGCCATGCAACAGGTAATACCAGATCAGACAGCTGATGGTCAGTACAGCAGAGTACAGGTAAAGTTGACGATAACCGATCTGATCCAGAAGTATGCCGAGGAAATAAGGTCCAAAACCCAAACCTGCATCTAGCGCAATAAAGAAGGTTGAAGTCGCCAGCCCCATACGCTGCAAACTGGTACTTTTTACCGCAATGGTCTGACAGACGGACTGGAGATTACCAAAGCCAAAACCAAGCAGTGCGGCGCTGGCCAATAACATCGTAGCATTATGGGCCTGACTGAGTAATAAAATTCCTAAGGCCATAATCACAATGGCCGGATAGATGATGATGTTTTCACCTTTACGATCCATTAGCGGGCCGGTAAATGGACGTGAAAGCAAAATCGCAATGGCATACATCAGAAAGAAAAAAGAAGCCGTTTCGACTAAATTAATCTCTTTGGCATAGAAATGAATAAAAGATAAGACGCCGGAATAGCAGGTTGCCACAATCAGAACAATCATCGAAATCGGCAAAGCCTTGGGTTCAATATATTGCGCCAGTCTGCTAGATGATTGATTTTCTATATGATTGACTGGATTCGTTATTTTAATCTGTGGCGGCTGAATAAACAGGCTGCAAATCAGGCAGCTGAGTGCGACTACACTGGTAAAAACAAAAATCACCTGATAGTTAAAATTTGACATTAGCCAGATGCCTAAGAAGGGGCCAATCGCTGTGCCAAGTGTGCTGCTCATACTAAAATAACCAATGCCTTCACCACGTCGAGTCGCAGGAATGGTCTGGGCAATCACGGTGCCTAATACCGTTGAGGCCACACCCATCATAAAACCGTGCATCAGACGGATGCCCAGTAAAATTTCCAGCTTGGCCGGAATCAGATAGAGGCCAGAAAAAAGCAGAAAACCTGTCAGACCGGCCACAAGCGTAATTTTTAGGCCCAAACGGTTTAGCAGTTTCCCGATAATAAGACGGCCGAATAAGGTACCGACAATAAACAAGCCAGAAACCAGCCCTGCCTGTGCCGTGGTTGCACCTAATTCTGCTACCGAGTAGCCGACAATCACAATCACCAGCAAATAAAACACCAGCACCAACTGGAAATTCACCAGACTGATCAAAATAAAATTGGGAGTCCATAAAGGCGTTTGTTCTTGGCTCATTAAAGTCGATCCTGCGAAGCGGGTTGTAACTGCTGAATGAGCTGCATCAAGATATTTTTACTACTTTCAATATCATCTGAGGCAATTTGCTCAAGCAACTGCTTTTCAAATGCCTCAATCTGTGTGGAACCCAGGGCAAAAGTCTCGACTCCTTGCTCACTCAGTGTGAATAGCTTCTGACGCTTGTCTGCAGTTTCGAGTTGGCTAATTAGACCGAGTTCCACTAAATTCTGGATACGTTTACTGATGCTGGGTTTAGATACGTTCAAATAATGAGAAATATCCATCAGGGTACATTGCTGATGCGTCTGAATCACATACAGCACTTGCCATAAGGAATAATTTAACTGTGAAGATAATAAAATCGTATTTATTTCATCACTGAGTAACCGTGCACAACGTAATAACAAGGCGCGAAATGGAAGAGAGGCAGAAGGCATATAGTTAACCTGGCTAACTAATTTAGAGCCAATTTACGCCTATTTGGGGGATTACACAAGTGGTCACCGTTCAATTAAATATTCACTTGCATATTTAATTAAATAGCGCTTACACATTGTTAACTTGAGTAAAAAATAACCGACAAAAGTCTACATATTGCCAAGCCAAATTAAGCCTAAGCTAAGACCAAGAAAAAACACTTCACTAATAAATCTAAGCAAGGCTCCTACAAATAATTATATATAGGTGAAATGTATGACCCTGAGTTTAACCGCATTAGAGTTAGCGCGAATACAATTCGCCTTTACTGTCTCTTTTCATATTATTTTTCCTGCAATCTCAATCGGATTGGCCAGCTTTTTGGCGATTCTGGAATGGCGCTGGCTCAAAACCCAAGACCCGATTTATCGGGATCTGTTTAAGTTTTGGGTGAAAATCTTCGCTGTAGCATTTGGGATGGGCGTGGTCTCTGGCGTGGTCATGAGCTATCAGTTCGGCACCAACTGGAGTGAATTCTCCCGGATTGCAGGTGGCGTGACTGGCCCATTACTGGCCTATGAAGTTCTTACCGCCTTTTTTCTGGAAGCGGGCTTTTTGGGAATTATGCTCTTCGGCTGGGGACGGGTGGGGCCACGTGCACACTTTTTCTCGACCTTGATGGTCGCGGTAGGCACCTGTATCTCGATGTTCTGGATTTTATCCTCCAATAGCTGGATGCAAACGCCGCAAGGCTTTGCCATCGAAAATGGTCTGTTTGTCCCCAAAGACTGGATCGCCATCGTATTTAACCCGTCATTTCCCTACCGTTTGGCGCATATGGCCATTGCTGCCTTTTTGGTTTCTGCATTGCTGGTGGCAGCCACAGCAGCCTGGCATCTTATTCAGGGCCGTCGTGATGCCTTGGTCAAAACTTCATTTTCCATGGCAATGTGGCTGATTCTGGCACTTGCGCCGCTACAGGTTTTGGTGGGTGATGTACATGGTCTAAATACGCTTGAACATCAACCCGCCAAACTGGCGGCAATGGAAGGTCATTGGGAAACCAATCATGATGGCGGCATGCCTTTATATCTGTTTGGACTGCCAGATATGCAGGCTGAGGAAACCAAATATGCCATCGCCATTCCTAATCTGGGCAGCTTGATCCTGACACATTCCATGGACGGTACTGTCACCGGCTTAAAGGATTTTGTACCTGAAGACCGTCCTAATTCGGCAATCGTGTTCTGGAGTTTTCGGATCATGGTCGGGCTAGGAATGTTGATGCTACTGCTGGCAATCTGGGGGGCATGGTCACGTAAAAAAGGTCGCTTTTATGAATCCCGAGGATTACATCGGTTTGCCCTGATTATGGGGCCTTCCGGTTTTATTGCCATGCTGGCTGGGTGGTTTACGACGGAGGTTGGCCGTCAACCCTGGGTGGTCTATGGCATCATGCGTACCAAAGATGCCCTATCGCCGGTATCGGCAGAGCAGGTAGGCTTGACCCTGATTATCTTTGTCGTGGTCTACTGTGTGGTCTTTGGCGCCGGTATTTATTATATGTTGCGACTCATGCACAAAGGCCCGGAATTTATTCATTCTACACCCCCACATGAAATTGATAGTGACGTAATTCAGGCATCTCGCCGGCCATTGAGCAGTATTCGCGAGAGTATTGAGGATGGGGCCGATAATGCAGATCAGGAGAATAAAAAATGATTGATTTGTCATTGATTTGGGTGGTGATCATCGCCGTTGGTGTCCTGATCTATGTCATTCTGGATGGTTTTGATCTGGGCATTGGCATTCTATTTCCGTTTTTTCCGCATCAGGATGACCGTGATGTGATGATGAATACTGTTGCGCCTGTCTGGGATGGCAATGAAACCTGGATGGTATTGGGTGGCGCAGGTTTATTTGCAGCATTTCCGCTGGTCTATTCCACCGTATTATCTGCACTGTATATGCCGATCATCCTGATGGTGATTGCGCTGATCTTCCGTGGTGTTGCTTTTGAATTCCGTTTTAAGGCCAATCGCAGTAAACATTGGTGGGACAAAGCCTTTATTGGTGGTTCTGCGCTGACCAGCTTCCTGCAAGGGGTGATTTTAGGCGCTTATATTCAGGGAATTGAAACCCGAAATGGCATTTATGCGGGCGGCGGGCTGGACTGGTTGACACCATTTAGCCTGTTTACCGGTCTGAGTGTCATGGTGCTGTATGCTGCCTTAGGCTGTGGCTGGCTGATTTTTAGAACGGCCGATCAGTTACAAGACCGTATGTATCAGCTAATGCCAAAAATGATTATCGCCTTATTGATTATCCTGGGCGCTGTCAGTATTTATACGCCGCTGACTCATCCGCAGATTGCGGAACGCTGGTTTAGTCAGCCACAATTTATGTATCTCATGCCCGTGCCGATCTTAGTCCTGTTATTTACCTGGCTGGCTTTACGTGCCTGCAAACAACGTAAGGAACTTAGCCCATTCATGTACATGCTGGTGCTGGTTTTTCTGGCCTATACCGGATTTCTGATCAGTCTCTGGCCTTATATCATTCCACCGTCAGTGACCATCTGGGAGGCGGCAGCGCCAGAAAGTAGTCAATTATTTACCTTAATTGGTGCTTTATTACTTATTCCAATCATTCTGATTTATACCGGCGTGTCGTACTGGGTATTCCGCCATAAAGTGCGGGTCGGGGATGATGGCTATCATTAAGGAGCAACAATGAAAGGGAAGCAGATATTATGGTTTGTGGGCCTATGGATTTTAGGCTTCGTTACTCTGGCTTTAATTGCAGGCGCATTCAGGTTTTTTGTCCATCTGGCGTATTAATTTAAAAATTAAAAAGTGATCTGGCGAGCCGGATCACTTTTTAATAGCGAAGAGAAATCAGCAAAGATTAGGATTTTACCTGTTTTCGATACACACTTGGGCGTACAGGTCGGCTACTTTTCCAGAGTCCTTTTTTCTGTTTTTTGGCTTTGTTTTGCAAGTCCAGCATATAGCGTAAATGGTTTTTATCTTTAATATAATCTTCGTAGACCCATGCTGCGCCGCGTTTCACGATTTCTTCATTGATATTTTTACGATAGCGGTAAACGACGCCGACGCAGCGACCATAACGGTCAATATCTGTAATTTTCACGCGAACTATTTTGTTTTTCACCATGCTTTTAACTAGACGCTGTGACTCTTTGCCATAGCTTTGGCTGGATTCTGGCGCATCCACATAGGCAAAACGTAGTCTGGTTTCAGAACGTCTAATATTGAAACGGTAGCAGGTGAGGGTATCCCCATCGCTAACCGCCTTAACACGACACCAGTATTTCTGTCCTTTTTTAAAGGGACGAAATATATCCTTGAGGTAAATGGTGAGTTTGTGCAGCAAATAATAGGAAAAGCATAAGGCAAATAAACCCAGCACAATTTGCCAGGTGGGAGAAAGAGGCAACAAGCTAAAATCCAGATCATCAAAAGAAGCTGTAGAAGAACAACAGCAAGCAGATGCATGATTGTAGAGGAAAGCCCCAAGCACTAGAGTTCAAAAGCTAAACAGTCAGTGTTTCATTTTGTATTTATAAATAGCCTAAGCAACTTAGGTTGAGCCTGACATTTCAGGCTACAATACCAACCATTAGAATAGCCTAAGCAAAATTAATATCCACTTAGAAATAGCCTAAGCAAAAATGTTATTAATTTCGCTTCGCAAAAATTGATGTCTCTTATTTTCCTGTAAATCTTTGTGCCAATACATTCCCATATTAATCTTAGGCAGTTGCACAGGCACTTCAAAAAAATTAAGAATTTTGGCTACCTGTAAATGCTCTAAGATATTGCGTGGCATAGTCAACATCGCTTGGGGATATTGCTCCAAAATTTGCAACGCAGTTGAATAATGCTGACAGCGTAAAAAAATTTGTCTTGAAAGCTGCTTACGGCTCAAATACAGATCTTCAATTAGGATACCTGTACGGCGAGATGATACGCCTATATGTGGGGAGGAAAGATAGGATTGTTCTGAAATTTTATTTTGCTGCGTACAGACGACAAATTCATCTTGTACTAAGGGTTCAAACTGAATTTTATCTCCCAGTTTTTGCTCAAGATCCATGACAAAATCGACCTGCTGCGCTGCCAGGTCAGCACTGATATTTTTACGATCCAGTTTGATGCTACTAAACTGAATATCCAGATTCATTTTCTGAAAATGTGCCACCAACTTTGGAAAAATCATTGGTTCAATTTCATCATGTACGGCAATTTTTAAACTTTGCACCATATTTGGTTGAAATTGTTGATGCTGAATAGAAATACTTTGAATCGTCATCAGGGCATTTTTAATGGCGGGATAAATCTGTTCAGCAAACGGCGTGGGTTGCATTTTTGCACCAAAACGTACGAACAGATCATCCTGCAACTGATTTCTGAGCCGCTGCAAAGCGTGACTAGCAGCAGATTGGGTGATACATAATCGCTGTGCTGCTTTAGAAATACTGTTCTGTTCAAAAATAGCGACAAAAAGTGGATATAAATTGATATCTATACGATGGAAAACACTCATATCCATCAGTGTTTTATTATGAATGCTATGCATGATGAGCTATGGATTAAAATCATTTTATTCATAATAGTTTTTAAGTTAAGGTCTTGTAAAGCAGAATACAAAATATCCAGAGGGAAATAGCCATGTTTGAGTTATCCGCACGCGCGCAAGACTATGTTGAACGAACTAAAAAATTTATTAAAGATGAAATCGAAGCTGTTGAAGCCGATTTTTGGCAGCAAGTGCATGAGTTAAATCAAGGCAGTGACTGGACCAAATGGCAATGGCCGACTGAACTGGAAACTTTAAAAGCCAAAGCCAAAGCAGCAGGGCTGTGGAATATGTTTCTGCCATGTCCTGAACTGGGCCAAGGTTTATCAGTCAATGAATATGCTCATATTGCCGAGCTTTCGGGCCGTAGCCTGATTGCACCGACCGTATTTAACTGTAATGCGCCAGACAGCGGCAATATGGAAGTCCTCTGGCGTTATGGCTCTGAAGAACAGAAACAGCAATGGCTTTTGCCATTACTTGAAGGCAAAATCCGTTCTGTATTTTGTATGACTGAACCGGCGGTGGCTTCTAGTGACGCGACCAATATGCAAGCAACGGCGGTCATCGAAGGTGATGAAATTGTTCTGAATGGCCGTAAATGGTGGTCATCAGGTCTGGGCGATCCCAATGCCAAAGTCATTATTTTTATGGCACATACGCCAGATGAAAGCAAAGACCGTCATCATCAGCATTCCATGGTTCTGGTTCCTGTCGATACGGCGGGTGTGAAAATCGAAAGAATGTTACCGGTATTTGGCGACTATGATGCACCGCATGGTCATGGTGAAGTCAGTTTTGAAAATGTCCGCGTTCCAGTTGCCAGTTTTATTGGTGGTGCCGGTCAAGGCTTTGAAATTGCTCAAGGTCGTCTCGGGCCAGGCCGTATTCACCACTGTATGCGTTGTATCGGCGCTGCGGAAAAATCTTTGGAGCTGATGATTGACCGCGGTATGAACCGGACTGCCTTTGGTAAAGAAATTTTAAAACTGGGAGGCAATCTGGAACGTGTTGCTGAAGCACGGGTCGCGATTGATCAGGCACGTCTTTTAACCTTGTATGCAGCCTATAAAATGGATACTTTAGGGAATATGGCGGCTTTGACTGAAATCTCGGCCATTAAAGTGGTTGCGCCAAGTGTATTAGAAAAAGTAGTGGACATGGCCATACAAATTCACGGTGGTGCTGGTGTCTCCCGTGATACGCCACTCACCGGATTCTTTGCTCAGGCACGTGCCCTACGTTTGGCGGATGGACCAGATGAAGTGCATAAAGGTATGATCGCAAAACTGGAACTGGCTAAACGCGGTTACAGTACACGCCATAAAAAATAAGCTTAAACACGATATAAAGTTTGAAGACATTTGAAAAAGAATTGAAGGAAAAATTATGGCAGTTATTGATGTCGGTGGATCGGTTCGTGCAGGTGAGGAACTGGATGTTCAGGCTGTAGGAAACTGGCTGATTGGGCAGGGCGTTCAACTTGAAGGCCCGGTCGAAGTTACTCAATATTCGGGTGGCGCATCGAACTGGACCTATCGTCTGAAATATGACAATGCCGATTTAATCCTGCGTCGTCCACCCAAAGGTACCAAAGCCAAATCTGCCCACGACATGGCCCGTGAATTTAAGGTTCAGTATGCACTTTCCGAGTTTTATCCGGTATTACCAGAGATGGTGGCACTTTGTCAGGATGAATCCGTGATTGGCTGCGACTTCTATGTGATGAAACGCATTGAAGGCATTATTCCACGCGCCAATTTACCCAGAGAGCTGAATTTTAATGAAGCTCAGGTACGTGAACTGTGTATTAACGTCATTGATAAGCTGATTGAGTTGCATCAGGTGCCTTATGTGGGTACTGAACTGGAGAAATTAGGCAAAGGCGAGGGCTATTGTCATCGTCAGGTAGACGGTTGGGATGCACGTTATACCAAAGTCAAGACCTTGAATGTGCCATCTTTCAGATATGTCCGTCAGTGGCTTAAAGACAATACCCCAGCGGATGCTAAAACCTGTCTGATTCACAATGACTGGCGTTTTGATAATGTCATTTTAGATCCAAACGATCCGACTCAAGTCATTGGCGTTCTGGATTGGGAAATGGCGACACTCGGTGATCCATTGATGGATCTGGGTTCAGCTTTGGCTTACTGGGTTGAAGATACGGATAATGCAATTTTTAAAGCCACACGTCGTCAACCCACCAACTTAAAAGGCATGTTTAGCCGTAAAGAAGTGGTGGATTATTATCTGGAAAAAACCGGATTAACCCCTGAAAACTGGACCTTCTATGAAGTCTTTGGAATTTTCCGTTTAGCGGTGATCGCGCAGCAAATTTATTATCGCTATTATCATAAACAGACCAATAATCCAGCATTTAAGGATTTCTGGATTGTGATTCATGCCTTGCATATTCGTGCCTTAAAACTGATTGGCCGCCAGAAAATTGAGGCCAATGATATTGCACAGAAATATATGACCAAATTTAAGGAGTTCATGCCGAAATGACGACGATTTATTTAATCCGCCATGGACAGGCGTCTTTCGGTGCAGAAAGCTATGACAAACTTTCTCCAAATGGTGAATTACAAGCCAAATTATTGGGCCGCTATTTTGATGAAATTTTAAAAGAAGCACCTTATGTGGTGGCAGGCTCCATGCAGCGTCATCAACAAACGGCGCAATTGGCCTTGGCTGAATGTTTTCCTGAAAGTGAGCCAGTTACAGATTCAGCTTGGAACGAATTTAATCATCAACAAGTCTTTGCTCAATATGAGCCACGCTTTAATCAGCCAGAACTGCTGAAAGAAGATGTATCGCAGCATGCCAATCCACGCGCCTATTTAAGTAAAATTTTTGAAGGTGCAATTGAGCGCTGGACTGGCGGTGACTATCACCATGAATATGAAGAATCCTGGCCAGATTTCAAACATCGGGTGGAAACGGCATTGCAGCATTTGTGTGATGATCTGGCTGAAAAGAAACCGCGCTATGCTGTAGTGTTTACGTCGGGCGGAGTCATTTCGGTTGCTGCGGGCAAAATTCTCGGTTTGTCTCCGAATAAAACTTTTGCTTTAAACTGGGCAATTACCAATACCAGCATGACCACGCTACGTCTGGTAGGCAACCAACCCCAGCTATTAAGCCTAAATGAACATCATTATATTAAAGCGCAACGTCCGGATTTATTGACCTGGATTTAAATCTATATTGCAAATCTGATTGCTTAGAAAAATAAAGGAATAAGGTAAAACACATGGCAAAAACAATTTTAATTACTGGTGCAAGTTCAGGAATTGGTGCAGGTATGGCACGCGAATTTGCTCAGAAAGGCTATAACCTGGCCATCTGCGCGCGTCGCCTGGATCGTTTGGAAATACTTAAACAAGAGTTGGAGAGTCAATACGGCATTCAAGTAATTGCTAAAACTTTAGATGTCACTAATTATGATCAGGTCTTTGACGTATTTCGTGCTTTTAAACAAGATTTTGGCACGATTGACCGAGTGATTGTCAATGCCGGAGTCGGTGAAGGCCGTCGTATTGGCAAGGGCAACTTTGCCATTAATAAGGCCACAGTTGAAACCAATTTCATTTCGGCCTTGGCACAATGTGAAGCAGCAGTAGAGATTTTCCGGGCGCAAAATTCAGGCCATCTGGTCATGATTTCTTCAATGAGTGCCATGCGCGGTATGCCTAAACATTTAACCGCTTATGGTGCAAGTAAGGCAGGTGTTGCACATCTGGCCGAAGGGATTCGTGCCGAACTGATTGATACACCAATCAAAGTCACCACAATTTTCCCGGGCTATATTCGTACCGAACTTAATGAAGGCGCCAAGAAACTGCCATTTGAAGTGGATGAAAAAACCGGATCGCGTTTACTTGCTGCTGAAATTGAAAAAGCGCCAGTAAAGGCTTATGTGCCAAAATGGCCATGGCTGCCATTGGGTCTGGCGATGAAAATATTGCCGCTGAAATTGGTGAATAAATTAGGCTAAGATTTAAAATCTAAAAGCTCCATAAGGGGCTTTTTACTTTTCTAGAACTTCAGAAATTTTTTTGCTGGTAATTTCACTTGAAAAAATTGCTTTGCAAAGTCAACGCTAATGCTGACGTTATCAAAGTTACAGATAAAAATGTGCCAAATACATGCACTATCCTGTGTAAAGAAAACAAAGCTCGTTAATTCGATTAATCAGGATCAGGTAGTTTGATAAGCTTTTAATAATGAAATATTTATTATTTCAAGGCAAACCAAGTTTAATTAATATAGAGATAAATTTCTGTTAAAAAACAGATTTTTTAGAGACTGAATCTCATAAAAAATTACGCATGACCTCCCTGTATTTTTATTCATCTTAGAAAAAGTGCCAAAATTGTCCAAAACTTGGACATACTCGCTCGGACAGTCAAAAGATCACTTCTCTTTTTTTTAATTTCCTTTAATGTGCAACTGTCCAGAAATTAAAGGTTCTCTATATGTCTACATCTTCAGAGATGACAGACCAGCAGCGTATCTCCAAAGTTAGAACTGTGGTGACACAGGCAGGTGAAGATTTACGTAACCGTTATCCAATATTGAAACATCAAAATTTTATTGGTGCCAGTATTCTCGGTTTTGCCTGGATCGGTATGGTTTTATGCGCATTGGCCTATGCCTATGGCTATCTTTCTGTATGGCTGACGATTCCTTTAATTGCAATTTTTGCTTCACTGACGCATGAATTAGAGCATGACTTAATTCATTATATGTATTTCAAAAAAACGCCCTGGGCACATCACTTGATGCTGGCTTTGGTGTGGTTGGCGCGTCCAAATACCATTAGTCCGTGGGCACGTCGTCGTTTACACCTGCATCATCATAAATATTCTGGAACTGAACATGATCTGGAAGAACGTGGAATCAGCAATGGTATGCCCTGGGGAATTCGCCGGATTTTGATCATCAGTGATCAATTGATGTCGGTTTATCTGCGTCCTTTCCAGATGTTTAAAATGATCCATCTTTTTCTGGAAAAACAGCCTGAAAAAGAACGTAAAATTGCCATGATTTCCCAGCTATTGGGCTTTGTGCCATTAAGCATTCTTTATTATGGCTTATTTTATTTATTTGTCGTGTTCCATGTTTCAAATGCAATCGTGCCTTTATTTGGCTATGAGATGCGCTGGTCGCAAGTCGTAATCGAAGCAATGCCAATCATTAATTTTATTGCAGTCATCTGGCTGATGCCCAATTTTATCCGTTCATTTAGCCTGCAATTTGTTAGCTCGAATATGCATTATTATGGCGATATTGATCCAAGAGATGTCATCAAGCAAACACAAGTACTGACGCCTTGGTGGATGATGCCATTTCAGTTGTTCTGCTGCAACTTTGGGGCCACGCATGCGATTCATCACTTTGTCGTTAAAGAGCCTTTTTATATTCGTCAAATGACCTCGAAAACGGCGCATAAAGTGATGAAAGAAGTGGGCGTACGTTTTAATGACCTGGGCACATTTAAACGTTTAAATTGCTGGAATGATATTCAAACAAAATAAAACTGAATTAAAAAAATCCTGCAAATGCAGGATTTTTTTATCTACTCTTTGGAATTTGCAAAGAAGTACAGCAAAGCGTCTTGCAATATCACCTGCCAAATTGCATAGGAATGTGCGCCTTCATAAACCTGATATCTGACCTCATGTCCTTTGGATTTTAAAGCTTGTGCCACGATGGGTGACGTTTCCAGAATACTTAAGTCATTGTTGGTACGCGAAGATTCATAACGATTCGCTGAAATATGAAAATACTGTTGAGGCTGTTTTTTTAAATTATGAATCAATTGATTCATACCATTGATTTTTGAGTGTGGTTCAGGTGACCACCAGAACGAGCCGGATAAAGGCACAGCATGACTAATGTGCTGCGGATTTTCCAAGGCAAGATAAGCTGCACTCAGCCCTCCCAAACTGGAACCGAGAAGAACTGTTTTTTGCTTATCACGTACAATTTTCTGATCGAGCCAAGGCAAAAATTCCTGATTAAAAAAACCTGAAAATTTCGGGTTTGGTGTCAGCTCTTTAGGACGAAGTTCACTATTCGGTGCATGTAAAAAAACCGCTTGAATCGGTGGAAGTTTGCCTTGTTCCACCAGAATATCCAGCACTTTTGGCACATCAACCAAATGGGCATATTCATTTCCATCAAAGAAAATAGCCGTGATATAAGATTGTTGTGCAGTTTTTTTAGATTGATAGATTTCAACGCGACGTTGATTTTTTAAAAACTGGCTGGATAGCTGATAACGTTTTAGTTCAGGCTGCGGATGATCTGGATAGCGTTTAGGATCGATAAAGGGAGGGGCTTGATCCAGGGCGATAATATTTTCATTCCTCAGTTTAGAGGCAGTATTTTCTTTAAGCCAGCGTTTTGGATTCAATGGATCAAGTTGTAATACCTGCAATACAGCACGGCGCTGCGCCCGGGGTTCTTTGAGTTCTGGGTTTAAATGTGCACAGTAATTCGATAGATAACCCTCCAGATTTGGTAAATCCACTGCAAAACTATAACTGCCGATATAGCGACGGTTCACAATATTTTCCTTAAACCAGATCTCGGTATCGGGCAGGCGAGTCAACCATTCATGATCATTACTCGGGCCACCGACCAGACGCACATTATGTTTGGCTGCTTTCCATAAAAAAATCAGTCGAACATGATCCTGATCAAGTGGCTCAATAATCGGTGTAGTTTGATTTTGCACTTTTTCCCAGAATTGTTGGATTAATCCGGCTCGGTTTTCAGGATACTGCTTTAATTGCTGCTGTAAACTTTTTAACAGGTCGCTTTCGGGTTGAACTGCTTCACACGCTGCAGCATAAGGTGCTTGCTCCATTGAGGAAGGTGAATCTGCCAAACTATGTAATGATAGTGCGCTTAGTAAGAGTGTGCTTAAGTATAAGTATTTCAAATCATCCCCTGTTAGTTTAAAAAAGTAATGATAATTATTATCAATTATAAACACAGATTTGTCTTTCAATTATTTTTATATATTTATTCAATTATTTACATGATGTTTTATCAAAATTCATAGCATGACAGGTTACAATAAAGTTCTAATTCATTGTTTTATATTTAAAGTATAGATTTATGTGGCTGAAAATATCGACTCTTGCATTAATTCCAGCATTGGTAATTCAGGGCAATCGCGTCAAAAAAAACACTGTGCAACTTCCAGAACCGGAGGGTGAACGTGAAGGAACGTGCGGTCAAGGCCAGCCGCTTTCTATACTGATTGTCGGCGATTCTGCGGCTGCCGGCGTTGGGGTAGAGCATCAGGATGATGCATTGCTGGGCGCCATTTTAAAAGATTTGCAGCATGACTTTAAAATTCAATGGAAATTGCATGCAAAAACAGGGGATAGCACAGCTAAAGTGATTCGTGCCATAGAACAACTGGAGACAGAACATTTTGATGTGGTCATTAGCTCAGTTGGTGTAAATGATGTAACCAAGCTCATGCCGGCTGATATCTGGATTCAAAAACAGAAAAAACTATATGCTATGATTCAGCAAAAATTCAGTCCTGAATTGGTCATTGCAGCAGGTGTGCCACCCATGAATATGTTCCCGGCATTACTAAATCCTTTGGCCTGGTTATTTGGACAATATGCCAAAAAAATGAATCAGCAACTGGCGAAATTCGTAGCAAGCCAAGACAGCATGCAATGGATTGAATATGATATTGAAAAATATCGTGCCATGAATTTAGAAATGGCTGCAGATGGTTTTCATCCGAGTAAGGAAGTTTATACACTTTGGGGACAAGAAGTGGCTAGCAAGATTCGGCAGACACTCTAAAATAGTTGAAAGTTCTCAATTTAAGGAATTCTATGTCTGATATTGAAACGCATCCATTACCGCCTTTTTTACCGCCAAATGCCAAATTACTGATGTTGGGTAGTTTTCCACCACCAGCAACTCGCTGGAAAATGAATTTTTATTATCCAAATTATCAAAACGATATGTGGCGGATTTTTGGTTTAATTTTCTTTCAAAATAAAGATTACTTTCTGGATATTGAGAATAAAAAATTTCAGGAATCATTGATCCGTGAATTTCTATTGGAGACTGGAATTGCGATTTTTGATAGTGCCTCTCAGATCAGACGGCTGACGGGCAATGCTTCAGATAAGTTTCTGGAAATTGTGGTACCGACCAATTTAAAGGATTTATTGCTACAGATCCCAGAATGTACCTACATTATGACCACCGGTGATAAAGCCACCGATACCATGATGCTGTCTATGCCTGAAGATGCAGAAAAGCCCAAAATTGGAGAGCCGACGCAAACCAACCTGGAAGGACGCGAACTGCATTTATATCGAATGCCATCTTCATCTCGAGCTTATCCTCTGGCTTTAGATAGAAAAGCTGAAGCTTATCGACAACTCTTTTTAGATGTTGGACTGGTCTAGCGGATGACAGGAGAAAATTAATGAAATCGAAGCTCACTCTGATTTTTTCTTAGTTAAACTTAGAATATGTAAGAATTTTTAAAACAAGAGGTTGTTCTGAATTTTGGTGATTATATTGCTATTTTCTCATTATTTTTATAATGAACAGGCTGACATGATTTAAGCAGAGTCTTATTGCTGGATGCTATACTCGGCATTCATTGGTTTAAGAACATTCACACATAAAAAAGGGTGAATGTGGTCACCCTATATTTATTTCAATGCTAAATCACTGCTCAATCCTGATATTCCACATAGTCCCACAGGTTTAAACGGGTTTTAATTTCCTGACGGATCTCTGGCAACATCGGCAATAACGTCCCATCAATCCATAAACTGAGCGCCTGTGCAGAGAGCAATTGCTGTTGTTCATCGACTAGTTGTGCGCCTTTTAAGATCACGCAGGTTTCTTCAAGCGCTTCAGTTTCGACACCTTTGAATAATACCTGTAAATCATGACCGCTATCGTGAATCAACCACTCTAACTCGAGCTGTATATTTTCACTGGATTTTAGAACAACTTGACCCTGAATAATATCGGATTCAGACAGACAATCATGTTCTACCCGAATTTTGGCCAAATACCATTCTTGCTGAGATAAATCATGGAGAGTTTTTACAGGCGTCAGAATATCACTGAATTTAAACTGACGGCTTAAATCAAAAAATTGCATGGGAGTAGAGGGCGAAAAAATCGCAAAATATTGGAAAAGTTGAATTTTAAAGCAAGGCTAATCGCCTGTAAAACCCTTTAAGCGATGATAGCACCAGATGACTTGACGCTACCATGCCCGGAAAATAGATTCTGTACGTTGTGTAATACCAAAGTCATTACAATGTCATTACATTAGCCATTCCCCGGGGAATTTTGTCACCAGATTCATCATAAAACGCTGAAATTTTGTGGTTTCAGGGTCATGTACATGCTGAATAGTACGGCCATCTTTTTGATGTTCTAACCAGATTATTTCATCTTTTTCATTTAGTTTGAGCTGATAGGCCACGCGCGGTAAAAATTGATTCATCGCATTAGAGATTTCCTTTTGAAAATCTTCCGATTTAACCACCAAACCGACTTCGGTGTTCAGATAAGCTGAACGCGGATCAAAATTAAATGAACCCACAAACACCATACCATCCAGATCAAAAAATTTGGCATGTAGACTCGAACTGTTTTTATTTTTGGCCGGGATGATGTCACCAGTCATAATTTCATACCAAGTCCGTTCTGGCCGGACTATATACGGTTTAAACTCCCAGAGTTCGATGCCATTTTTCAAGAGCTGCTGACGATATTGCTGATAATAAGCATGTACCACAGCTACATCATTGGCCTGAAAAGAATTGGTCAGGATTCTAATTTTGACACCCTGTTGTGCACGCATACTTAAATAATCTGTGCCTTTTTGTGTGGGAATAAAATACGAGGAGACCAGTTCCAGATGATTTTTCGGCTCGCCCATCAGTTCAAGCATATGGGTGTAAATATAATCGCCATTTTTTGCATGAGGACGTGCTTTTGCGGGTGTATCCGCGACAAAATAAGCCTGTGCCCAGTAAATGGGTTGTTTCTTTAAGTGCTCTGCAACTTGTTTTTCGGCAATGCCTACTCGGCGTTTTAATTCAGTTTCATCCACTTCTTCGCGCGCAAAATCAGCTCTTAGCCTTTTTAACATTTCCGGATGACCTGAATCATTCAGAATCTGCCGAACATCATAACTCAGCTTATCATTCCAGAAATTGATGAAGGTCTGATTGGCATTTTCTACGGGTTGACCTGCAAAGAAAATATCGACATCGGTAAACTGGAAATTTTCGCTGGCATCAAAGTATTCACTGCTGATATTACGGCCACCAGTGACAGCTGCGGTACCGTCTGCAATGATCAGTTTATTGTGCATGCGATGATTAATCTGTTTCATTCTAAAGCCATAATCCAGCGCACGTAAATGACGGAATTTATAAGGATTAAAAATCCGCACTTCAAAGTTTGGGTGTTGGCTTAAGGCCAGCAGTTTATCATCAAGCTGGGTGCCATTTTGGTCATCAATCTGCACTCGCACCTTGACACCACGATCTGCGGCTTTTAACAGCTGGGCCAGCATTATGTTGCCGATAAAATCATCCTTCCAGATGTAATATTGCAGATCCAGATGATATTGGGCTTTATTGATCAGGTGCAAACGTGCGGCCATACTCATAAAACCATCATAGAGCGGTAAAAAAGCGGTTTTTCCTTCATTCATCTGCTGTTTTGAAATTTGATTATCAATCCAGTGCGCAGGTCGAACCGGCGTGATTTCTGCTTGTTCAGCAGTATTTGCAGCCAGTTCGCAGCCAGAAAGAATCATGCTCAAAGTTAAAATGTTCAAACAAACAAAAGGTGAAGGGTTAGTCATTGATGTTCCATTGATTATAGGATTTTTTATTCCTTATCTTCTGATGTTAATAGTTGAATCTCCGAATAGAAAGAGGTTACTGTTAGTCATCTGTAAATCAGCAAAAAAGGATAGTTTTACATGAAATCACGTGCAGCGGTTGCGTTTGGTCCAGGTCAGCCCTTAAAGATCGTGGAAGTAGATGTTGCTCCACCCAAAGCAGGTGAAGTATTGGTAAAAATTAGCCATACCGGAGTGTGTCATACCGATGCATTCACGTTGTCTGGTGAAGATCCTGAAGGCGTATTTCCGGCGATTTTAGGCCATGAAGGCGCAGGTGTGGTGGTCGAAGTTGGTGAAGGTGTCACTAGTCTGAAACCGGGCGATCACGTAATTCCGCTTTATACTGCTGAATGTGGCGAATGCTTGTTCTGTCAATCTGGCAAAACCAACTTGTGTGTGGCTGTGCGTGCAACTCAAGGTAAGGGTGTCATGCCGGATGGAACCACACGTTTTTCTTATAATGGTGAGCCGATTTATCATTATATGGGCTGCTCAACCTTTTCTGAATATACCGTGGTTGCTGAAGTTTCCCTGGCAAAAATCAATCCTGAAGCCAATCATGAGCATGTCTGCCTGCTCGGCTGTGGCGTAACCACTGGTATTGGTGCGGTGCATAACACGGCCAAAGTCCAAGAAGGCGACAGTGTTGCAGTATTCGGTTTAGGTGGTATCGGTCTGGCTGTGGTACAAGGTGCACGTCAGGCCAAAGCAGGTCGTATTATTGTGGTAGACACCAATCCGGATAAGTTTGAACTGGCAAAACAGTTTGGTGCCACAGATTTCTTAAATCCAAAAGAATTTGATCAGCCAATCCAGCAGGTAATTGTAGAAATGACGGGTTGGGGCGTAGACCATTCATTTGAATGTATCGGTAATGTTGATGTAATGCGTTCAGCGCTTGAATGTGCGCACCGTGGCTGGGGTCAGTCGGTGATTATTGGAGTCGCTGGAGCAGGTAAAGAAATTTCCACCCGTCCATTCCAGTTAGTCACAGGCCGTAAATGGATGGGGACTGCATTTGGTGGAGTGAAGGGTCGTTCACAATTACCAGACATGGTAGAACAATCCATGAAAGGTGAAATTCAACTTGAACCTTTTGTGACGCATACCATGCCGCTTGAACAGATCAATGATGCTTTTGACCTGATGCATGAAGGCAAATCAATTCGTACCGTTATTCATTTTGAATAAGTGAGCGTTTGATTTTGAAAAGACTGGTTTAATACCGGTCTTTTCTATGTGCGTTTCACTTAATTCAGGATACATTAGTGCATGAAAGCGTCACAGAGAATCACTTAAACAACACAAGCCTGCTAATGTCATTACATTCGAGATGCTTATATTAAATAGAGCGTATCAAAATACGTGATTAAACCATTTTAAAGAATAAGGATAAGCGCTATGTCGAATGATAATTTTGATCGTGATGTAATAAAAAACTCTCCTAAAGATGTGCGTGATGATTTAAATGCCGATCCAATTACCGGTGAACCGGGCGCACACCCTGTTGGTACAGGTGTAGGCGCTGCAGGTGGCGCAGCGGCAGGTGTAGCCATTGGTGCAGCAGGTGGCCCTGTAGGTGCAGCTGTGGGTGGGGTTGTTGGTGCTGTGGTCGGCGGTCTGGCAGGTAAGGGTGTCGGCGAAGCGATGAACCCAACAGAAGAACAAGCTTATTGGCGTGATAATTCCATTAATACACCATACTATTCAGAGGCTCGTACCACCTATAGCGATCTGGATTATGACCGTGATTATGATACGGCGTATCGGGTCGGTTATGAAAACCGCGGCAGCTATGATGCCAATACCCGTTTTGAAGATGTTGAACCTGAGCTTAGAGTAAAATGGGAACAGATGAAGGGCCAATCGCGTTTAAACTGGGAACAGGCGAAATATGCGGTACGTGATGCCTGGAATCGCGTTACACACTAATTTTTAATCTGTGTATGAAATAAGCTTGATTGGCAAGACCTATATTAAATTTACAGGTTTTGCCAATTTTATCGATATTCAACACTATTCAGTAAATTGATAAATAAAAGTAGAAAAGTTAATAAATATTTTTTTATATTTAATGCTTGTCAAATGCGCAGAGACCGCGTATTTTAATTTTAGATTCACATTTTATGAAAGACATAACATGTTAAAGCAACCTATCATTTCAAACGCATATTTTTATTTCTGGCAGTTTAGATAATTGCCTGAATGCGTTTGGGCAATGAACAGGTTGCCCACCAGTTTATACCTGATCGGCAACCCTGATCAGGTTTTTTTATGCTTATCATTTTTACAAAACTTTGGAGACAGCCATGACAAACTTTAACTATTCATATTTTAACAACTTTTATTGGTCTTACTTTAGTCAGCTCATGACACTCTCGACCTCGTTAATTAGACCCATAACGCTCAAATAAAAGTTTGGACTGATTGCCAGTCCCAGGATTAAAGTCATGAATACCTTAAATACATCACAACAACATCACGCTGAAACCATTTTAACTTTACCTCAGCAACTGAAACAGCAATTGCCCCTGTCTGCGCAATTGGCTCATCAAGTCGCTGAACAACGTCAAATCATTCAAAATATATTAGAAGGCAAGGACCATCGTTTAATGGTGGTTACAGGCCCGTGTTCCATTCATGACGAAGCCTCGGCTTTAGAATATGCAGAAAAATTAAAACAGCTACAAGCTCAGGTGTCTGATCAAATTTTTCTGGTCATGCGTGCTTATATCGAAAAACCACGCACGACCGTGGGCTGGAAAGGTTTTCTTTACGATCCGAACCTCGATGGTTCTTCCAATATGCAATTGGGCCTGGAAAAATCCCGTGCTTTATACCTTAAAATTATTGAAATGGGCTTGCCAATTGCATCTGAAATTTTAAGCCCGATGGCAACTGCTTATTTTGATGATCTACTGGCTTGGGGTGCCATTGGCGCACGCACTAGTGAATCGCAAATTCACCGTGAAATCTCAAGTCACATGCCCTACAGCATCGGTTTCAAAAACGGCACTGACGGTTCAATCCAGATTGCTCTGGATGCAATCCAGTCTGCCTCTCATCCGCATCAATTCCTAGGCATGAGTCAGTCCGGTTTACCCTGTATTTTAAACTCTCAGGGCAATCCTAAAGCACATTTGATTTTACGTGGCTCAAACAGTGGGCCGAATTACCAGTGCTCAGAAATCGAGAAAATCAAAGCGAAATACTCAGCAGAATTGCCAGCACTGGTGATTGACTGTAGTCATGGCAACAGTGCGAAAAATCCAATGCTGCAAGCTAAAGTGCTGGAGCAAATCGTCGCAGAACGCCTGCAGACCAATGTTCGCGGCGTGATGCTGGAAAGTCATCTGGTGGATGGTAACCAGAAAATTTCTGCAGAGATGGTGTATGGTCAATCAGTTACTGATGGATGTCTGGGCTGGGTAAAAACTGAACAGTTGTTGCTTGGCATTGCTCAGCATTTATCGCTTCGCTGTCTAAAACGCAGTGCATAAAGCTTTAAAAGCACTTTCTCTGAACAGGTTTGGTGAAAGTGCATTTTATTTTAGAAGCTTAAAGTGCTTCCCAGTAAATTGACTTAACATGAAATACATCACACAAATAAGATGATAAATTTTATAAAATAAATAAAATCTGTTTGTGTCCTCTTATAAATCCCTACACAATTAAAAGACAATATATCCATTTGAATATATAACCTTTTTTTCAATAATTTAATGTCATGGCAGGTTGTTTGGGGATCTTGATGTTTGCAACAGAGCTCTTAGAAGAAGCACGAAAATTCATGCACCACATGCTGACCAAAGTGGTCGAATATGGTGGTTCAGATTTATTTATTACCGCCGACTTTCCACCGAGTATTAAACATCAGGGTTTAATGAAGCCTTTTGGACAGCAAGAACTGACGGCTGAAAAAACCAAGCTGTTTGCCTATAGCCTGATGAATGAAAAGCAGCGCAAGGAATTTGAAACGGAACTGGAGTGCAACTTTGCTATCACTGTGCCGGGTGTTTCGCGTTTTCGGGTCAACGTGTTCCAGCAACAACTCAATGTTGGCATGGTGATTCGTACTATTACCGCAGAAATTCCAAATTTCCAGAAGCTCAAACTTCCTGATTCACTTAAACATGTGATTATGGAGAAACGTGGTCTGGTGCTGGTGGTCGGGGGAACCGGCTCAGGAAAGTCAACCTCGCTCGCTGCGATGATTGACTACCGCAATGAAAATTCAGCCGGGCATATTATTACCGTGGAAGATCCGGTGGAGTATGTACATAAACATAAAAAATCCATGATTACGCATCGTGAAGTCGGTGTGGACTGTCATTCCTGGCACAATGCGCTGAAAAATACCTTGCGTCAGGCACCCGATGTGATTCTGATCGGGGAAATTCGTGATACTGAAACCATGGAACATGCGATTGCTTTTGCCGAAACCGGGCATCTTTGTCTTGGAACTTTGCACTCCAATAATGCCAATCAGACTTTAGACCGGATTATTAACTTCTTCCCGGAAGAACGCCGCAATCAGTTATTGATGGATTTGTCCTCGAATATGAAGGCGATTATTTCCCAGCGTCTGATTCGGACGCAGGATGGTAAAGGCCGTCGTGCAGCGATTGAAATCATGTTAAATACACCATTGATTTCCGACCTGATTTTGAAAGGTGAGTTTCATGAGCTGAAAGCGATTATGGCAAAATCCCGTGAATTGGGGATGCAAACCTTTGACCAGGCCTTATTTGAATTGTATAACCAGGGCGAAATTTCTTATGAGGAAGCGTTACGCAATGCCGACTCCACCAATGAATTACGCTTACAGATCAAGCTGAAAAGTAATCGTCAGGATAATGCAGCAGTCGGAGAAAGTACGCAGTTTTCTATGCTACAAAAACCAAAACCTGAAGAAAAATCAGCAGAAAATCAAGCTGTAGCTGAATAAAGACTGTCTTGGGAAACAATCAAAACAGGTAGATTTGAATTCTGCCTGTTTTGGGTTAGCTATTTTTGACTGCTTTAGCCTGAACCACCAGATGAAAATATCCCATACTACTTAGGGTCAAGACAGCACAAATCACAAAAGCAGTTTGATAACTATAAGCGGCAATGATAGCACCGATCAGGACTGAGCCAATGGCAATACCCAGATCATAGCAGGTATAAAAAGTCGAAGTTGCGTAGCCAATCCGGTGTTTTGGTGCACGTTGAATGGCTAAGGTTTGAATGCACGGTTGCACACTACCAAAACCGACTCCGACCAGAACCGCAGCCAGCATAAATCCCCATAAAGTCTGAATCTGGCTCAGTAAAAACAGACCCAGACTAAAAGCCAGCAGTGCCGGATAAATCACGTATTGTGGACCTTTGCGGTCATAAATTTTTCCAGTGATCGGACGCAGGCTCATCATGGAAATTGCAAATATCACAAAGAATAAACCGGCATAGGCCATTAAATCCTTACTGGCTGCAAATGGCGCGATAAAAGACATGATGCTGGCATAAGAAAAGGAAATCAGCATGGCAAGTCCTGCCACAGGCAGTGCTTTCTTTTCGACAAAATCAGTCAGCCCTAGTGATGTTTTCTTGTCGGTGTTGTCGATCATTTTTTCAGGCTCTTTGACCGGAATCAGTAAACAGAAGATAAAGCCGATAAAAACCAAAGCGATCAACAAGGTGCTGACCTGAAAATAAGACCAGTATTCAATTAAACTCAGACCAATTAAAGGCCCCAGGACAATTCCCAGATTGACAGACATGACAAAATAACCCATGCCTTCGCCTTTACGCTGTTCTGGAATAAACTGGTTGACCACCGGCACACAGGCTGTGGTCAGAATACTAAACCAGATGCCATGCAAGAAACGGATGATAAACAGAATCGTGAGCTGATCAGCGAGCAGGTAAGCTAAGGAAAAAAGACTGAAAAATATTTCTGAGACAATTAAAGTTTTGCGTATGCCAAATTTTTCGATAATTAAGCCACTAAAAGGACGTACTGCAATGGCAGAGACCATAAATAAGGTCATGGCCAGACCAGCTTGGGTCAGATTACCACCTAATTCTTTTAAGATATAAATCGGCAAAATTGTGGTTTGCGCAAAATAGAAAATAAATAAAAACAGGTTGTTGGCCAGACACAGTACAAATGACTTGGTCCATAACGGCGCTACAATGGCATTCATGATTATCCTAAAATGATGGGTGATGAGACGCTGGTCTTAGAATGGGGGAATTATTGTTATAAATAAGTGTGGCATATTCAGGAGTGCAGCGCGTCCTGTTCAGTACTTTAGGAAATATACGTGAAAAATACAATAATATTTTAATATGAATATATGTAATTGAAGCCGATTGGGAAAGCTGAACAATATCTATGGCATAAAAAAAATCAGCCCGCAGGCTGATTTTCTAAATATAAGCGGGTTTATAGGCCAGCTTCATATGCTGTATTGGAAAGCAGGTGTTCAACATCTGACATATTGTCTGGTTTGATTTTATAGATCCACCCTTTGCCATAGGGATCGTCATTAATAAAATCAGGATCATCTTCAAGATCAGGATTGATTTCAACGACAATACCAGAAACAGGTGCATGAATATCAGACGCAGTTTTGACCGATTCAACTACACCGGCTTGCTGACCCGCAGTGATGTGTGAATCAAGATCTGGTGCTTCTACATAGACCAAATCACCTAATGCATCCTGTGCATGGTCGGAAATACCGGTCACAACAAGATCACCCTCAATGCGTACCCATTCATGCGTACTTGCGTACTTTAATTCTGAAGGATGATTCATTGATAACTCCTTAAAAATCTTTAGATCATTTTTGACATGTTTTATACATTCTTTTTGGCCAAAACAAAAGGCTTATGACCCTTTATAAATAAGGATCTTTGCGCCAGTTGCTCGGGCTGCGACCACTCCAGCGTTTAAATGCCCGGCTAAAATTGGCGACATCACTATAACCAAGTTCATCAGCAATCTGTTCCAAGCTAAAGTCGGTCCGGGACAATAACGACGTCGCATGCCGGTAGCGTACTTCATCGACCAGCGTAGAAAAAGAGGTACCTTCAGCCGCCAGCTGGCGTTTTAGGGTGCGGTCGGACATATGCAGACGATCTGCCACACTTTCAATACTCAGATAATGCTGCTCGGAATGGGTTAGAATATCACGAACCCGCATCGCAATCCGGTGTCGCTCGCCCAAGGCCGAGAGTTCAGTTTCACACTGGTTAATTGCAATCTGGCTGGCAATCGGATCGGCATGCACCAGCTTGTTCATCAGGTAGCTCTTATCAAAACTCAAGATCAAATGCGGCTGTTCAAAGCGAAACTGATGATGTGGAAATTTGGCCATAAAGCGTTCAAAGCCTTCCGGTTTTTTGAAATCAAAATCGATTTCTCCAGCGGCATAATCAATTCCGGTAATGGCCTTGGCCATACTGATCATGCCAAAAATCAGTGCAATCGAGATTTCGGTGCGTAAGGGTTCCAGCTGAATATCGGTTTGCAACTGGACTGTAGCCTTGGCACCAAAGGTCGAAAAGAATAGCTGTAAAAAGGGCATACGCAGCTGGATGAAACGGTTGGCCAGTACTAATGCATCGGTAATATCCTTGGCCGTCATGATGGCATAGCCGATAAAACCATGAATAGAAATCCGCATCTGGGTACCCAGATGATAACCAAGTGTCGGTTCACCGCTCAGCTTGAGGGCATGTTTGACCAGTTCATTGGCCACAGGTGTCGGGATGCGAAAATCAGGATCCGCCAGCTGCTCCGTACTCAGGCCAAAGGGCTTGAACAACGATTCGTCATTATATCCCCAGCGGGAAATGACATCGAGCAGCAAAAGAGCGTATACACCTGGAATTCCATGATCTTGGCGTGGAGCAATTGTTTTCATGCGCGATCCGTTGCACTCACTTAAATTTTTTTATTTATGGTCTGATATTGGCATGAAACTGCCATTTTTTTCATTAAAATTGTTGGACAAAGTTTTGGCTATTGCCACAATCATTGTGGCAGATTAGCCTGAATTTCGCCTAAAAATCAATTTAAACCGGAGAAAATCCTCGTTTAAATACCACAATTTTAGTGGTTGAACTAAAAATCATTTTATGATGCTGGTCAAATGCCTGCGTCTGGTAGCTAACGATCCCACGATCAGTTTTGCTTCTGGAGGGCTGAATATCCATGATTTCGACTTCGACGTGAATTTCATCCCCGGGGCGGGTCGGACAAGGCCAACGCAGATGCGACTCTGAACCAATGAGCCCATAAGCCACAGGAAAACATTCAGTCCACAAGCGCATAACCACTGCCGCAGTATGCCAACCACTGGCGGCAATTCCCTGAAATACCGGATGGGCTGCAGCTTGCTGTTCATCAGTATGAAAGACTTGTGGGTCATAAGCCCGGGCAAAATTTTGAATTTCTTCCAGTCCCATATGATATTTACGGCTGCTAAAGCGGTCAGCGATGTTCAAATCTTCCAAATACAGCATTATTCACGATCCTTCGTTGCTTTGATCTGTTGTTGTATCAGTAATCCGCCCGTTTGACGCTGCCAAAGCTGGGCGTAGATTCCATTTAATGCTACCAGTTCATCATGGGTACCTTGCTCGGCAATTTTGCCTTGATCCATTACAATCAGGCGATCCATCTGGGCAATTGTCGATAAACGATGCGCAATGGCAATTACGGTTTTGCCTTGCATCAGATCATCGAGGCTGTTTTGAATGGCCGCTTCGACTTCAGAATCCAGCGCACTGGTGGCTTCATCCAGAATCAAAATGGGTGCATCTTTTAGAAATACCCGTGCGATTGCAACACGTTGACGTTGACCACCAGAAAGTTTTACACCACGCTCACCGACATAAGCCTCATAGCCTCTTTTGCCGCGTAAGTCGGTCAGATGAGGAATAAACTCTTCTGCTTTGGCTTTACGTACCGCTTCATACATCTCTTGATCGGTTGCATCAGGACGACCATATTTGATGTTCTCTGCAACGGTACGATGCAGCAGCGAAGTGTCTTGAGTCACTAAAGCAATGTTCTTACGCAAACTGTCCTGCGTCACATCTTCAATGTTCTGCCCATCGATTAAAATACGACCTTGGTCAAGATGATAAAAATGCAGCAATAACTGAATCAGGGTCGATTTACCTGCGCCTGAACGTCCCACAATCCCGATTTTTTCACCCGGGCGAATGGTCAGGTTAAACTGGTCAATGACATTTTTATCATTATAGGCAAAGCTGACATTGTCGAATTTAATTTCACCATGCTGAAGCTGTAGCTCTTTGGCATTGGGTTTATCTTCAATGGCAATCTTGCGGCCTAAAGTTTTCATACCATCCTGAATGGTCCCGACATTTTCAAACAGGGCAGAGGTCTGCCACATCATAAACTCGGCAATACTGTTCAGTTTGAGTATCATGGCCGTGGTGGCTGCAATAATGCCCAATTCGGCCTGTCCTTCCATCCATAGCCAGATGGCCGTACCCAACACACCGCCATAGAGAATAATGCTCAGAAATAAAATACTGATTTCATACTGAGCCCCCAGACGCATCTGTTTGTAAACCGTGACCATAAATTCCTGCATGGAGGTTTTAGCATACTGGCTTTCCCGGCCAGCATGGGCAAACAGCTTGACAGTCTGGATATTGGTATAGGCATCGGTGACACGGCCGGTCATGACGGCACGCGCATCGGCCTGTGACTTGGAAATCTTGCTTAAACGCGGAATAAAGTACCAGGCCGCACAGATAAATAGTAGTAGCCACACCATCAAAGGGATAACTAAATAGGGAGAAATATTGCCTAAAACGATATTGATGGTGACGAAATAAATCAGCACATAGGCCAGCATATCTCCCAAAATGACCCAGAATTCCCGGATGGCCAGCGCCGTTTGCATGACTTTGGCAGATAAACGTCCGGCAAAATCATTATGGAAAAAATCCAGACTTTGTTTCATCAGTAAATTATGAAAGCGCCAGCGTAACCGCATCGGAAAGTTGCTATACAAAATCTGGTGCTTGATCAGGGATTGGGCACTGGCAAAGAAAATATTGGCCAGCAGGATAATGCTCAGCAAGGTTAGGTTGCTGGCATGTTGTTCCAGAAAAGTATCTGGCTGGCTTTTGCTGAGCCAATTTACCAGATCGCCAATTTTTGAGTAGAGTAAGGCTTCAAAGCTGGCAGCACCGGCCGTACACAGCACCAGAATCAGCAAATAACGGCGCACACCGTAGGCTGCCTGCCAGACAAATGGAAAAAACTTGGTCGGTAAAGGTTGATTCAGGTTTTTGGTGGGATAGGGATCAACCAGTCTTTCAAGCCATCGAAACATTATCGTACTCTTATCATGCATTTTGCTTTGTAGTGATTATAAAGGATTGAATTTTTTTAAGCCTAGGATTAGATGAAATAGCCACAAAATTATTATCCAAATCAGACTTTACTTTTCATGCCAGATACGTAATTCTAAATCCATAATTATATTAAAGTTTAAACCATTTTTCCTCATAAAAAGAATCAAAAACGAGAGAGCTTAAAGATGAGTATTTGGGTAGTGGCCAGCCGTAAACGAGGCTCAGGAAAAACCACGATTGCGATGTATATCAATGAGTTATTACATGGGCAAGGCGCGACCTTGCTAATTGATGCCAATCTGGAACCGTATGGTTATGAATGGGCAAATCTGAAAAATAAACAATTTTCTTTCGAGCATCTGGATATCTTAAAACAAGATGGTCGTAGTCTGGATCATCGTCTGGAACTACTGAAACAGCAGTTCGCCTATATTATTGTTGATATTGACGGGCAGGATACATCTGCCTTGCGTTCAGTCCTGAAACATGCAGATAAGCTGATTATTCCCAGTTCCATCAATCCAGAAGATATTCAACTTGAAACCGAACTGGTGCAATTGGCGATTGGGATCGCACAATATAATACTCAATTAAAAATTTATACGGTATTGAATAAGATTCCTGAACAGCAGCAACTTGCAGAAATGAAACAGACACAGCACCTGCTCAAGCATATGCCCGGTGCACAGTTTCTGAACACGGTGATTTATGAGCATCAAAGCTATCATCATTTATTACTAAACGGCGAAAGGATCTGTGAAGAGCAGTTTGACTCAGAACATGATTTTTATAAAATGCTACAAGAACTGATGCAGCCGCAAGCGTCTGTAATCTCAGCCTGAGCATCTCAATATCCAATCTAATATTTGTTTAAGTTGTCGTTTTTTATATTTTTATTTAATTAGACCAATTAAAAAGCCTGAAACTGTAGCCAGTTTCAGGCTTTTATTTTATTTGAAGATTGTCGCAGCTTTTCAGGAAACGCTAAAAGATTCCTTGAGGTCGAAACCTGAAGGTGCCTGATACACTTTTAGGCCAAATTCAGGAATAATCGCCAACAGGTGATCCAGAATATCCGACTGGATATTTTCATACTCGACCCAGACCGTGGTATTGGTAAATGCATAAATTTCCAGAGGCAAACCTTCACTGGTCGGTTGTAACTGACGAACCATCAGCGAGTGATTTTTACTAATTCCCGGATGCTGTTGCAGATAAAACTCCACATAGGCACGGAAAGTCCCCAGATTGGTCAGACGGCGCTGGTTATATTGCGAATGATGGCTGAGCTGCAAGTTAAATTGCTGCAGTTCTTCAGTTTTGGTATTTAGATATTGATCCAGCAGAATAAATTCTTTCAGCTTGTTCTGTTCCTCAGCTGACATGAAATGCACGCTGCTCTGATCGACATGAATGGAACGTTTAATCCGGCGCGCACCGGCTTCCTGCATGCCACGCCAGTTTTTAAAGGTATCCGTCACCAGTTTATTGGTCGGAATGGTGGTGACTGTTTTATCAAAGTTCTGCACGGTAATGGTGTGTAATGACATATCAATGACATCGCCGTCCGCATTTAAAGATGGCATTTCAATCCAGTCACCAATACGCACCATGTCATAAGAGGAAATCTGTACCGAAGCCACCAGCGATAGGATGGTATTTTGAAAGACTAGCATCAACACCGCGGCCATGGCACCAAAACCGGCCAGCAAGGTAAAGACATCTTTCTTGAGGAAAGTCCCCAGAATCATCAAACCACAAACGATGAAGATGATCAGCTTGACCAGTTGCAAATAGCCTTTAATCGGCTTGTTACGCGATTTCGGATTGCGCTGATAAATCAGGTTAAAAATATTCAGCAATTCGCCAATCGCCAGGGCAATGGTCAGGAAGATAAAGGCCTGCGCACCCATCTGGATAAAGGTCTCGACCTTGTCTGATAAATGCGGAACGGTGGTAATTCCATTCATAATCACAATGGCCGGCACAATATTGGCAATACGGCGGATCACGCTATGCTCAGCAATGATTTCATTATGTGCAAAAGGCATTTTGGAAATCAGTTTACGAATTCCGCGAACAACGACTTGTTTGGCAAATAAATTTGCAATAATTGCCAGTAAAATCACAATGCTCAATGAAGAGAGCATTTCTAGCCAGGGATATTGATCTGCCCACACTTGTATATTCTGGACAAGCTTAAACTGTTCCAACTTATCTTTTCTCACACTGTTAAAATTGTGAAAGAGTTTATAGCTTTAAGCTGAGTTTTTTAATTTTAATTAAACTTTTAATACATATCTTTGGAAAGTGTTTACCTGAAATAGCTTTTAGACTGTGATCTGATATAAAAAAACCGGCCTAAGCCGGTTTAGTATGATATCAAATACTAATAATAACTTACCACATCAGGTCATCCGGAATGACATAGGCTGCATACGGATCTTCTTCATCGGTAATTTGTTCATTTTTCTCTGAATTATTCACAATGATAAAGCCTTGCATCTTGGCATTAATACGATCTCCCAAAGCCTTAGGCAAGAACACATAACTGTCATTTTCACGTGCAATCACCAGACTGCCTGCCACCAGTGCATTATAGATCTGCTGGTTCAGGTAAACCTTCTTGATCTTGCTGTCATCAATAAACTGATACACCGCATCACCATCCGTATCGCGGATTTTGTGCTGGTTAATCATCTGGATGATCGCGGCTTTCAGTTCTTTTTCCTGTAAGGCCGCTTTTTTCTCTAACTCGATGGCTTGGTCTTTGGCCAGTTTCTGCTGCTTGTCTTGCTCAATTTTCGCCTTGATTTCAGCCTCGGTGCTATCACCGGTGCGTTTTTCATGCACAGCCTGTTTAGACAGTTTTTTGGCTTTTTTATTATCGACCAAACCTGCCTTTAACAATTGTGCCTGCAATGCATTTTTAACCATGAGAATGTCCAGAAATTAATCGTGTTGATGTCGATAACGTAAATAAATCACCCAGTAAATCAGACTGAGCATCAGGCTCAGCCCTGCCGGGATCAGGAATGCATTTAATTTTAAATAAGGATAAAGCCAGCTGGCAAGAATACCACCGCTTAAAAAACCGAGCAAAATAAGTAAATGTAAAACGACTCGGCGTGGTTCTACATCTAAGCCGCGTAAACGGTAACCCATGGCCAAGCCAAGGTCGGTCAGTACACCAGATAAATGCGTGGTGCGAATAATGGCACCTTTATAATGGCTGACCATGGCATTTTGCAGACCCATCGCGACACAGGCCCATAACAGGGCATAGCGCGGGAAATAGGGCAATAATAACCAGCAGATCAGAATAAAAAAAGCCACCAGGCTTAAAGGGTAACCATAAAGTCGTCCCAAGCGAAAGTGACTATTTCCTAGAATCAGCCCGCTATACAGAGAACCAATGACATAGCAGAGTGTGACCAGAAGCAGATATAGCATCATGTCTGGCTGCCAGTCCAGCAGCGCCATGGCCAGCATACTGACATTACCGGTCATATGTGAAACAGACTGGTGTAATACCGTCACCAGACCCAGGACGTTAATCATGCCGGCATTCACCGCAAGAAAGAACGCCCCTAATTGTATCCAGGTAGGTAAACGCTGTAATGGCATAACAACATCATTGGCAAAAAATATTGATTATTCAATATAAAATCAATTTGATGCGCGGTCTACTGCTGTGGTAAATAAAACATCCGTAGACGAGTTTAAAGCAGTTTCAGTAGAATCCTGCAATACACTGATTACCATACCAATCGCGACCACTTGCATAGCGATATCCGAAGAAATACCAAACAGACCACAGGCCAAAGGAATCAACAATAATGAACCACCGGCCACACCTGAAGCACCACAGGCCGAGATGGTTGCTACTACGGAAAGAATTAGCATGGTGGTGAAATCTACGCTAATGCCCAAGGTATTTACCGTTGCCAGTGACAATACGGTAATGGTGACCGATGCCCCAGCCATATTGATCGCAGCACCGAGAGGAATCGCGATACTTGCGGTTGATTCTTTGACGCCTAGACGTTTTGCCAGATCCAGATTGACGGGAATGTTGGCTGCCGAACTACGGGTAAAGAAGGCGGTAATGCCACTTTCACGCAAGCAGGTAAAGACGAGTGGATAGGGGTTGTGACGCGTCACTAAAGCCACCAACATTGGGTTAATTACCAGTGCAACAAAAGCCATCGTACCTAATAGTACCGCAAGTAAATGTGCATAACTGGTCAGCGTATCCAGACCGGATTCAGCAAAAGTCACTGCAACCAGACCAAAAATACCCACAGGTGCAAAACTGATCACTAAACGAATCACATAATTAACCGCAAAGGCGGCATCATTCAAAAGGGTCTTGGTGGTATCCGATGCATGACGGAAGGCGATGCCCAATGCCACAGACCAGGCCAGAACGCCAATGAAATTTGCTTCAGCAATAGCAACGACCGGGTTGGCGACAAAGCTAAGCAGCAGATTCTTCAGGATTTCTACCAGACTGCCAGGTGGCTGTAAGTCCGCTTGTGCAGCAATATCCAGAAACAGCGTACTTGGAAATAACATACTCGAAACGACAGCACTGAGTGCAGCAAGGAACATACCTACCGCATACATCATCATAATCGGTTTAATGGCGGTGTTGGATTGCCCCACTTTAAAATTTGCGATAGAAGCTAAAACTAAAATGAAAACCAGAATCGGTGCAACAGATTTCAAGGCTTTAATAAACAGGTCGCCCAATAGGCTTAATGAGGGAGTAGCTTCGGGAAATACCACAGCCACACCTACACCTAAAATAATGGCGATGATGATTCGAGAGACTAGGCTCATACGCATAAGGGCAGAAAACATAAGATTGCCTTGTGAAAATTACGAGGGCTAAATTTGGGAAAAAGTTGCGCTATTTTATACTTAATTTAAACAAGGCTTGAAATATATTTTTATATAAAAAACAAGTTATTGATATGATTGATTTATTCTAAAATTAATCAATATAAAAGAATACTTTTATTTGAAAAAACAATCTAAAGATGCTGAATAAATCATCTCTTTTAAAGTTATATTCATGAAATAAATATCAAAGTTAAATCGATAAATTCAAATTATATTTGAAAATTTAAAAAAGTTTGGTGTCATGACCGGTTTGAATCTCCGGCCATAAGTTTAATTATCTGCTGTCCTAAATCGTATAATCTTTATGCTGCTCAAAGATTTCTGGAGCCAAGTCCCGAATTGCCTGAAAATGAGTCAGATAAATGTGGCCACTCAGATGAATCATCAGCTTCGAGGCTTGTAGCTTGTCCATCACCGGGCCTTTCACTTCGGCAAAATGCAGTCGAATGTTCAGTTTGGCCAATTCCGCATTTAAATCCTCCAGCATTTCCAAAGCGCTTAAATCAATGGCACTGATACTGGAGCAATTTAAAATCACATGTTGCAACTTGTCATTCAGGCTCATCTGATTGATCAGATAACCTTTGAAGCTATTGGCATTCAGAAAAGTCAGATTTTCATCAATCCGCAGTGACAGCACCCGATCGGAGGTACTGACTTGATGACGCTGAATATTACGAAAATGCTGTGTACCTTCGACCAGTCCGAGCACTGCAATATGCGGACGACTGATTCGCCATAACATCAGGATAAACGTCGATATGATCCCAATAATCAGGCCAGTGGAAATATCAATCAGCACCACACCCAGAAAGGTAATCCACATGGCAATACCATCGGCTTTAGAATAACGCCAGGCATCAAAGAAAGGCCGAAAATCGACCAGTTTCCAGATGGAAACAATAATCGTGGCGGCCAGAATGGTCAGAGGCAGATCTTCAAAAAATCCGGTAAAGAACAGGCTGACGAAAATAATCAGAATGGAGGACAAAACTCCTGCCATGGGGGATTTGGCACCGGCATCGGCATTGACCACGGTACGCGACAGACTGCCAGTAACCGGAAAGGCTGAACTGACACCTGCACTGATATTGGCTAGGCCAAGTGCAATCAGTTCCTGATTACTGTTTAAATGACTGCGTTGTTGCAAGGCTGTGGCTTGAGCAATTGACAGTGATTCCACAAAGCTGATCATGGCGATCATGCTGGCACCCGGTAACAAGGTCATGACCAGTTCCCAGTTCCAGTGCGGAAAAGACAAGGGCGGAAAACCGGACGGGATTGCACCCACTGTTTTAATGCCTTGGCCCTTTAAATTCAGAAATACAATCGCTGCAATCCCGAGACATACCAGAATGAGAGGCACAGCCCGTACCAGAAAATCTGTAGAGCCGATCCGGCTTTGTACTGTCTGAGATTTTAGCAACTTGGGCAGATAGATCAGTAAAGCCATCGACAACAGGCCAAATAACAGGCTTGGTAAATGCAGGAGCGGCAGATACTCCAGAAGACTTGTTGTAAATTCTGGAATGTTATTGGCTTTTAAAGGTAGGTCGACCAAGAACTTCAATTGTCCAAAAGCAATTAATAATGCCGAGGCAATAATAAAGCTCTGAATGACCGGATGACTGATCAGCTGAATTAAGAAACCGAAACGGAATAATCCCAAGAGCAGGGAAATAATACCGACCATGAGTGCTAATAAGGTCGCAGCTTCGATATAGACCGGTGAGCCGACTTCAAACAGTGGATTGAGCGTGGCAAAAGTCATCATTGAAATGATCGCCACCGGGCCAATCGATAAAGTCGAACTGCCACCGAGCAACGCATAAATGATCATTGGCAGGATGCTGGCATATAAGCCCATGATCGGCGGTAAACCGGCCAGCATGGCATAAGCCATCCCCTGAGGAACCAGCATCGCCACGACAATCAGTGCGGCCAGCACATCGGATTTAAATTTGACCGGCGTATAGTCGCTTAACCATGCCCAGGCAGGCAGTCTATGCAGAAGTTTAGACTTGGAATTTGGCATAAAAAGGTCTAAATCACAAATATAGATATATTATGCACAAATTCTGCTAAGAAATCTTAAGGGGTCGAATTTGTGATGATTTATGTTTTTAAAATAAATCAGCTAGGTCTGGCCTCCATTTTCTTGAAGCAGCTATAGCGATTTTCTACAAAGTCGTTATTTCTGCCAGATCAATGGGGTAGAGAAGTGTGTTTTGGCGTTAAATAGTGTTTAAAAATAAACTATTTAATTTGATTCGCACAATACAGCTGATAAAGCGTAGTCAATACCACAATCAAATTTTGATCTTTAATTGAATAATAGATCTGTTTACCATCCCGACGGGTATTCACTACATCACTTTTGCGCAGCATCATCAGTTGCTGGGAAAGTGTCGGTTGTTTAATGTCGGTAATATCTTCAATTTGTGAAACATTCAGTTCCGCTTGAGAGAGATGGCATAAAATAAGGAGACGGTCAGTATTGGCCAGAGATTTTAAAATGCCGACGACCTGTTCTGCTGAATCGCGCATAGTCGTGATTTCAAAATCGGTTTTCATCTCATATGTCCATTATAAAATTACAGCCCGCACATTATAAGGGGCTCGATGATTAATACATTGATATAATATTTAAATATTATCGGGTTTTAATCAGGTTAAATATTAGTTAAAGTTATATTTTAAACGTTGATAAATAATATAAAATCATCGAATTATTTAAAAAATATTTTGGTTTAAATTACTGCGATCAAGTGCAAATTCCATCAAACATCTACAAACGAAAAAAATGCTTGTATGATGTTTAAATGACTTGAACCAATAACATCAGGGATATCATCATGAGTACAGATTCAGCTTTTCCAACACCAAATAATTTAGGGATAGCGGTTTATAGTAATAATGCAGACGCAATTGGAAATACACCGCTAGTTCGTATTAATCGTGTAATTTCAGCTCCGGTAACTGTACTTGCTAAAATTGAAAGCCGTAATCCGGCCTTTTCAGTCAAATGTCGTATTGGTGCAGCATTAATTAACGATGCAGAAAAATCTGGAAAACTCAAACCCGGTATGCACATCGTTGAACCCACCAGTGGCAATACCGGTATTGCATTGGCCTTTGTGGCAGCCGCTAAAGGTTATAAACTGACGCTCACCATGCCTTCAAGCATGAGTATTGAGCGCCGTAAAGTAGTCAAAGCTTTAGGAGCCAATCTGGTCTTGACCGATCCGGCCAAAGGCATGAAAGGGGCGATTGAAGCAGCCGAGAGTCTGTTGAATGAGAACCCGGAGCAGTATTTCCTGCCACAACAGTTTGAAAATCCGGCCAATCCTAAAATTCATGAAGAAACCACCGGCCCAGAAATCTGGGAAGCAACGGCGGGCAATGTCGATATTCTGGTCGCAGGTGTCGGAACAGGCGGAACCATTACCGGTATTTCGCGTTACTTTGAGAAAGTTAAAAATAAGCCTCTATATTCGGTGGCGGTGGAACCTGCTGAATCTGCAATTATTGGTCAGGCCAAACGCGGCGAAACGCTGACACCGGGACCACACAAAATTCAAGGTATCGGAGCCAACTTTATTCCGGGCAACCTGGATTTAGATCTGGTCGATGAAGTGATTGCCATTAATAGCGCAGAGGCAATCGAATGGGCACGCAAAACTGCAGCTCAGGAAGGTATCTTGGTCGGCATTTCAAGTGGTGCGGCCATGGCGGCAGCGGCACAACTGGCTGCACGCCCGGAAAATGCCGGTAAAAATATTGTGGTGATTTTGCCAGATGGCGGAGAACGTTACCTGTCTTCGGTTCTGTTTGAAGATATTTCTGCCGAATAAAATTGAAGCATTCAATATTTTAAACACTGCTATAAAAGCCCGAAGTCATCTTTGGGCTTTTATTTGGTTCTTGGATGAGCATCCAATCGCAATACCGCTTTATCTTTCCTAAAATATTTAAATGAAAGACTTGACCTTGCCATGCTGGGAATGTTTAAGCTATAGCATCGGCAGCAAGTTGATGCATGGAGATGGGCGTGGCAGAACAAGACAGCATCCGGTTATATGAACAGCAGGTGCAGATTGGCGGTATGACCTGTGCATCCTGCGTGGCTCGGGTCGAAAAAGCCTTGAAAAAAATTGAGGGCGTGGTTGAGACATCTGTCAACCTGTCGACTGAAAAAGCTTTTATTAAAAGCCAGCAGCCGATTGCTGCCGCTGTGCTAGTTCAAGCAATTGAAAAAACTGGCTTTGATGTACCGACGCAACAGTTTGCTTTGAATATTGAAGGCATGACCTGTGCATCCTGTGTGGCTCGCGTAGAAAAAGCCCTAAAAAAAGTAGAAGGTGTACTGGATGCACACGTGAATCTGGCCACAGAAAAGGCGCATGTGAGTCTAATCAATTCTGTGCCATTGTCCAAGTTGACTCAGGTGGTGCAAAAAGCCGGTTTTGATCTTCAGGCTGACCGGATTGAACTGGCGATTGAAGGCATGACCTGCGCCTCCTGCGTCGCGCGTGTTGAAAAAGCTTTATTAAAAGTAGACGGCGTCAGTACAGCACAAGTCAATCTGGCGACTGAAACTGCTTCGATTCAGGCATCCCGTCAGCACATCCCAGCTTTGATTGCTGCTGTAGAAAAAGCCGGTTTTAAAGCCACAGAAAAAACCAATACACATCTCTCGGCAGATCGCCATGTGGCTTTTCAGGAAAAGAAAGCCACTGAAACCGCGCAACTGAAACGGGATCTTTGGCTTGCTCTTATTCTGGCAGTCCCTGTATTTATTCTAGAAATGGGTTCACATCTGATCCCGGCTTTTCATCATTTTATTGCGCAGACGTTGGGAACCCAGAACAGCTGGTATCTGCAGTTTGTGCTGACCAGTTTGGTGCTGATTATTCCGGGACGGCGTTTTTATCAGCATGGTATTCCGGCTTTATTGCGTTTGGCGCCGGATATGAATTCTCTGGTCGCAGTCGGAACAATCGCAGCTTATGGATTTTCCTGCATTGCGACCTTTTTTCCGCAGCTGTTACCCCAGTCCACCGTCCATGTATATTTTGAAGCGGCAGCTGTCATTGTTGCGCTGATTTTACTGGGGCGGTATCTGGAAGCCAAAGCCAAAGGTAAAACCTCAGAAGCGATTCAGTATCTGGTCGGCTTGCAACCGAAAACCGCACGGGTACAACAGCATGGCAACTGGGTTGATCTGGCGATTGCCGATGTACAACAGGGCATGCTGATTGAAATCCGCCCGGGTGAAAAAGTCGCCGTCGATGGTGAAGTGGTTGCCGGGCAAAGTTATATCGATGAAGCAATGATGAGTGGTGAGCCTTTACCCGTGGCCAAACAGGCCGGGGATCAGGTGGTGGGTGGTACAGTGAACCAGAATGGAACCTTGCAAATCAGGGCCACTGCGGTCGGACAGGATTCTGTACTGGCGCAGATTATTGAGATGGTGGAACAGGCACAAGGCTCGAAACTACCGATTCAGGCGGTGGTGGATAAAGTGACTTTATGGTTTGTACCTGCCGTCATGGCACTGGCGGCCTTGACCTTCATGGTCTGGTTCCTGTTTGGGCCTGAACCCAATCTGACCTATGCATTGGTCAACGCCGTGGCGGTGCTGATTATTGCCTGTCCGTGTGCGATGGGGCTGGCAACGCCGACCTCAATTATGGTCGGAACTGGGCGTGCCGCTGAACTGGGCGTGCTGTTTCGTAAGGGTGAAGCTTTACAGTTATTGCAGCAAACCCAAGTCGTCGCACTTGATAAAACCGGAACCTTGACTGAAGGAAAACCGTTGCTGACGGACTTTGAAGTCACAGCAGATTTTAATCAGCAGACTGTATTGCAACTGGTGGCTTCGGTTGAAGCCAAGTCAGAACATCCGATTGCCCATGCCATTGTTCAGGCAGCTCATGAGCAACAACTGGAACTGAGTGAAGTCACAGATTTTGATTCGATCACCGGCGCAGGGGTCAAGGCACAGGTAGCTGGTCAGCAGCTGCATATTGGGGCTGAACGTCTGATGCAGGACTTGGGTCTAAATGTCGATCTGTTTCGGTCTACTGCACAAAAACTCGGTGATCAGGGCCGTAGTCCCTTATATGTGGCGATCAATCAAAAGCTGGCGGCTATTATTGCCGTCGCGGATCCGATTAAAGCAACTACCTATAGTGCGATTCAGGCCTTGCATGAGCAGGGTCTGAAAGTGGCGATGATCACCGGTGACAATCAGCATACCGCGCAGGCCATTGCCAAACAGCTGAAAATTGATCAGGTAATTGCGGAAGTTTTACCGCATGAGAAAGTGGATGCGGTACGTCAACTCCAGCAGCAATATGGCGTACTCACTTTTGTCGGAGACGGAATCAATGATGCCCCGGCACTGGCACAGGCTGATGTTGGCATGGCGATTGGTACAGGCACCGATGTCGCGATTGAGGCAGCCGATGTGGTGTTGATGTCAGGTAATTTACAGCATGTGGCCACCGGAATTGGTCTGAGTCAGGCCACCATGCGCAATATCCGGCAGAACCTGTTCTGGGCCTTTGTCTATAATATTGCTTTAATCCCGATCGCTGCCGGGGTGCTCTATCCATTCTGGGGCATCTTGTTATCGCCGATGTTTGCCGCAGGTGCGATGGCATTGTCTTCCGTGTTTGTTGTCACTAATGCTTTGAGATTAAAAGCCTACAAAGCGGTACAGTTCAAGGAGCAAGCAGGATGAATATTGGTCAGGCGGCAAAACGTTCCGGCATCTCTGCAAAAATGATTCGTTATTATGAAGACATCGGGTTGTTGCCTGCTGCGAAACGAAGCGATGCAGGTTATCGGGTTTATACTGATGCGGACATTAAAACCTTAAGTTTTATTCAACATGCACGCGAACTCGGCTTTTCTTCAGAGCAGATGAAAGAATTACTCGGCCTGTGGCTGAACAGCTCACGTCAGAGTAGCGAGGTGAAACAGCTGGCCGAAAAACATATCCAGTTTTTACAACAGAAAATTGCCGATATGCAGCATATGCTGGTGATATTACAGCAATCGGTGGAGCAGTGTGCCGGCAATGAACAGTCCGATTGCCAGATTTTAAAACAGATTGAACAGGGTGTCGTCCCTGAGCAGCACTGAGCTGATCTGCAGCTCAGGTTAAATATAATCTGCCCAATCACATTAATTTTTAAAGCGATCCTATGGAGCTAAATATGAAATTCCGTATTGAAAATATGACCTGTGGTGGCTGTGCACGCAGTGTGACTGCTACGATTAAAGATCTGGATGAAAATGCCACCGTTCATATAGATGTGGCGACTAAGCTGGTCGAAGTTGAATCGACAGTCACTGAGTCCGAGATTGTCGCGGCTTTAACCGAAGACGGATTTCCGCCAATTGCTGCTTGATATTTGTTAAGTCATTCAATTGAAATAAAATGCCGGATTCAATCCGGCATTTTTTATTATAGGGCTTAGACTGACGAGATTTTATCCGGGGTCATCAGCGCCTGATTAATATACAGTTTAATCAGACGTTCACGCGAACCAATCGCTTTTTGATAATTGGTTGAATTTAATAATAGTGAAGCTCCATAAGTCACGGTCCAGATATAAGACAAATAATCCCGAATCGACATGGCACTTTCTAAAGCCACCAGATAATCATGGGTCATGTCTTTAATCCGGATAATCCGTTCTTCGCGAATCCGATAAAGCTCCTGAAATAAATCTTTCAGGTTTTTTTCATTATTGGTTAAACGCTCTTCAATCACATGCAACAGGATGGTGCGATTGGAATTGAGCATGTGATAGAGCATATATTGCGAAACATAATTTTTAATATCGTTATTATATTTTTTTGATATTTCCAGAATTCTTTTTTCATTCAGAATAATTAGTTCTAAATATAACTGGTTCTTGCTTTTGAAATGCTTGTAGATCGTTCCTTTCGCGATGTCCAGTTCACTGGCAAGTTCACTCAGGGTAATGTCCTGATTATTGTCCAGTAGCAGGCTTTCAGCCATGCTCAGGATCTTCTCTTTACGAAGAAGGAAGTTCTGCTGTCTTACAGTCGTCATCTTCTTGGTCCATATTTTTCGAAAAAGAACCTTTCAAGAATATTCAATTTTACCCAAGATAGCTATAAAACTAAGGTCGTGATATTTATCTAATTTTGTATATTTATGCAGCAACTGCTGACAATGAAAAATATATATGGTGTCAGTCTGGAAATATTGTCAAGAAAACTGAACCCTAGAGATCAACTTTGCTAAATAAAATTCCATTTTCAGCATAATTATTTTATTGTTTCAGCACATCAAGTGAAATCATTATTCGGTTTAAGACCGTCCTGGCAAAGGATTATAGTGGTGAATAAAGAATCATTTTAAGCCTGCTTGGTTCAGTAAATAACGGTGACATAAAGCTTGGGTTTTTAAATTTTATGTCGCTTATTTAGTTGAATGAGATTTACTGCTGGATTAATTCGAGATGATGATTTTCGATTGATATGCATTGATTGAAGTAAAATCATAAAAAAGATTTTCATTAATCAATGATTATAAAACGCTCAGCAACAGAATTGAGTATCACCAGTTAAGGAATGTAAGAATGCCTATTTATAATGCGCCGCTAAAAGACATGGAATTTATTTTAAATGATGTGTTTCAAGCTGAACAATTTTGGCAAGGTAATGAAAATCTTGCACATTTAGATATGGCAACTGCAAATGCAATTCTGGAAGAGATGGCCAAATTTTCCAAGAATGTCATTCTTGACCTGAATCGTCCTGCGGATGAAGAAGGTGGTGCTCAGTTTAAACATGGTGAAGTGACCACACCTACAGGCTTTAAAGATGCCTTTAAGCAGTTTGCTGAAGGTGGCTGGGTAGGTTTAGGTGCCAGTGAAGAATGGGGCGGGCAGAATATGCCAAAAATGCTGACCGTGCTGGCCGATGAAATGATCTGGAGTACCAATCCATCATTTATGCTTTACCCGCTGTTAACCGTGGGTGCAGGCATGGCGATTAATGATCGTGCTTCACAAGAACAGAAAGAAACCTATTTACCAAAATTCTATACGGGCGAATGGTCGGGCACCATGTGTCTGACTGAGCCACATTCAGGTACTGATCTTGGCATAATCAAAACCAAGGCTGAACCCAATGAAGATGGCAGCTATAACATCAGCGGTACCAAAATCTTTATTACCAGCGGTGAACATGACCTGAGTGAAAATATCATTCATCTGGTGCTGGCAAAAACACCAAATGCACCCGCCGGTTCACGTGGCATTTCCCTGTTTATTGTGCCGAAATTTCTGGTGAATGCAGATGGTTCACTCGGTGAACGTAATGCAGTATCTGCGGGTTCAATCGAACATAAGATGGGAATTAAAGGCTCGGCGACCTGCGTCATGAACTTTGATGGTGCCAAAGCTTATATGGTCGGTAACGAAAATGAAGGACTGGCCGGCATGTTCGTGATGATGAACTACGAACGTCTGTCGATGGGAATTCAGGGCATTGGCGCGGCAGAATTTGCTTATCAGAATGCGGCACAATATGCGACAGACCGTTTACAGGGACGTGCCTCGACCGGTGCGAAATCACCGGAAAAACCAGCCGATTCGATTCTGGTACATGGTGATGTGCGCCGGATGTTGCTGAATGTGCGCGCCAACAATGAAGCATCTCGTGCCTTTGCTGTCTATGTCGGTCAGCAGCTGGATATCACCAAATATTCGACCGATGCTGAAGCGGTGCGTAAAGCGACCGACCGTGTGGCTCTGTTAACCCCAATTGCCAAAGCATATCTGACTGATAAAGCATTAGATTCTGCACTGGAAGCGCAAATGTGCTTCGGTGGTCATGGTTATATCCGTGAATGGGGTATGGAACAATGTATTCGCGATCTGCGCATTTCACAAATTTATGAAGGCACCAATGGTGTGCAGGCAATTGACCTGATTGGCCGTAAAACCACCAAATGTAAAGGTGCTTATATTGCAGAGTATATCGCTGAAATCCGCGAGTTCGCCCAAGGTCTGGATGATTCATTGACGATTAAAACGGCGACATTAGAGACCTGTCAGCAACTGGAAGACATCACCAGCTTTATCGTCGAGCAGTCTCAACTGAATCCGGACTTTGCTAACTCGATTGCGGTCGATTATCTGCATGCGGTGGGTCTGCTCAGTTTTGTGTATATGTATGCGCGTATCAGCAAAGCTGCAGCAACGAAAGACGATAGCTATTTCCAGAACAAATTGGTACTGGCGAATTATTATGTCGCCAAAGTTCTCCCGGATTTGAGTGCCCGAATTCAACGTATTCAGGCAGGTGCAGAACTGGTCATGCAATTACCTGAAGACTATTTCACTGCACAGGCTTAAACCGGCAAGTATTGCGAAGGACAAACACTGCAGAGCTTCTGCTGTGCGGTGTTAAATAACAATGATGAAAAAGGATGAGATTAGAATGATTGTAATTGTAGAAGCTGTACGTACCGCAATGGGTGGTTTTCAAGGCTCACTTTCAAGCTGTACGGCGCCTGATTTGGGTGCTGTGGCGATCAAGGAAGCTGTAGCTCGTGCAGGTTTAACTGCAAACGATATTGATGAAGTCATTATGGGCTGTGTACTGCCGGCGGGTTTAAAACAGGGCCCGGCACGTCAGGCCATGCGTCAAGCCGGCTTACCGGATTCAACAGGTGCCACCACGATCAATAAAATCTGTGGCTCAGGCATGAAAGCGGTGATGCAGGCAGCAGATGCAATCAAAGCGGGTTCGGCTGAAATTGTGGTCGCAGGTGGCATGGAATCTATGTCTAATGCGCCATATTTGATGGACAAGGCACGTGCCGGTTTCCGTATGGGACATGGCAAAGTCACGGATCACATGTTCCAGGAAGGTCTGGAAGATGCAGAAACAGGTCTGTCGATGGGAATTCTGGCACAGGAAATGGCAGATAAAAAAGGTTATACACGCGAACAGCAGGACGATTATGCCATTGGCTCATTAAACAAAGCGGTGACGGCTGTTCAGCAAGGCTTCTTTAAAGATGAAATCGTAGCAGTCACTGTCAGTAACCGTAAAGGCGATGTGGTGGTTGAGCAGGATGAACAGCCTTTAAATGCCAAAGCGGACAAAATTTCAAGCTTGCGTCCAGCCTTCAAAAAAGACGGAACCATTACCGCAGCAAATGCCAGTTCAATTTCAGACGGTGCTTCAGCACTGGTGGTCACCTCTAGTGAAATTGCTGCACAGCGTAACTTAAAACCGCTGGCTAATATTTTGGCCTATGCTAGCCATTCGCAGCATCCTTCGGAATTCACCATTGCACCTGTCGGTGCGATTGAAAAAGTGCTGAAAAAAACCGGTTGGGATGCCGCCGATGTTGACCTCTGGGAAATCAATGAGGCTTTTGCCATGGTGACGATGCTAGCCATTGATGGCTTTAAACTGGATACTGCAAAAGTCAACATCAACGGTGGCGCATGTGCGCTCGGTCATCCACTGGGGTCTTCTGGTTCCCGTATTATTGTGACCTTGATTCATGCCTTAAAACGTACTGGTGGCAAGAAAGGTATTGCCGCACTGTGTATCGGTGGCGGTGAAGCAACTGCGATTGCAGTGGAACTGGTTTAAGTCCAGCCAAAATTCAATGCTCGAATTAGCAAAATTAATTATTGATTGATTTAGACGCTAATGCTCTTGGTTCACCAGGAGCAGACGCCTCTTTATTTTATATTTTTGAGATTTTTTATGAACGGTTTAGAGCGCATTCGTTTGCTCCCATTACAAGATAAAGTCGTATCTGTCGAAAAAGCACTACAACTGATTCAAGATGGCGATGTAGTTGGTTTAAGTGGTTTTGGGGGGGCAGGTGAAGCGAAAACTGTGCCTTTGGCCTTGGCTGAATATGCACAGAAGTATCCAATTCATATTACCTTGGCGACAGGTGCAAGTCTGGGGAACCGGATTGATGGAAAACTCAATGAAGCACATGTCATAACCCGCCGTTATCCTTATCAGGCAGATCCTTCTTTACGTAAAGCGATTAATGCCGGTGAAGTGATGTATGTCGATCAGCATCTCTCTGAACTGGCCGATAATATCCGTCATAAAAACCTGCCAGCGATTAATGTGGCTGTAATTGCTGCAACTGCGATTACTGAAGACGGTCATATTATTCCGACAGGCTCTTGTGGAAATTCTGCAAATTTCATCGAAATGGCAGATCGGGTCATTATTGAAATTGATATGACGATTAATCCCGTGCTGGAAGGCGTTCACGATATCTATGTACCTCAAGCACGTCCAAACCGCGGGCCAATTCCTCTGACTCAAGCCAGTGACAAAATTGGAACAATCGGGATTCATGTTGCACCTGAAAAAATTTCTGCGATTGTCATCAATGAGATTCCAGACACTTCCTTTGGCATGGACGAACCGGATCAAGAAACGCTGGCGATTGCCAGTCACCTGATTCATTTCTTTGAACAGGAAGTGGCAGCAGGGCGTTTACCTGAAAATCTGGGGCCGCTGCAATCCGGTGTGGGCTCCGTGGCCAATGCGGTCTTTGCCGGCTTCGAACATTCCAATTTCAATAATCTGGAAATGTATTCTGAAGTCTTGCAGGATTGCACTTTCCAGCTTATCGATTCAGGCAAGATGACCTTTGCTTCAGGTTGCTCCATGACCCTGACCGATGACTGTGCCGCACGAGTGATGAACAATTTTGATCGATACAAAGATAAAATTGTCTTGCGTCCACAGGAACTTTCCAATAATCCTGAACTGATTCGCCGTCTTGGGATTATTGCGATTAATACAGCACTTGAGTTTGATATTTACGGAAATGTGAATTCAACCCATGTTACTGGAACCAAGATGATGAACGGTATTGGAGGCTCGGGAGATTTTACCCGTCATGCGCATATTGCCATCTTTGTGACCAAATCCTATGCCAAAGGTGGTGCGATTTCTTCAGTCGTTCCCCTAGTCAGCCATACCGACCATACCGATCATGACGTTGATATTCTGGTGACTGAGCAAGGTTTAGCAGATCTGCGTGGTTTGGCACCGCGTGAACGTGCCCGCAAGATTATCGATATCTGTGCTCATCCAGATTACCGCGAAAGTTTAAATCATTATTTTGAGCGTGCCTGTGCGCGTGGTGGTCAGACACCGCATTTATTGAATGAAGCTTTGTCTTGGCATGCCCAATTTGAAGAAACCGGTTCAATGAAAACCGCTTAATACGTTTAATCGCATTGATCATCAAATAGAGCCCGTCGTATACGGGCTTTATTCATTTTATTACATTCAGTTTTTTGTCGTTTAGAGATCATTTGGATGATTTAAAAACTTTTTCCAGTACATGCCGATGTATAAATCGAAGCTTGTCTTTTACCGCTTCGGTCAGCTTGAATGGGTAGGCATCTTCCAGACCCATACAACGGTTCAAGGCATTTAAATTAAAGGTTAAGGTAACCCAGTTTGCAAGAATATGTTCAACGTCCTGTCCGCCAATTGGACATTCTTTAAAATCCATGCTGGCCAGATAGCCACCATTACCAATAACGCGGATTCCAGCATAGTAAGCAGTTTCCAGTGTTTCCATCATATGCAGATAATGCGCCCAGGTTTCTGCCCAGTCTTCCCAGGGATGTGCGGTGGCATAAGCACTAATATAGTTTTCCTGCCAGTTGATCGGGGCGCCGTCATTATAATAAGTTTGCAGCGCCTCACTGTAATTTTGCCGCTCATCGCCAAAATAATGACGAAACTCTTCAATCAGTTCCGGATGTAAGTGTTGCATCAGTGCAAAATAGTAATGTCCGCTTTCATGGCGAAAATGACCCAATAAAGTCCGGTAATTTTCTCCCATATTCACGCGTGTTGTTTCACGATACACCACATCCGCTTCAATCGCATTTAAAGTAATCACACCATTGGCATGACCAATCAAAACCGGCTGATCATCTTCAGGCAGTAAAAAATCAAAACGCAGGCCAAATGGATCATCTTCAGATTTTTTGGGGCGTGGCATCATGTTCATACGCTGCGCCAAATAAAGGAAGCGGCGTTTGGCCTCTTCCAGTCGAAACCAGTAAATCAGGTTCTCTGAATTTTCCAGATCAGGAATCACATGAGTGAGTTGACAGGACTCACAAAAATCTTCATCTTCATTACTGGGAATCATCCAGTTACATACCTGATAGTGCGTATAGTTATGACAGGGTTTATAACTGGCATGCTGATAACTTTTGGAGACTGGAATCCATTGATCAGCACTCTGCTTTTTAAATGCGCACAATTCTTTTTCCGAAGCGACATAGCCGATTGGTGACATACAATGATCACAGACTGATTTGTAAAAAAATAGCTGTTGCTGGCAGACGGCGCATTCAAAATGTTTCATCTAAACTCCCTGTAGGGAAGCAAACTGTCTAGAATGCTTACCTAAATTTCATCCTATTGTAATAACATCATAAAAATTTTAATAAAAACTCTATATGGCTGAATTGTAAGTGGAGGATGCTTGGCATTATATTGTGAGCTAAATAACTTGTTATTTTTAATAGAAAAAGATTGCTTAGAGAAATACAAATTGACAGATGATCTGTTTTTGCAACAAAGCCAGGTTAAGGTGAAATTTAAAATAATATGAACATTAGAAAAGCTACTGTTCAGGATACATCTGCTATCGTAGAAGTCATTGCGCCATTTGTAGAGGCTGTCACTACGGCAGAAGAGGGACGCTTACGTTTTAAAGCTGAAGTAATTCAAACCATTTTTGAACGGCCAGATATTTATTATTATGTGGCTGAAATTGACTGCAGAATAGTCGGTGTTGTGGCTTATATAGCGCCGGCACATTTCATGCATTTTTTCTTGAATAAGGCTTATCAAGGTCAAGGTTACGGTCGCCAAATGTGGCGCTTTTTAGAAAATCAGATTCGTAGCCAAGGTCATCAATCTATTACTGTAAAATCCAGTTTATATGCTTTGGATATTTATAAACGCTTCGGTTTTGTTGAAATGGGCGAATACACTGAGGAAAATGGCATTCGTTTTATTCCCATGCGAAAAGACTATTTAGCTGAAATTTAAACTATCTAAAAACAATCCAAACTTTCCGCTATTCACCTTCACTCCATTTTTAATTAGTCATGCCTTTTACTTAGGCATAGAATTGGTTCACTTTTGTTATATATGCAAATCATTTTATGGCAATCAGTTGGATCTTTTTCACCTTAATGGCTGCATTTATGCAGGCATGGCGCAATGCATTTCAAAAACAGCTGAGCACTACGGTCGATGTTTGGGGGGTCACGCTGGCACGGTTTATCTTTGCCTTGCCCTTTGCAATAATCTATCTGTCCAGTCTTTATCACTTCAAGCCCGTTGAAAATATTATCCATTTTACTCCCAGGTTTTGGGTCTATATTGTGATTGCTGGTTCAAGCCAGATTTTAGCGACTGCCTTGATGGTGAAGCTGTTTCAACAAAAAAATTATGCGATTGGGGTCGGTTTGGCTAAAAGTGAAGCCATTCTTGCCGCCGTCATTGGTGTCGTGTTTTTAGCCGATCATTTATCGGTACTGGCCTGGATCGGTGTGGTACTCGGTGCTTATGCTGTATTCCTGCTGAGTAAAGGCCAGCAGATCAGCGGATTTTCTGCCCATACCTTAGCGATTGGAATCGGCAGCGGCTTAAGTTTTGCGATTACCTCACTCTTGGTCAGGGAGGCGAGTCTGGAGCTAAGCACATTGCCAACTGTCCATCGTGCTGCATGGGTACTGCTGATGGTCATCAGTTTTCAATGCATCAGTATGCTGATCTATCTGAGTCTATTTAGCCGCCAGACTTTAGTGGCCATGTGGCAACGCTTGAGATTAACCTTTAAAGTCAGCGTGTGCAGCTTTATGGCATCGCTGGGCTGGTTTACTGCCATGAGCATGATGAGTGTGCCCATTGTCAAAACACTAGGTCAAATCGAGATTTTATTTAGTATGCTGATTTCTGCATATTTCTTTAAGGAGAAACTGGCACGTGCCGAGCATTGGGGGCTGGGCTTGGTGGTGATCGCTGCGATTTTGGTCATTTGGGCTTAATGCTGACTCCATCTTGATAAAAAAAAGCCACTGATGATGATCAGTGGCTTTTTTCTTTTTTTGAGCAGTTTAAGCTGCAATAAATGCCTGAACTGCCTGATTGAACGCTTCAGGTTGCTCGACATTGGAAATATGCGATGCATTGATTTCAAACAGTTGGCTATTGGCAATGCTGGCTTGCATCGACTGACCATCAGCAACAGTCGTTACAGGATCTTGCTGACCTGCCACAATCAATACAGGAACTGAAATTGTCTTTAACTGTTCACGTAAATCCGCTTTAGCCAAAGCTTCACAGCAACTCGCATAACCTTCCGGGCTGCCAGCTCCAAGGTCGTTTGAAAGTTCTGCAACAATTGCTGCGTTGCTTTGAATAAAGGGTTCGGTAAACCAGCGTGATGCTGCGGTCGATGCAATCGGTGCCAAGCCTTGCTCACGCACCAGTGCAGCACGTTCCAGCCAGGCCTGTTCCTGACCGATTTTGGCTGCCGTATTACACACAATCACTTGGTTAAAGCGTTCTGGACGGTTAATTGCCAGCCATTGGCCAGTCAGACCCCCCATGGAAATGCCACAGAAAGCAGCTTTCTGGATATTTAAATGATCCAGTAGATTCACTACATCTTGACCCAGTTGATCCAGGGTATATGGCCCTTGTGGTGCGCTCGAGCCACCGTGACCACGGGTGTCATAACACACCACGAAATAATCTTTCTGGAAAAATTCAATTTGTGGCTGCCACATGCTGAATTTGGTGCCCAATGAATTGGAGAACACAATTGCAGGCTTAGAGGTATCCCCAAAAGTCTGGTAATTAATTTGTGCATCGTTAGATGTAAATGTTGGCATTAAAATCCCTCCCGACCTCCCTTTAAAAAAAGGGAGGGGAAATTTTTATTAAGTGATCGTGCTTTTAGACGCGTTCGATAATCAAAGCAATACCTTGACCGACACCAATACACATTGAACATAGTGCATATTGACCGCCAGTTTGTTCCAGCTGGTTCAAGGCAGTGGTCACCAGACGTGCACCAGATGCGCCGAGTGGATGACCCAAGGCAATTGCGCCACCGTTCGGATTGACTTTTTCCGAGCCGTCTTCAATGCCTAGATCACGGGTACATGCCAGTGCTTGGGCCGCAAAAGCTTCATTCAGCTCGATCACATCCATCTGCTCTAGCGTTAAACCGGTTTGAGCAAGTAGCTTTTTGATAGCAGGTGCCGGGCCAAAGCCCATGATGCGCGGCTCAACACCCACAACTGTTGAGCCAATAATTTTGGCACGTGGTTTTAAACCGTATTGCGCAATCGCTTCATCAGACGCGATCAGTAGGGCGGCAGCACCATCGTTAATGCCTGAAGCATTACCGGCTGTAACTGTACCATCTGCTTTGACCACAGGTTTCAGTTTTGCCAGAGCTTCTGCAGTGGTAGAGGCACGTGGATGTTCATCTTTATCTACGACCACCGGATCGCCTTTACGTTGTGGAATCACCACCGGAATGATTTCTTTATCAAAGAAACCCTTGGCTTGTGCTGCGGCTGTACGTTGCTGGCTGCTCAGGGCAAATTTGTCCTGATCTTCACGGTTAATCCCAAACTGTTCAGCGACATTTTCAGCCGTTTGCGGCATGGTTTCTACACCGTACATGTCTTTGAGTTTCGGGTTAATGAAACGCCAGCCCATGGTGGTATCTTCGATTTTCTGACTACGGCCATAGGCGGTTTCTGATTTGCCCATGACAAAGGGTGCACGAGACATTGACTCGACACCACCGGCAATGATCAGATGGGCTTCACCCGCTTTAATCGCACGCGCAGCCATGGAGATAGTATCTAGCGATGAACCACATAGGCGGTTGACTGTAGTTGCAGGCACTTGATAAGGCACACCTGCAAGCAGCGCTGACATGCGGCCAACGTTACGGTTATCTTCACCGGCCTGGTTGGCACAGCCATAGATCACATCATCGACCTGTTCCCAGTTCACCGATGGATTACGTTCTATTAAGGCCTTGATTGGAAGTGCACCGAGATCATCAGTACGAACAGGAGCGAGGCCACCGGCATAACGGCCGAATGGGGTACGGATGGCATCGATAATATATGCGTTTTTCATGTTTTTACTTTCCAAATCTTTGAATCCCTCCCAACCTCCCTTTACTAAAGGGAGGCGTTTTTCCCTGAATTTAAAGGGTGAAAGTCCCTCCTTTAATAAAGGAGGGATTTAGGGAGGATTTATGAATTAGTTTTGAGTCGCATCAATCAGCTTGGCGCCAGTCAATGACTGCAATTCTTCGAATGACAGACCTTCGACTTTCTCAATCACTTTCATGCCTTCGCTAGTGATATCAATCACACACAGGTCGGTATAGATACGATCCACACATTTCAAACCAGTCGCCGGATAAGACAGTTCAGCCACAATTTTTGGCTCGCCTTTCTTCGTGACGTGATCGGTGGTAATAAAGACTTTCTTGGCACCCACAGCCAAATCCATTGCACCGCCAACAGCCGGAATCGCATCCGGTGCGCCAGTATGCCAGTTGGCCAGATCACCATTTTCAGCAATCTGGAAGGCACCCAATACTGCGATGTCTAAATGACCGCCACGCATCATCGCGAAGGAATCACCATGATGGAAGAATGAACCCCCTTCCAGTAAGGTTACGAATTCTTTACCAGCATTGATCAGCTCTGGATCACGGTCTTCTTCAGCAGGAGGAGGACCAAAAGCCAACAGGCCATTTTCAGAATGCAGGAATACATCTTTATCTGAAGGCAGGTAGCTGGAAATTTTGGTTGGCAAGCCGATGCCCAGGTTGACATAAGCACCATCAGGAATGTCTTGTGCCACACGTTCAGCGATCTGGTCACGGGTCAGTTTGCTATAGCTCATTATTTATCTCCGATGCCAATTATTGTGCAGGTTTAACTTGAACAACGTGTTGAACAAAAATTCCAGGGGTAATGATGTGCTCTGGATCCAGTGCACCGAGTTCCACGACTTCAGACACCTGAGCAATGGTGATATCTGCGGCCATCGCCATGATCGGGCCAAAGTTACGGGCAGATTTGCGATATACCAGATTGCCCCAACGGTCGCCTTTAGAGGCTTTGATCAAAGCAAAATCTGCTTTAATTGGATTTTCTAAAACGAAGTCTTTGCCTTCGTAATTTAAAGTCGGTTTGCCTTCAGCCAGCAAGGTACCAAAACCGGTAGGCGTGTAGATTGGACCTAAGCCCATACCTGCGGCCTGAATACGGCAAGCCAGATTACCTTGCGGCACCAGTTCCAGTTCGATCTTACCTGCACGGTAAAGTTCATCGAATACCCAGGAATCCGACTGACGCGGGAAAGAGCAAATGATTTTACGTACAGCCCCGGCTTTCAGCAGTTTCGCCAAACCGTAGTCGCCATTGCCGGCATTATTATTGACGATAATTAAGTCTTTGATACCCAATTCGATCAGACCATCAATCAGTTCAGCAGGCTGACCCGCTGTACCGAAACCACCAATCATGATGGTTGAACCATCTTTGATCTGGGAGAGTGCTTCTTTCAATGATAATGAACTTTTATCTATCATAATCTGGTCCTTTCATATCCTAAACTTATGGATGTCTTTAAACTCATTTTGAATCTGATGCTGCAAGCGAAACAGCGTTACGGTCTTTTTGTGACAATACAAAGTGCGCCACCAAACCAATACAAATCCCCCAAAAGACTGAGCTCAGTCCAAGGAACTGCATACCAGATGCAGTCGCCAAAAATGTGATCAGGGCAGCATCACGTTGTGATTCTTTGCCCATTGCAACGGAAATATTGGTGGCAATTGCACCGAGCAATGCCAGTCCGGCCAGAGCCGCAATTAATTCTTTAGGCATCAGGCTAAAGAGCATGACGATGCTGCCGGCAAATAAACCGCCTAAAATATAGAAAATCCCATTCGCGATACCGGCGATATAACGTTTTTCTTTCAGCTCATGTGCGTCTTTACCCAAACATAAAGCAGCCGTGATTGAGGCCAGTACAATGGTAATACCGCCTACACAGGCCACCGCAAGCGAAGCAATACTGGTCACACTAATAATAGGTTTGGCCGGCATGTCATAACCGCTGAGCTTGATAATGCTCATGCCTGGTAAAAACTGGCCAGAAAGACTGACTAAAATCAACGGTAGTGCCAGATTCAAGGTCGAGTTCCAGGTCCATTCCGGGGCAATAAATTGTGGAATCGCCAAGCTAAAATCAGCGGTCACCGGGTTAATTTTACCGAGTAACAGACTTAAAACCACACCTGCCACCAATACCCAAACCATGGCATAGCGTGGGCTGAAACGCTTGGCCAGTAAAAATACTGCCAGCATGCCGAACACAATGTAGGGCATGGTATCGGTTGCCGTAAACAGACCTAAACCAAACTGCAATAAAATCCCGGCCATCATTCCGGCAGCCACTTCCTGAGGAATCCAGGACAGCAATTTGTCGAAATAACCGGTGATCCCAATGAAAAAAATCACCACGGCAGAGGTGATATAGGCAGCAACCGCTTCATTGAGCGAAATATCAGGAAAAAGCGTGACTAATAAAGCCGTTCCGGGTGCAGACCAGGCAGTCACCACCGGTATTTTGTATTTAATCGATAAGAAAATACCGGCAAGTGCAGCACCAATAGAAATTCCCCAAATCCATGAAATCATCATGTCTGGGGAAACTTGGGCTTGTTGAGCAGCCTGGAAAAAAATGATTAGTGGACCTGAATAGGAAATCAGCACTGCTAAAAATCCTGCAACAGTCGCTGAAATTGACCAATCATTTTTTAAACTGTGAAACAGGTTATTCATTGGTGATGTGCCTCCTTGCGTCAAACCATGATCCTGTTAAAAAAGTCATGATCAGGACTTAGCCCTGATCACCACCACCGACCGGTACGACAGTACCAGTCATATACGATGATTCATCCGAAGCCAGGAATACAATTGCATTCACTTGTTCCTGAATCGTACCGTAGCGACCCATAAAAGTACGGTCAATGGTCTGATCAACCACTTGCTGCATCCAGTCTTTTTCTGACTCAGTCAGTGGATTGGCATTGCGTGGCACTTTACGCGGTGGTGCTTCGGTACCGCCAGTTGCGATCGCATTAACACGAATTCCATCTTTGGCATGTTCAAAGGCAAGGGAAGCAGTCAGGCCGTTCACACCACCTTTAGATGCCGAATATGGCACACGGTTAATGCCGCGTGTCGCAATAGAAGATACGTTTACAATTGTACCTTTCTGATTTTGAATCATTTCTGGAAGAACTGCACGGCAGCACCACAGCGTTGGGAACAGTGAGCGGTTCACCTCCTTGATAATTTCCTCTTCAGAAAATTCTTCGAAAGGCTTCATCCAAATCGCGCCACCAACATTGTTGATCAGGACATCGACACGGCCATAAGTTTGCAGCGCTTTAGCGACAACAGATTCTGCGCCGGCAAAGGTTTCCAGATTGGCTTTGACAGTAATCGCATCACCGCCATTGGCTTTAATTTCAGCCAGAACTTCCTCTACAAAAGGGGAAAGATCCGCCATGACGACTTGTGCGCCTTCGCTTGCCACTTGCAGCGCCACACCGCGCCCGATGCCTTGGGCAGCACCGGTCACGATCACGACTTTATTTTCAAATCTTTTTGCACGGTTCATTCTATTCTCCGGTTCAGTCTGAACTTAGTTTGCAGAGAATTTTTCAAACAGGAAGTTTGCAGGTTTAACGCCTTCAGCATCTAACCAGCCGCGAACTGCTTCAACCATTGGCACAGGACCACACAGATAAATATCCACATCACCCGCATTGAGCCATTCTTTTTCGATATGACCGGTCACATAGCCTTTACGCTCATGATTAGATTCTGGATTCGCAATCACAGTACGGTATTCGAACCAAGGGAATTTATCCTGCAGCTCATTTAGTTTTTCAATCGCTACCAGGTCAAAATCATTGGTCACACCAAACACCAGACGCACTGGATGTTCTGAACCTTTTTCTTCTAAGACTTGCAGCATCGACATAAACGGCGCGATCCCTGTACCACCCGCCAGCATCAGCACTGGACGGGTCACATTACGCAGGTAGAAGCTACCAAATGGACCCGTGAAAGTCATTTTGTCGCCAGCTTTGGCATTGACGCTTAAAAATTCACTCATTTTACCGTTTGGCACGTTACGTACCACAAACCCGGTTAAACGGTTACCTGGTTTTGAACTGAATGAATAAGAACGGGTTTCAGTCGTTCCCGGGATACCGACATTGACATATTGACCTGCAAGGAAGTGAATGTCTGCCTGACCTTCGTCTAACTGAATATCAAAAGTAATAGTCGAGTCAGATAAGTTCTCTACGCGTGCCAAAGTACCCTGGAAGGCATGAATTTCAGTTTTGCAGACTTCTGAAGAGGCTTGAATCTGGAACACTGCATCTGAAGTCGGTTTACACTGACAAGCCAGAATAAAGCCTTCAGCGGCTTCTTCAGGAGTTAAAGCATCTTCAATATAAGTTTCTTCAGGCATGTCATAAGAACCTGATTCACAAAACGCACGACACGTTCCACAAGCACCATCACGGCAGTCCAAAGGAATATTGATCTTTTGACGGTAGGCTGCGTCTGACAGTGTTTCACCATCTGAAACAGAAATAAAACGTGTAACGCCATCTTCAAATTGAAGTGCAACATTGTGGTTTGACATGGCTGAATATCCTATATAAATCTTTGTAACTGAGCCTTTCAGCCAATTTTCCATCTGACCGAAAGGCATAACCTAGCTGTATAAACAGTCTTAGAGGTGATAAATGTCGATAACCTGGTTGATGTAATCGTTTTTCAGTACCACGTATTTGCTTAAAATTTGCGGTTTATCGCCTGAGAAATCGATTTCATAACGAGACATACCGAAGTAGCTGTAACTTGTTTTGTAACGGAAGCTCAAAGTATTCCAGTTAAAACGTACAGTCACTTTGTCGCCATCACGTTCAACAATTTCAATATTGCTGAGGTTATGGCAGGTACGTGTATCCGGCATGGTTGCTGATGAACGTTCAGTCTTGATCCGGAACACGCGGTCTTCTAAACCTTGACGGTCTGGATAATAAATCAACGAGATTTCAGACTGTGGATCTGTGGTCAGCTTGTCATCATCATCCCAAGCTGGCATCCAGAAAGACGCAGTAGGGGCATAACAAGTTAACCAGTCATCCCATTGTTCATCATCTAAAAAGCGGGCTTCTTGATACAGGAACTGAGCAATATTTTCTAAAGTGATGTCGCTCATGCGTTTTCTCCTTCAGTTGATGCTGCAATTTCTTTCTCGGTCGCAATACCTTTTTTGATCAATTCTAACCAGTACTGGTGCTGAGACAGGTATAGACCTTCATCTTCAGTTTTAATACCAGACAGTTTTGGTTTTAAACCGATTTCATTGGCAGCATCATCCGGACCTTGAATCCAGTGTTTAGAACCACGGCACATATCGTTCCATTCCAGCGCGATACCGGCATAACCTGCCTGACAAGCACGGAATTCTTCAAGATCGTCTGGTGTCGCCATACCTGAAGCGTTAAAGAAATCTTCATACTGACGGATACGACGGGTACGTGCTTCAGGCTCTTCGCCTACAGGTGCGATACAGTAGATCGTCACTTCAGTTTTATCGACAGAAATCGGGCGCAGGACACGGATTTGTGAACCGAACTGATCCATGAAGTAAACGTTTGGATAGATACACAGGTTACGTGAACGTTCGATCATCCACTTCGCCATGGCTTCGCCATATTGCGCAGTGTATTCATCTTTCTTGGCAAAGTTAGGACGGTCTTCCGGGTTAGCCCATTGCGTCCAAAGCAGCATGTGACCATGTTCAAAGCCGTAAGAACCACCGCCTTGTTTGCCCCATGCGCCTGCGCTCATGGCACGGATGTTGTCGCCAGCTTCTTTTTCTTTACGTTGCTGAGTCGTTGCAGCATAGTTCCAGTGTACAGCAGACACGTGATAACCATCAGCACCGTTTTCAGCAGTCAACTTCCAGTTACCTTCATAGGTATAAGTCGAAGAACCACGTAAAACTTCCAGACCTTGTTCAGACTGATCCACGATCATGTCAATGATTTTGGTCGCTTCGCCCAGGTATTCTTCCAGAGAAGGAACATCCGGATTCAAGCTGCCGAACAGGAAACCTTTATAGTTTTCAAAACGGGCAACCTTTTTCAGGTCATGTGAGCCGTCTTTGTTAAAGCAGTCTGAATAACCCGCTTCAGCCGGATCTTTGACTTTTAATAACTTACCTGAGTTATTGAAAGTCCAGCCATGGAATGGGCAAGTATAAGTTGCTTTATTGCCTTTCTTGTTACGGCACAATTGTGCACCGCGATGCGAACAGGCATTTATCATGGCATTCAGTTCACCTTGACGGTTACGTGCAATGATGATCGGCTGACGACCAATATAAGTAGTATAGAAGTCGTTATTGTTTGGAATCTGGCTTTCATGTGCCAGATAAACCCAGTTACCTTCAAAGATGTATTTCATCTCAAGGTCAAACAGGGCCTGGTCTGTAAATACTGAACGGTGTAGTTTAAATTCACCAGATTCATAATCATCAACCAGTAATTCGTCAATGCGGTCTAAATGGCTGGTGTTAATTACGGGAATACGAGGCATGTCCTTTCTCCGACTTTCCAAGGGGGAAGTCAGCGGGATATATCTTTGAAACATACCCCGCTTCTATAGTTGTATTAAGCGCTAGCGCGGCGACGATCAACTTCAGTCGTTGGTGCAGCAGCTTGTTCTTTGACAAGTTCAATATCGAACTGGATGTGTTTGAAAGGACCTTTTAAGCCACGTTTTGCAATTTCAGCTTCATCAGTCACATCCACCGCAGTTGCCACCAGGCCTTCACGAGTCGCGAATGCAAAGTCATCCCACAGGTACTGGTCGCCTTCGATGTTGAATTGAGTGGTCAGCTTGCGGTAGCCCGGTGCAGATACGAAGTAATGCACATGCGATGGACGGTTACCGTGACGGCCTAATTTGTCCAGTACAAACTGGGTGGTACCTTCTGGAGGGCAGCCATAACCGACCGGCATTGTTGTGAGTGCAACGTATTTGCCGTCTTGGTCACTGAAGATAGAGCGACGTAAGTTGAAATCAGACTGTGACTTATCAAAGAATGAATAGTTCCCTAGGCTGTTGGCATGCCAAATTTCAACTTTAGCGCCTTCGATGATATTGCCTTCAGTATCCGTCACTGTCCCTTCAATGATCAACGTTGGGATTTTGTCTGATTCAGAACCATCATCCATACGTGCAAAGCCAACTGACTCTGGTGCACCTGAGACATAAAGTGGGCCTTCAATGGTACGTGGTGTACCACCGCTAATTCCTGCTTTTGCATCTGCTTCATCAGCACGTAGGTCCAAGTAATGCTCTAGACCCAAACCTGCAGCCAATAGACCTAGCTCGTTTGCTTGGCCTGCATCAGTAAAGTATTCAAGACCTTTCCACAATTCAGTTTGTGAAATATCAAGATCTTCGATCGCCTGGAAAAGATCACCGAGTAAACGTACAGTAATTTGCTGTACACGCTCATCTACAGGACCTGTCGCAGTGTCGACATTCATTTGTTTTACTAATGCATCAATTTCTTGGCGATTCATACTATTACTCCTCAGTATATCTACATTCTTTTATGTGGCGCGCTGTTTAGCTTGCTCTGGCTGGCTAAATCTTGCTGGCCACAATCCTTGTTTGGTTACCCTCTGGTCTTGCTGTGGGAAGGGGAATAACGTTATTCCCCAATTCCCATATTCTTAATTAGCTGTCGTCATCACGAATAGAAGAAGGGTGACGATTCAATGCCATCACTTCGATCTTCATATAGGGATAGAGTGGCAGGCCCTGAAGCAGGCTGTGCAATTCTTCATTGCTTTCAACATCAAAAATACTGATGTTTGAATACTGGCCAGTGATTCGCCAGATATGGCGCCATTTACCCTGACGTTGCAAGTCGTGGGAATAGGCTTTTTCAATGGCCTTGATTTCATTGGCCTGTTCCACTGGCATATCCTGTGGAATGTTCACGTCCATCCGTACATGGAAAAGCATGGGTATCTCCTCGAATTATTGACGACGCAAGTTGTCAATCTTGTTTTCATCCAACTCAATCCCCAGACCAGATCCTTTCGGAATCTCAAGTTCAAAGTTTTGATAGTTGAGTGGGGTTTTCAAAATATCTTCAGTCAGTAGCAAAGGACCAAACAGTTCAGTACCAAAAGCTAATGTTTCAAAGGTTGAAAATACATGTGCCGAAGCAATCGTGCCGACCGGACCTTCCAGCATGGTGCCGCCGTACAGATCGATTCCTGCAAGTTTGGCAATATTTCCGACTTCACAACCTTCGATCAGACCACCTGACTGGGCAACTTTCACTGCAAAAACAGATGAACCGTTTTGTTTTGCAATTTCATAGGCTGAATGTGGGCCCATTAAAGATTCGTCTGCCATGATGGCAATATCAAAACGTCGGGTGAGACGGCGCATTGCATCGAGGTTATCAATCGCACATGGCTGCTCAATCAGATCAACACCGCCGTCTTGCAGCAACTGAATTCCTTTAATGGCGTCTAATTCTGACCAGGCACGGTTGACATCGACACGAATCGAAATGTCTTTGCCCAGGGCTTTTTTAATCGCCAGCACATGCTCAACATCTTCTTCAACTGGACGGGAACCAATTTTGAGTTTGAAAATGTTATGGCGTTTTGCTGCAATCATTTTTTCTGCTTCAGCAATATCTTTTTCTGTATTGCCTGAAGCCAAGACCCAAAGCACTGGAATACTGTCACGTAAGCGGCCACCTAAGACTTCACTGAGCGGCTGCTGCATGCGCTGTGCCTGAATATCTAGCAGGGCAGTCTGAATCGCGCATTTGGCAAAACGGTTACCATTAATATTCTTTTTGATCGCTTGTAATGTTTGTGCAACATTTAAACCGGATAATGTCTTTAAAAGGGGGGCGAAATAAGTTTCAATATTGACTTTAACGCTTTCCGGGCTTTCATCACCATAACCTAAGCCGCCGATCGTCGTTGCCTCACCCCAACCGATATAACCATCTTCAGTGGTGATTTTAACTAAGACCAGGGTCTGGGTTTGCATCGTCGCCACAGCCATCTTGTGAGGGCGAATGGTCGGGATTTCTACCAGCAAGGTTTCAACTGACTTATACATAATACGGATTCACATTCTTGCTTTAATGCTTCGATTTGATATACCTTAAAAGAATAATGTTGATTGGTCTAAGATCGATTTAGCATTTTTTTATACTTTAAAGGTATTCTAGATCATGGAACTTAGACATTTACGCTATTTTGTTGCAGTGGTAGAAGAGCAAAGTTTTACTAAAGCGGCAGAAAAACTATTTATTGCTCAGCCTCCTTTAAGCAGACAGATCCAAAACCTTGAAGCAGAGCTGGATATTCAGTTATTTGAGCGTGGTAGCCGTCCATTGAAGACCACAGAAGCAGGTCAGTTCTTCTATCAGCACGCTGTTAAACTTTTGTCTAATGCGGAAGAAATTAAGTCGATGACCAAGCGCATCGGCATTGCAGATCGCACCATTACCATCGGTTTTGTTGGTTCTTTATTGTTCGGTTTGCTGTCGCGTATTCTGTTTTTGTTTAAACAGCAGCATCCTTATCTCAAAATCGAGATGATGGAAATGAATACTTATGAACAGATTCAGGCCCTCAAAGAAGGCCGTATAGATGTCGGTTTTGGCCGCTTAAGAATCTCGGATCCGGCCATAAAGCGGGTGTTGTTGCGTGAAGAGCGTCTAGTGGTGGCAGCGCATGCCAGTCATGTATTGGCTCAACGTGAGAGCCTACATTTATCTGAACTGGTCGATCAGCAGTTGTTTTTATATCCGAATACGGGAAAGGCTAATTTTGCCACCCAGGTGCGCGGCATATTTTCTGAGTATGGATTAGAGCCTAAAAATCTGCGGATTGTACGCGAATTGCAGCTGGCACTCGGTTTTGTAGCGGCGGGAGAGGGTGTTTGTATCGCGCCGGAAAGTGCACAAAATATTAAATTGGCCCATCTCAACTTTATACCTTTAGCAGATGCATTTGCTGTGAGTCCTGTCTTTATGGCGATGCGTAATATGGATGAAAGTGAATATATCCGCTACCTATTTGATGCTGTCTATCAAGTCTATGATCTTGAAGCATTAAAGTATGATCGTTCGGTGTTTTAAGTCCAATCAATCATTTCAAGAGGCACAGCAATCAGCAGCTCTTGGCAAGTTTATCGGCCTATGTTAAAAAATATTCCACGATTCAATAATATATTTTTTAATTAATTTAAATGCTTAGCCTGAATCAGACTTTATAGGTATAAAGGCATGCCTATTCAGTTTTGGACATTATTCTGCATCTTCTTCATTGTGGCTTTCATAAATTGAACTTCACAATCTGGAGGTGGAGATGTCTACAAATAAAGTGAATATAAATACGCTGATTGATGAAGCAAAGTTCACGCCCTTTCATTGGGGCGTGCTGATCTGGTGTTTGCTGATCATTATTTTTGATGGCTATGATCTGGTGATCTATGGGGTCGCCTTGCCTCTGTTGATGCAAGAATGGTCATTAACTACAGTGCAAGCCGGGATGCTGGCCAGTACCGCATTATTTGGCATGATGTTTGGTGCCATGACTTTTGGAACCTTGTCCGATAAGTTAGGTCGTAAAAAAACCATCATGATGTGCGTGGCTATTTTTAGTGGATTCACATTCATCGGTGCTTTTGCGACATCACCGGTCGAATTCGGAATCTTACGTTTCCTTGCCGGCTTAGGGATTGGCGGGGTTATGCCGAACGTGGTGGCCTTGATGACCGAATATGCGCCTAAGCGTATCCGCAGTACTTTGGTGGCCTTAATGTTTAGTGGCTATGCAATTGGCGGTATGACCTCTGCGCTGTTAGGTGCATGGCTGGTGCCACAATATGGCTGGAAAATCATGTTCTTGTTAGCCGGTATTCCACTGTTACTTTTGCCAATTCTTTGGAAATACTTGCCAGAATCGCTGATGTACTTGACCAACAAGCAACAGACTGCACAAGCAAATGATATTATTCAAAAAATATCTCCGACACAGGTTATTACCAGTGACACCCAGTTTGTACTGAATGAAGTACAAAAAGGCGATGAAGCCCCATTAAAAGCACTATTTCAACAAGGTCGCAGCTTCAGTACCTTCATGTTCTGGCTGGCGTTCTTTATGTGCCTATTAATGGTCTATGCCTTGGGAAGCTGGTTACCTAAACTGATGATTCAGGCCGGTTACTCGCTAGGTGCCAGTATGATCTTCCTGTTCGCATTAAATATTGGGGGGATGGTCGGTGCAATTGGCGGTGGTTATCTGGCAGATCGTTTCCACATCAAAAAAGTCCTCACGATCATGTTCTTATGCGGAGCAATCGCCCTGATCTTGCTTGGCTTTAACAGTCCACAGTTTGTGCTCTATACCTTGATTGCTATAGCAGGTGCTGCAACGATTGGCTCACAAATTCTACTCTATACCTTTGTTGCGCAATATTATCCATCGACGGTGCGTTCTACCGGCATGGGCTGGGCATCAGGGATTGGACGTATTGGGGCGATTGTTGGTCCGGTACTGACCGGTGCTTTATTAACCATGAATTTACCGCATCAAATGAACTTCTTTGCTATTGCGATTCCTGGCGTGATTGCTGCGCTGGCAATTTTCCTGGTGAACTTAAAAAGCTCTGTAGATGGTCAAGCCCTTACGGCGAAGACTATTCAGCCAGATTCACTGGCAGAAAAGACCAGTTAATGAATTAAACTATAGTTAATAAAGATAGTATTACCAATGATATAGATCGCCATCGTAACGGGTGGTGATCTGTTGCTAGAATCTAGTCGAACAATAAAAAGCGAGTTTAGGATGAACACGACACTATTCACCACAACAATCAATAAGCCAACACGAAAACACACGCTTTTGATGAGCATGATTGCAATCAGTATGGGGAGCATGAGCTTATCGGTTCAAGCACAAACCACGCAGAGCAGTCAGCAGGAAATTGAACAACTACGCCAGGAAGTTCAGGCCTTACGTGCCTTGATTGAACAGCAGCACGTTCAGAAAGCGGCTGTAACTGCGCCGGTCGTCGCATCTACACCTGCAACTCTAGCCAGCAAACCGGTGATGAAAATCGCCAGTGGTGCCGAGTTTAATCTATACGGAAACATTCGTGCCGATGCATCTTATCAGGCTGAAGGTGGGTCAGCAGCACGCATGTTCAACCAGATTGGTTCAGTACCACTTGAAGGTGCTGGGGAGCGTAGTGATGAGTTTAAGTCGACACTTTCTGCCACGCGTTTAGGGATGGATTTTAAAGCACCTGTAGGTGCTGGGGATAAAGCACTCAGCGGTAAAGTTGAGGTGGACTTTTTAGGTGGAGCCGGCTTTGACAACCTGCGAATTCGTCATGCTTATATCAGCTATGCTAACTGGCTGATCGGTCAAACCTGGTCAAACTTTGCCACGCCAGACTATATTCCGGAAACTGTAGATGCTCTGGTATATGCTGGGGGTTCGATTAAACGCACACCACAAGTGCGCCACACCAGCACTTTCAGCCCTGAAACCAATCTGGTCGTTGCAGTTGAAGATCCGAAAGATACGAATCCTGGGATCAAACAACGCCTACCGGCTTTAACCGCACGTTTAAATCATAAATTTGCCGATAATTTTGCAGTCAGCGCACGTGCCATGGGTCATGAAAAGCGCGTGAATGAAGATGAAGAAATGGCGTGGGGCGTGGGGCTGGGGGCGAAATATGACATTGTGCCGGGGACGACTTTAAAAGCCGACTACTATCATGTCAAAGGCGATAGTAGCTTTATCTCGAATGCCAATACGGGTGTAATTACAGCTGTAAATGGTGATCTGTTACAAAGTGAATTCGATTCGATTTCGGTGGGCTTAACCCAGCAATTTAATGACAAGTTGCGCGGTACTTTAGGCTATGGTTATATGAGTTTTGATGATGATCAACGTTATACCGATGCGCTTATTGCTTCGACGCCAGCTGATGCAGCGCAATCTAATGCAACTAGAGCCAACAAAGACCTCTGGCAAGCGTGGGCAAACGTGTTCTATAGCCCAACCAAGCCACTCAGTTTTGGTCTGGAATATGTCTATGGTGAACGTACAGCTTTAGCTCCAGCTACAAATGGCAGTGACAAAGGTGAAGACAACCGAATCAATGCGGTTGCCATTTACAACTTCTAAGATGCTTGTAAATTCGGGTATCTTGACCTAAAAAAAGCGTGGATGAACTCATTCACGCTTTTCTATTTCTGCTGAATGGTATCTGCTAAAAGATTCACTGCATTTTCTATCTCGGCGGTCCATTCAAAAGAACAATTCAGGCGCATATAATGCTGACTGGCATGATCCGGTTTAAACAATAATGCAGGGGCGATTGAAATACCTTTCTGAATCAGTTGCTCATAAAGCACCTGTCCATCTAGACCATTTGGCAATTCGATCCAGAGAAAATAACCACTGGAATAATAGTAAATTTTACATGTAGGCGCTAAGCGGTTTTTGAGATCCTGATAAAACTTCTTTTTATATTTTTCCAGATGATGTCTTAGCTGTCGTAAATGTTTTTCATAATGATGATGCGAAATAAATTCTACCAGCGTGTTCTGGAGTAAGGGACTGACCGTTAAAGTGCTCATGAGCTGCAAATGCTGAATGACATCGGAAAATGGACCGGCATAGACCCAACCGACGCGTGCGCCCATGCCTAGTGTTTTGGAAAATGAAGCACAGTGCAGCACCATCTGATGCTGGTCAAAATATTTAACTGGTAGCGGTTTGGATGAACCATAATTCAACTCCTGATAAACATCATCTTCAATTAAATAGACCTGATATTCATACAAAAGTTCAGCAATTCTCTGTTTAATTTCCGAACTAACAGTAAAGCCAATCGGATTATGCGCGTTCAGCATTAGCCAGCACACCTTGATCGGATACTGTTTCAAAGCCTGTTCAAATGATGCTAGATCAAAACCGAATTGCGGATGCTCAGGGATAGTAATCACCTGTAGCCCCAAACGCTCGGCTGCCTGCCAGGCCCCATAAAATATGGTTTGTTGCAGCAGGATAAAATCACCGGGTTGGGTCAATGCCTGTAAAGACAGATTCAGTGCTTCTAATGCTCCAGATGTAATGACAATGTCATCTGCATGGCAAGCAATGCCTTGCAACTGGTAACGATTAGCAATCAGTTGGCGTAAATCCTGATTGCCAGGCGGCATATGATTCTGGTTGTTATAACTGCTTTTTCTTTTGGCCTGCTGCGCCAGAATCTGCATAAATTTGGCGTTATATAACAGCTCTGCATTGGGAAATGCGGAACCAAAAGGCACAATTTCTGCTGCTTGGATCGATTTTAAATAATTAAATACCACAGAGTTGATTTGAACTTTTGGGCTTAAACTAATCTGGATTGGTTGTTTGCTGTTGACCAGATCTGTAGAACGCTCTGCAACGTAATAGCCGGATTTATCTCTGGCATAAACCAGACCTTGCGCTTCAAGTTCCTGATAAGCATTGAGTACCGTCATCAGGCTATAGCCAGACAATTGGGTCTGTTCGCGGAGTGAAGGTAATTTTTCATGTACCTTCCATACGCCGTTTTCAATCATCTGACGGATATTCTGCGCCAGTTTTTCAGACTTATACATACACTTGCTTGAACTAAGACTGTTCTAATTATTTTGATTTATAGCATATTTCAAGGTGCTCAATATAACAAATTAAGTTTAATGTGGTTGTCAGTCTATTTTCAAGCTGGCGTTCTATCGATCTGCTGTACTGTTCTTCTAAGATCAGTATCCAAGTAAATATTTCCATTCAAATGGGATGGTTGTATTAATCGGGTCGACATGAACTCAATACATGATCATTAAACTGAATATCAGGCCTCAACCTTTCTAGAGAAATTCTCTACCTCTCCATCAATCGTATTCTAATTTTTATACGCCTGAGTCACTTCTCTTAATTTGTCACAATTCGATACTTACAAATTCAGATTTACTTGCTAAATTCAGTCCACATGATGATAAAAACTATGTCACGGTCTTAGGCCACCCCATCATGTCTATATAACAACGATACGAATACACGGACCAATAACAAGCACAAAGGAGTGGACAATGCTCGGAAATATGATGTTTCAGCCTTTACTGATCAGCAGCATGATTGAACATGCAGGGCGCTATCATGCCGATACCGAGGTAATTTCCAAAAATACCGACACCAGCATTAAGGTGACTAACTGGGGCGAAATTCATCAAAACTCGAAACGTTTTGCCAAGGTATTGCAACAACTCGGCTTGGAACAGGGAGATCGGGTTGCCACCATTGCCTGGAATAATCATCGCCATTTAGAGTCCTGGTATGCTATTTCTGGCAGCGGTCTGGTCTGTCATACCATTAATCCGCGCCTGTTTCCGGAGCAGCTGATTTTTATTATGAATGATGCGGCAGATCGTGTGGTCATCTTTGATAAAACATTTGTACCTTTAATCAAAGCGGTAAAACCGCTGCTGACCTCAGTCGAGCATTTTATCTGTCTGGATGCTGCCGATCCGAGCGTCACTGAAGCCATTCCAGAAGTGCAATTTTATGATGATCTGATTGCCAGTCAACACACAGAATTTGAATGGCCAATCATTGATGAAAACTCAGCCAGTTCACTGTGCTATACATCAGGAACCACGGGCAACCCTAAAGGCGTGCTATATAGTCATCGCTCTACTGTATTACATAGCTATGCCATCATTTTACCGGACTCACTAAATGTCTCGGCTGCCGATATTATGTTGCCAGTGGTGCCGATGTTCCATGTGAATGCATGGGGCACGCCATACGCGGCGGCCATGGTGGGATGTACGCTGGTACTGCCGGGGCCAGGTCTTGATGGTGTTAGTCTGGTGAATCTGATTGATACGTATAAAGTTTCAGTGGCGCTTGGCGTGCCAACCATCTGGCAGGGTTTGATTGCCGCAGCAAACCAGTCAGGTTCCAAGCTGGAAAGTCTGAAACGTAATGTAGTCGGCGGTTCGGCCTGTCCACCGGCAATGTTACGAACTTTCAAGGAACAGTTTAATTGTGAAACGATTCACGCTTGGGGCATGACCGAGACCAGTCCGCTGGGGACTGCCAATCAGCTCAAGACCAAACATTTGCAGCTATCAGATGAAGAAAAACAGCAGATTCGGTTGACCCAAGGCCGTCCGCCATTCGGAGTAGATCTGCGTTTGACCGATGCAGAAAAAGGGACACATGAAATTGAACGTGATGGACATACCACAGGAAATTTACAGGTGAAAGGGCATTGGGTCATCAATCATTATTTTGGCAAGGAGGAATCAGCGCTGACTGCTGATGGCTGGTTTGATACCGGTGATATTGCCACCTTGAATCAAGATGGTTTTATGAAACTCAGTGACCGTTCCAAAGATTTAATCAAGTCTGGCGGCGAATGGATTTCATCGGTGGATCTGGAAAATATTGCCATGGGACATCCGGAAATTGCGATGGCGGCGGTGATTGCCGCCCAGCATCCAAAGTGGGATGAACGTCCGGTATTGATTGCAATTAAAAAATCGGACAGTCAGCTGAGTGAGACAGAGCTACTCGATTATTATGCTGATAAAGTCGCTAAATGGCAGGTTCCAGACAGAGTGGTTTTTGTAGACTCAATTCCCCTGAGTGGAACTGGTAAGATGCTGAAAAAAGATTTGCGGGAACTCTATGGGAATATTCTTTTAGAGCAGGCTGTCGGTTAGAGCCTCAACATGAAATTTTGATTGAGCCATATATAACATATCTTTTGTCATAAGAAAAGCCTATTCTAGAGAGGATAGGCTTTTTATAAATACTCATATCATTGATTTTTAAAGTTATATATGGAGTTTTAGGACATTGGTTTTAGAAAATTATAAAATCTTAAATTTCTTTTTCATAAAGTAAAAAGCTAATAAAACACTTAACCAAAATAAATAATTTAAAAGAAAATAGTTAAAGAGAAATTCATCTTGATCCCAGAAAATAAATAACACACTTATATTATTAGCAGGTGATGTAAAATCTCCATCAATTAAGAATACAAAAGGAAATCCTCCTGCAAGTCTATGTACTTCCTCAATTTGATCTACCACTATACGATTAATAGGGATGTATCTTTGATAAAACAAAGATACCGAGGTTAGTGCAAAAGATAAAATGCTGATATATAATATTTTTTTCATAGACTAATTCTTTGTCTTTTAAGTTTATCAAAAACAACCAATAACACAGCCAGGAAATAGAGTCAGAAGAATGGTTGGTATATTGCCATACATTTCAACTATTCTTTAAAAAACTACCCTTTACGAATTTGTCTAAAAAGAATAAAACTAACTTAGCAATAATTAGAGAAGCTAATATATACGGTTAGCAATTTAAGGATGCTATGTTATCAATTCAAATTACTAGAGATGACAAATAATGTATCGCATGACGATCTTACAAGCAAAAAAATCACTCAGAATTGATTTCCTTATAAAAGTCAGCTTTTTATATAGAGTTAGCAGAATTAACAGATATAAAAATCCCTTTTTCTAAAAACTATAGTTTCAGCAGATGCTTTTGCTTCATATTGTCCGACAAAAAGCTCTATTATGTTTGATAAGCACATAATTTGACCTGTATTGATATGGTCTGAATTATAAAACACTTTATGCTGACAACATAATAAATAGACAGTTGTACATTAATATTACTGTCTGCGGATAAGGGGATAAAAATGACAAGTATGCCGACCTATCAGCCGCATTGGGTTCGTGAAGATTTCATTGATTTTATTGGTGAAAAAATCCATCCAACCTGGGCGTTTAAAAAAGTTAAAGCGGCCATTATGGGCATTCAGGCCATCAGTCCTGACTTTTTCAAGATTCACTTGCGCCCGAATCATAATTTTAAAGCCAGGTCATTTCAGGCTGGCCAGCATATTGCAGTAACAATAAGACTCGATGGTGTACGTCATCAGCGATATTATTCTGTGGTGACGGTATTAAAAAATGGTGATCTGATTATTGCGGTGAAACAGCAAGGCAAAGTGTCACGCGCCTTGAGCCAGATGCAAATCGGGGCTGTCATTGAAATTTCGCAGCCGCAAGGTGACTTTATACTGCAAAACTCTAGCCAGCCAACCTTATTTCTGGCATCCGGCAGTGGTATTACTGCAATATATTCCTTGCTGCAAAAAGCAGTGATCCAGTCCCTGGAACAGATCGACCTGATTTATTTTACTCGCGATGATGCCTTTCATGCTGAATTGAAAACCCTGGCTTTAATGCATCCAAACTTGAAATATCATCATTTTAATACACGGGAACAGCAACAGCATCTGAATCAAAGATTATTGCAAAAACTGGTGCCAGATGTTGCAGAACGAAAAATATATGCCTGTGGCTCTGCCGGGATGATGAAAGCTGCACTGAAAATCGTTGATAAACTGGAATTGAAATCCAATTTTCATTCGGAATATTTCCAGATTGTGGTCGATGAAAAAATTAAAGCACAGCCGGTACAGTTTTTAAGATCGCAGCAAGTGTTTCAGGCTCAGTCCAACTTGCTGGAAAGCGCTGAAAATTCAGGCCTGCGTCCTGCTCATGGTTGCCGGATGGGAATCTGTAATACCTGTTCCTGTACCAAAGTCAGTGGCTCGGTGCGTAATGTCCTGACCGGTGAGGTTGATCATGGCAATAACACCCAGATTAAACTTTGTATTTCCCAGGCGATGAGTCCAGTCGTTATTAATTTATAAGCCAGTATTAAACGAATAAAAAGGTGCTCCCATGAATATGCAAATTGATTTTAAACGACACAGTAAGTCGCAATTTCTCAGTCCTGAACAGATTGAGGAGTTTGGTGCTAAAGTCGATGCGATCCGCCGCGAGGTCATGGACGATCTGGGTGAAAAAGACGCCAATTATATTTATAAAATCCGTAATTTTGTCCGTTATAGCGAAATTGCATCCCGAGGCATGTTGATGTTTGCTGGCTGGTTGCCACCGGTTTGGCTGGCAGGGACAGGGCTGCTTGGCATCTCCAAAATTGTGGAAAATATGGAGCTGGGACATAATGTCATGCACGGTCAGTTCGACTGGATGAATGATCCGACCCTGAACGGAACCACCTATGACTGGGATACGATTTCCACAGGAGATGACTGGAAATATACCCATAACTATATTCATCATACCTATACCAATATTGTCGGGATGGATCATGATGTCGGTTATGGCCTGATTCGGGTCAGTGAATCCCAAAAATGGGAACCACGTTTCCTGTTCAATATTCCACTGGGCATGCAGTTAATGGTGTTTTTTGAATGGTATGTCGGCCTGCAACGCTTGCATCTGGAAGATGTGATTGCCTATAAAACCAAAACCTGGAAAGAAGTTTGGAAAGAAGCGGCTCCACTGCGTCAAAAAATGCGCCGTCAGGTGTTAAAAGATTATGTATTTTTTCCAGTGATTGCTGGCCCGAATGCCATTCCTGTGTTTGCCGGAAATGCTGTAGCCAATGTAATTCGTAGTCTGTGGGCGTCTGCGGTGATTTTTAATGGTCATTTTACGGAAGATGCTGAAACTTTTGAGATGGATAATACCGACAATGAAACCCGTGCTGAGTGGTATTTACGCCAGGTTCGTGGTTCGAGTAATTTTACCGGGACGGACTGGCTGCATATTTTGAGTGGTAATTTGAGCCATCAGATTGAACATCATCTATTTCCGGACATGCCAGCCAATCGCTATGCGCAGGTGGCGCCGAAAGTAAAAGCGCTGTGTGCTGAATATGGCATTCATTATAATGAAGCGAGCTTTATAAAACAGTTTTCTACTGTTTGGGTGCGTCTGGCCAAATGTTCATTGCCGAATCACTGGACTGCACAGATTATTGAAAAAACCCACTCTGCTAAATCTGTATTGAGCCACTTTAAATCCAAAATCATGCCCTAATTTTTAATGTGTGGTATTCACCCGTTTGCTACGCCTCAATAGATTTACATGGTCTATTGGGGACTTTTTTGCTTTTTTGTCGTTTTAGTAGAAATTGAATCATCCATTTTTATGAATGAAGTATGGAGAGATATTTCAAAAAAATCACCAAAGAAAAACAGATACGGTACTGCTGAAACGCTTTGCCTACAACAACCTGCTTAAGCTCTAGAGGGTTGTCCCTATAATGGCCGCGTTGTCACAATCAAGGTCTCAGTTTTGAAATATCTTCAATTTTTTTCAGGCATCTCATTATTACTGCTTTTAACTGCTTGTAACCTCACAGAAGCACCAGCTCCAGATTATCAAGGAAACTGGAAAAATACGCTGGAAAATCCAAAACTTGAAAATGTATTGGTCATTTCGAAAAATGGTGAAAATTACTTCATTACCAACACCATAAAAGACAAAGAAACTGGTAAAACCGAAGAGAAAAATCCGATGCCGGCAGCAGTGAGCAAAAATGGCTTACTTCAGTTAAATGCAGGTGCAGGTATGGTTGATTTTGCAATCGATGAAAAAACAGGAAATCTGGTCGGTTCAGGCTCAGTCTATGAGAAAGCCAAATAACGTTTTCTTCTCAGGTCAGAGATCTGCAGAAAAAAATGTCATGAAATACAATGATTCATGGCATTTTTTTTATTGGGCTAAACTTAATAACTCAGTAAAATCTTCTGCAAAATAATTTGCTTGGACCTTGATCAAATCTATTTCATGAACAGAGTATTGATCATAAACTGCAATCACATCGATTCCTGCATTGTTGGCCGCTTCAACGCCAATTAATGAATCCTCAATAATCAGGCAATCTGCGGCTTGCACCTGAAAATGCTGAAGGGCATTGAAATAGACTTCAGGATGCGGCTTGATGTTCTGCACATTTTCACGGGTCAAGAGCAGGGCAAAGTCATCATTAAAGCTGATTTTTTTGTTAATGTTTTGATTATTGTCCTGATAACGCTGCACATTGAACAAACTGGTGGTTGTGGTCAGGGCGATCTGAATCCCTTGTTGTTTCAGGGCTTGAATGAACCGTTCAGCATGTGGTTTTAGCTCGACCACATGATCGAGAAAATGCCGTGAAATTGCATAACGGCGGTTTTTTACTTCTTCTTTATTCGGCGCAAATCCATAAAGCGCTTTTAAATAAGCACAATATTCCAGATAGGGATCCGGCCGATGTTTAAATTTTTTGAGCTGAAGATCGCGCTGTTGCTGGATCTGACTTAAGTCGACTTCAATATTTGCCAACTCCTGAATCAGCGCAGCATCGACCTGATTCCAGACTCCCACGGAATCAATCAAGGTGCCATCCAAATCAAAACACACCAACTTTTTGCCTTGGAACATAAGATATTTCTCTTAATTTGCATCGTTAATTCTGTGGGCTTGAGTATATAGCATGAAGCTTGCGTGTTTAAGTTGACCAAGGAAAAACAGAAGTGCATATTTACAACAGAAGTACTTGTAACGAGGTTCCACATCAGAGAAAAGTAATTTTTAACACCACATGGAAATTGACTGATCCTAGAAATCGTTGCAAAGTGTTATATTTGAACATTGGCAATTGATAAAATGATGTCGATGATATCTTCGTCAAAATTATTAGAAAGTTAAAGGAAATGTGTTTCTGTGTTTGAACTTGACTGTAAATTGCTCAGTATTTTTTATTATGTCTATAAATTTAAAAACGTATCTCAGGCAGCTGATCATTTAGACATGAGCCAGCCAGCGGTGAGCAATCTGCTGAATAAAATTCGCCAGCATTATGGTGATCCTTTATTTTTACGTATTGGCAATGAAATGCTGCCGACAGATTTATCTAAGCAGTTGTTTCCCTTGGTCAGTGAAGCACTCAGTAAAGTTGAAGCGATTAATAATTTCACCATCAATTTTGATCAGGTCACTTCACAGCAACGTTTTACACTGGCGATGACCGATGTATCGCATCTGGTGTTATTGCCAAAAATTTCACAGTATCTCAAGCAGCATGCATCACATATCCGCCTGAATGTGCGTCCGATTACCTCGGAAACCAGTTATCAGATGGCCAATGGCGAGATTGATCTGGCTTTGGGCTTCTTGCCAAATCTGGAGAATGGCTTTTATCAGCAGAAACTGTTTGAACAGTATTATGTGGTGATCGCAGCGAAAGACCATCCGCGACTAACGGGTGACAGCATCACGACCGAAGAGTATTTACGTGAAACCCATATCGATATTGATGCCGGGATGGGGCATTACCATATTGAAAATGAATTGCTGAATCTGGAACTCAAGCGCGACATTCTAATGCGTCTGCCCAGCTATTTAGGCGTGGGACTGGTGGTACAGGAAACCGATGCGATTGCGACCGTGCCTTATTATTTGAGTGAAGTCCTGTTATCACGTGGCAATCTCAAGATTTTTGGGGCACCGATTGCTTTCCCGACCTATTCTGTAAAGCAGTATTGGCATATGTCCTGTCATCATAAAACCAGTCATCAATGGCTACGCAATATGTTGCATGAAATCTTAAGCAAATAGCATTTCAGCATACATGCATTGTGCTGCAATCTGCTTTTTCTCTATCTCAGAGATTTCGACACCATCCCATTTTTCAATCTGCTCGATTAACCAGATAAAATCGGCAAGCTGCGGTTTCGCACTTGCACCAACAAGATTGCGGATGATGTTTTGAATTTTATGATAGTCACAGACATGACGCTGTGCAGAGCATTCAAACTGGATAATCTGATAATCAACCAGCATGTCCCAAACTTGGGACAGATCAGCACGCTGTTTTAAATCCGTTTGGGCTTTCTGGACAGCATTGACCAAAGCCTTCACCGTGCATGGATGTAATTCTGCCCATTCCTGAGTCATGGCCAGAACCTTGTCGGCAACTTTAGGAATGACATTCTGGCTTGCAGCGACAATTAAACTATAGCCTTCAAGCTTGGCCTGAATATTCCAGGGTTCTCCCACACAAAAGCCATCAAAGACCTGTTCCGAGATTCCTTTTACCATCGAAGCTGGTGGTGAGGTCATGAGCTGAATCTTGTGGGCAATATTGACATCTGTCAGGGCTAACCATTCTTTTAAGCAGTAATGGTGAATCGAATATTTATACACATAGGCCAGATTGATGGGATGATTCTTTTGTAAAGCCTGTACCAGTTTCTTTGAGGTACTTTGTTCATCATCCTCAGGCTGGATACCGAGTTCATAACACAAATCCTGGCGCAGGCTAATAAAAGCCTGATTCACGCTCAGTACTAGAGGGGTTTGCAAAGCCACCTGTAACTGGTCTGTGCCCAGAGCGGCAGCGGGCAACATGGCGGACAGACAATGTGCAGCATCCAGAAAGCCATAGGCCAGACGGTCACGCAAACTTGACCAGGAGGCTTCACGGATTAAATTGATGGTTAATCCTTGCTCAGCAAAATACCCCTGTTTTTCGGCCCAGAGAATGGCAACACAATCAAGTAAAGGAATATAGCCAATATTGAGTTCAGTTTTTTCTAATGTGGACATATGCTTTTCCTTATTGGCCCAGTAGCAGCTTCTGTGCATCCAGTAAGCGTCTGGCCATTTCACCAATGGTAATCCGGTGACTCATGGCATTTTTACGCAATAAAGCAAAGGCCTGTTCTTCCGTTAAGGCATGCAGCTGGATGAGCAGGGCTTTGGCCTTATCGATATCTTTACGGTCAATTAGCTTGTCCTGGGTTTCTTTTAAATCATTCAGCAGCTTTTTATGTTTGCGAAACTGTTCAATTGAAATTTCCAGAATACTTTCTAGTTTGGTGGGATCAATACCATCGACAATATAAGCCGTGATTCCGGCATCAATCGCACTTTTGATGGTGTCTTTATTGGAGTTCTGGGTAAACAGCACGGTCGGAAGTTCATATTGGCTGACACAGCTTTCAATAATATCCCGATGCGGATGATCCATATTCAGCAGGATCACATCTGCATGAATACCCTTAACATGTACCATATTCAGGTCATTCAGGATTAAACAGGCCACCACCTGAAAATCATGTGAAAGTAAGGATTCCTGGATGAATTGGGCACGCTCCAGATCATCATCAATAAGAGCAATTCGTAATTTGGACATGGAATATTTTCAAGTAAGGCCTAAGGAATATTCAAGCAGGAGTAAAGCAAAAAACATGCCATTAAATTGGTGCATAAAATTCTATTTTTCTGTTCAATTTAGTGCATAGCTTTAGGGATTTCAGCTGATGGCTGATCAAAATGAAGCGTTTAGGTAGATCATCTGCCTGAAATAAGGCGTTTTCTTATTGGAAAAGTTGGCACGATTTCTGCATTTATTAAATCGTCAAAGATGACTTTCAATACTAACAACGGCCAACGATGTCCGTTCTGATCGTAATTGCATTTTCAAAAAAATGTGATTGGTATTTCGTTCAGCACAGGATAAATGACATGGTCAGTTGTTCAGCAATACAAAACGCACAAGCGTTTCAACCCTTCCGCCAGCATTACAAAGTGCTGGGTTGCGGTATTTACAACATATTCAATCAGCAGACATATCAATGCCTAGACGTGATATGTGGCTTTTTATCATCTTTAAAAAAACAATAGTTGGAGTGCAGATATGAAAATTCTCATGATTGGGCATGGCATGGTGGGGCATAAATTCATCGAATCTGTACTGGAACAGGCCGGTGATGACATTGAGCTGACCATTTTGGCAGAAGAGCCACATTTAGCTTATGATCGGGTGCATTTGACCGAATATTTCAGCGGTAAGTCGGTGAAGGATCTGAGTCTGTGTCGTAGTGATTTTGCCGATGCCTATGGCATTGATTTGCGAATTAATACTAAAGCGGTTGAAATTGATCAGCTCAATAAAACCGTCACCACCAGCCAGGGTGATGTGCTGAATTTTGACAAGTTGATTCTTGCTACCGGCTCTTATGCCTTTGTACCGCCAATCCCGGGCAATGACCGTCAGAATTGCTTTGTTTATCGTACCATTGAAGATCTGGATGCCATTCGCGCAGCCAGCCTGAATGCCAAAACCGGTGTGGTAATTGGCGGTGGTCTGCTGGGTCTGGAAGCAGCGAAGGCTTTGCGAGATCTGAATCTGGAAACCCATGTCGTAGAATTTGCTCCGCGCTTGATGGCGGTGCAGATTGATGATCTGGGCGGCCGGGTACTGCGCTCTAGAATTGAAGACCTTGGTGTCAAGGTGCATACCCAAAAAGCAACCTCATCTATTGAAGATGGTTACAACGCTCAGCATGTAATGAAGTTCGGAGATGGTTCGGTACTTGAAACCGATATCATCCTGTTCTCGGCCGGTATTCGTCCGCGTGATGAACTGGCGCGCCAGAGCGGCCTGCTGATTGGTGAGCGTGGCGGCATCATCATTAATGATTATTGCCAGACCTCACATCCGGACATTTATGCCATTGGTGAATGTGCACTTTGGGACAATAAAATTTATGGTCTGGTTGCACCGGGCTATGACATGGCGCGGATCGCGGCAAAACATGTACTGGACCAAGAGAGCCATGCATTCGCTGGTGCCGACATGAGCACCAAGCTCAAACTGATGGGTGTGGATGTTGCTTCTATTGGTGATGCACACGCCATGTCACCAGATGCCTTGAGCTATTTCTATGCTGATGAAGCCGCGCAGGTTTATAAAAAAATCGTGGTGTCAGCAGACAAAACCAAGCTGCTGGGCGCAGTGCTGGTGGGCTGTGCCAAAGAATATAGCGATCTTCTACAAATGATGCTGAATGGTCTGGCTGTACCGGAGCAACCAGAAAGCCTGATCATGCCGGGCTTTGATCAGTCAACTTCAAAATCAGGTGGTAGTGGTATCGATTTATTGCCTGACAGTGCGACCATCTGTTCCTGTAATAACGTTTCCAAAGCTGATATCTGTTCAGCCATTGATGGCGGTGCAACTTCATTGGGTGCACTGAAAAAATGCACGCAGGCTGCAACGGCGTGCGGTGGCTGTGCGCCACTGGTGACGCAGGTTCTCAAATCTGAATTACAGCGTCAGGGTGTCACGGTGAACAATCACCTGTGCGAACACTTTGCCTATTCACGTCAGGAACTGTATCACCTGGTACGCGTGCATGAAATCAAGACATTCTCTGACCTGATTCAGCAACATGGGCACGGCATGGGCTGTGATATCTGCAAACCGACCGTAGCCAATATTCTGGCATCCTGCTGGAATGATTTTGTTTTAAAACCTAGCCATGCCGGTTTACAGGATAGCAACGACTACTATCTCGGTAATATTCAGAAAGATGGTTCCTATTCGATTGTGCCGCGTGTTGCAGGTGGCGAGATTACTCCGGATGGCCTGATTACCATTGGTCAGATCGCCAAAGATTATGGTCTATATACCAAAATCACGGGCGGACAACGAATTGACATGTTTGGTGCGCAGGTACATCAGCTGCCTGAAATCTGGGAAAAACTGATCAATGCCGGTTTCGAGTCCGGACATGCCTACGGCAAATCCTTACGTACGGTGAAATCTTGCGTGGGCAGTACCTGGTGCCGTTTTGGAGTCGATGATTCTGTCGGCTTGGCGATTTTCCTGGAGAACCGTTATAAAGGCCTGCGTTCACCACATAAAACCAAAATGGCAGTATCTGGCTGTACCCGTGAATGTGCAGAAGCACAGAGCAAGGATGTCGGTGTCATTGCCACGGAAAAAGGCTGGAATCTGTATGTATGCGGCAATGGCGGTATGAAACCGCGCCATGCTGAACTACTCGCCTCGGATCTGGATACTTCCACACTGATCAAATATATCGACCGCTTCTTTATGTTCTATATCCAGACGGCAGACCGTCTGCAGCGCACCAGCGTATGGCGTGACAATATGGAAGGCGGGCTGGACTATCTGAAAGATGTCATTGTGCATGATTCACTCGGTATTGCTGCTGAACTGGAAAGCCGTATGCAGCATGTGATTGGCACTTATCAGGATGAATGGCGTACCGCAATTGAAGATCCTGAAGTGCGCAAACGCTTTAAGACCTTTATTAATGCCAAAACAGCCGAGCAGAATGACCCGCATATTCAGTTTGCGCCTGTACGTGGCCAGATTCGTCCAAAGACAGAAGCTGAACGTGATTTAAACCGTATTCCAGTGGTTGAAGCCTAAATACCACAGTCAGGGAGAATGAAAATGACAATTTTAAAAGACATGAACGAACTGTACTGGTACGAAGTCTGTCATCTGGATGAGATCACCCCGAATACCGGTGTTGCAGCCCTGATTGAAGATCAGCAGATTGCAATTTTTCGCGTGGGTCAGGAACAGCGGGTTTATGCGCTTAGCAATCAGGATCCGTTTAGTCTGGCCAATGTCATGGCACGTGGCATTCTGGGTGATCTGCAAGGTGAGCGTGTAGTCGCATCCCCAATTTACAAGCAGCATTTCAGTCTGGTGACCGGTCGTTGTCTGGAAGAACAAGAGCAGAAATTACTAGTATTTCCAACCCGAATTGAAAATGGCAAAGTTCTGGTGAGTCCAACTCCACAAAAGACCTATATTTCCAGTAATGGTCAAAACACAGAGCGTTTAAAACTGGTACTGGTCGGGAATGGACTGGCGGGTATGCGCTGTCTGGAAGACTTGCTGGATATGGCACCAGATCGTTATGAAATGACCGTGATTGGGGAAGAGCCATGGGGTAATTACAACCGGATCATGTTGTCACCGGTATTGTCTGGTGAGAAAAGCTTTGCCGAAATTATGCTGCATTCAGCCGACTGGTATGCCGAAAAAGGCATTCGATTCATTGCTGGAGATGCTGCCATCTCTATCGACCGTTCACGTAAGCAGGTTCATACCGAAAAAGGCGAAGTCGTTGCTTATGATCGTCTGATCCTCGCGACCGGTTCGAAACCTTTCGTACCACCAATTCCAGGTACTGAACTTGAAGGCGTGATTAGCTTCCGGGATATTCAGGATGTTAACCGCATGCTGGATTACTGCAAAACCAAACAAAACGCCGTCGTGATTGGGGGCGGCCTGCTGGGACTGGAAGCAGCTTATGGACTGAAGCAGCAAGGGATGAATGTAACTGTACTGCACCTGATGGACCGTATTATGGATCGTCAGCTGGACATGAAAGCCAGTCAAATGCTGAAAAAATCAATTGAAGACAAAGGTATCCGGATCATTACCGAAGCCAATACCGAAGAGCTGCTCGGTATTGACGGTCACGTGACTCAACTGCGTTTAAAAGACGGGACAATGCTGAATGCCGATTTGGTGGTTTTTGCCGTCGGGATTCGTCCAAATAAAACTTTGGCTGAACAGGCTGGCTTGCGCTGCAATCGCGGTGTGCTGGTGAATGACACCATGCAAACCTATGACCCGAGTATTTATGCAGTGGGGGAATGTATTGAGCATCGTGGCCAAACCTTTGGACTGGTTGAGCCACTCTGGGGACAGGCCTTTATCTGTGCGACGCATCTGGCTGAACATGGCCGACTGACCTTTAAGGCACCGACTGTTCCGACCCAACTCAAGGTTAGCGGATGTGATGTCTTCTCAGCCGGAAATTTCGAACCTCAGGATGATTTTGAAGATATCGTGCTGAATGATGAAAAACGTCAGATTTATAAACGCATCATCATTCAGCAGGACAAAGTCATTGGTGCGGTGCTATTTGGCGATACCGAAGATGGGGCTTGGTATGCAGAACTGATTGCAGATCAGACACCGATTAGTAATATCCGCAGCAAACTGCTTTTTGGTCGGGATTTTGCATTAAGGAAAGTAGGCTAATCGGATAAAGCTCTCCAGCCCTTCTTTAGCAAAGGAGGGTTGGGGAGGATTAAATTTTAGGCTTGCTCATTCAGAAATTATATTGCTGGATAAGCCTTCAATTGTAGGTTGGTGCAACAAAGCCAATTACATTTAAAAATATGGCACGTTATTTGCTGATCTATTTAGTAAATATGGCAACGGCGCCATGACACGATTGATCTGCTTAAATAATGCAAGGCAAAGACGCCTAGGGTTGAAATAGACCTTAGGCGTCTTTTTATTTAATAACAGGCAAGAAATTTTTATATAAAGGGGATAAAACTATGGCTTATCTTGCTCCTGCAGAGTTTGCAAAAAAAGTAGTCGATGCTGGTGAAGCAAAACTGCATATGGCCACACGTGATGTTGTAATTCGTGCATTTATGGCCGGTGCGATTCTGGCGCTGGCAGCAGTATTTGCGGTGACGATTGCTGTACAGACAGGGGTGCCACTGATCGGTGCACTGTTATTTCCAGTCGGGTTTTGCATGTTATATCTATTGGGCTATGACCTGCTGACCGGGGTATTTGTATTGACTCCTTTGGCCTGGCTAGACAAACGTCCAGGGGTGACATGGGCGCGTATTTTAAAAAACTGGGGGCTGGTGTTTTTAGGCAATTTTATTGGATGTTTAACCGTCGCAATCTTGATGGCGGCGGTCTATACCATGGGTTTCGCAGCTGAACCAAACGAAGTCGGCGTGAAAATTGCTCATATTGGTGAAGACCGGACTTTGGGTTATGCCGAATATGGCTTTGCTGGCTGGATGACCATCTTTATACGCGGCATGCTGTGTAACTGGATGGTGTCACTTGGTGTGATTGGCGCCATGATGTCAACAACTGTAAGTGGAAAATTCATTGCCATGTGGATGCCGATCATGCTGTTCTTTGCCATGGGATTTGAGCATTCTGTCGTGAATATGTTCCTGTTCCCATTTGCCATGATGATGGGCGGTGATTTCTCGATTACAGACTATTTCTTGTGGAATGAATTACCGGTAGTGCTGGGTAACTTGGTTGGTGGTTTAGCTTTAACTGGTCTGGCGCTGTATACCACGCATGTCCGTACAGGTGATAAAAAAGAATTTTAATTTGAGCATGATATTTATGTCTTGAAATTGAAGGGATCGATTAGATCCCTTTTCGAGTGTCTACAATGAATAAAAAATTAAAAATCAGTATCGGACAATATTCTTCCGCCGGAATCAAAGCACAAAATCAGGATTTTTATGGCATTTATATTCCTGAAGGCCATGCGCTGAGCAGCAAAGGTATTGCCTGTGCCATTGCAGACGGGATTAGCAGCAGCAATGTCAGCCATATTGCGGCAGAAACGGCGGTCAGTAGTTTTTTATCCGATTATTATTCAACTTCGGATGCATGGAGTACCCAAACTTCAGCTGCTCGGGTGATTCGTGCGACCAACTCTTGGCTGTATGCGCAAACCCAACAGAGTCAGGGACGTTTTGATAAAGATCATGGTTATGTCTGCACCTTGAGTGCACTGATTTTGAAACAAAACAGGGCACATATTTTTCATGCAGGTGATGGCCGTGTTTATCGCATTCAAGCCCAAAGCATTGAACAGCTGACCATTGATCATCGGGTTCGTTTATCTTCAACCGAGCATTATTTAAGTCGTGCTTTAGGTGTAGATCATCGGATTGAAGTCGATTATCAACAACTTGAATTATGTGAAGATGATTTGTTTCTCTTGATGACCGATGGTGTCTATGAATTTATCGATATACAGCAGATCTCGGATATGCTGCAGCAAAAACAAAATCTGGATACTATTGCCCAATCTATCGTCGAACTGGCCTTAAAGCGCGGCAGCGATGACAATCTCACCATTCAAATCATCCGAATTGATGCATTAGCTCAAGAGAAAAGCTTTCAGATTCAGGAAAATATTTTATTTCCACAGCAACTCAGTCATGGTGATTTGTTTGAAGGTTATCGCATTCATAAAATCCTGCACCAAAATCATCGCAGTAGCCTTTATTTGGCGCAGGATGCAGCCACACAAGCTCAGCTGGTCATTAAAACCTTGTCTGTCGATTTGCAGGATGACCTGAAAGCAGTGGAACAATTCCAGCTGGAAGACTGGGTATCCAAGCGTTTAAAACATGAAAACCTGATGCACTACTATCCGCATACAGGCAGTAAAAAGTTTTTATTTCAAAGTTATGAATACTTGCAAGGGGAAAGCTTAAACCGATGGCTACATCGTCAAAAAACTGCTTTAAGTTTAAAACAACTGATTCCGATTATTGAACAGGTGGCCAAAGCACTGAATGCCATGCATCGACTTGAAATGCTGCATCAGGATGTACGGCCAGAAAATGTCATGCTGCTTGAACCGATTGATGCTTTGAAATTAAAACTGATTGATTATGGATCGACGGCAGTTAGAGGGCTGGTCGAACTGAATCCTAAACATGCAGATGTGCCTTTGGGAACGTTGGCATTTATGGCACCAGAGTATTTTATAGGGCGCTCACCCTCGGTAAAATCAGATCAGTTTTCACTGGCAGTGATGAGCTATTATTTATTGACCCGGCAATTGCCTTATGGGACAGAGCTGGCGCGCTGCAAGACCGAAAAAAAATTAAAAAAGGTACGCTATCATTCACTGTCTGAATATCGTCCGGATTTGCCCAAGGGTTTGGATGCGATTTTTAAAAAAGCACTGTCAATTCGTCCAGAGCAACGTTATGAGGCACTTTCAGCATTTATCTATGACTTGAAACAGCCTGATCTTGAATTAAAAAAATCTGTTTCACGTCCTGTGATTGAGCGTCATCCCCTGACATTCTGGAAATGCTGCACCGCGATTCTGTTTATCTTATTACTCTTGGTCTTTTCCCTATATTTTACAAAATAAAGCTCTTTAATAGGCTATTCAATTATATTTTTTGAATTGTCAGCAGCAAGTTCGGGAATGTTTGGCATATTATTCAGTCCAAATATCTGCTTATTCTATGTGCAGGTTTTAATGAAACAGTTGCTGTTTGCATCACTTTATGTTCACGCGGTTTTCACCCTTTTTCTGCTCAATGAGTGAATAATTTTTGAATATGAGTCAGGTTGAGTCTGATCCAAAATTTATCCTTTAGCCCAGATCCAAGACCCAGTGCTCAGTAATTTTCTCAAAATATATAAACGACTGTGGGCTCGATCCAAGACGATGCTATGAGCTAATTCAAATCGATATGCTACTCAATTTCAGTGAGCTTTGAATATGAAGTAACTGGTTTAGTCCACTATGAATTTAACGCAGTATTACATTATGCCAACTGGAAATACATGTGTGCAGAATTAAATAGCATATTATTTAATATCAAATACTTAATTATTAAGTTCTTGGAACTTGTGAGGATGTGGTGGCTATCTTGCAAGTTGTATAATCAAAAAATACCAAAATTACATCAAAAAATATACGCTGATCAGTCAGTTTTTTGGCAGAAAATAATGCCTTGATTCGGCATTGTTCATTTATGCTACAGCATAATTTTTAAAACCAGAATCCCTCTAGGATTAGGATCATGTATACAGGATTGTATAAACCCGATATGAGCACGAGAACAATTCCGCTGAACAAAAAACCGCTAAGCTTGATGATCCTTTCAGTTCTTTCCAGTGCTGTCTATGCTGAAACATCTCGCAGCCAGCATCCTGTGCAACAACTCAACACCATCGTGGTCAGTGCTGAACAGACAGATCCGCAGCAGCAATACCAGACCGAGCTTGCGCAAACCTCAGGTGGAACCAATTTTATTTCAGCCCAGCAGCTTGAACATCAACATATTGCAAATAATGCCGATGTATTTCGTCTGCAACCCGGTATCTATGCTCAATCCCCGGGCAATGAAGGCGCCAAAGTGTCTATCCGTGGCTCGGGTATTAACCGGACATCAGGTGCGCATGCCTCTGGTACCTTTGTGCTGATTGATGACATTCCATTTACCGGGCCGGGCGGCACCGCTTATGAATTACTAGAGCCTTGGTGGATTGATCATGTTGGCGTCTATCGCGGTGCAAACGGTTTTAAACAGGGGGCGCTGGCGCTAGGCGGAGCGATTAACTATAAAAGCAAGACTGGTGCCGAGCAGAATGGTTCTGAACTGAAGTATGAGGCAGGCAGTCATGGTTATCAAAAATATCAGTTCAGTACTGGCCGTAAACTGGATCAGCTGGATTATTATCTGGCACTAACGGGTAACCAGTTTGACGGAATTCAGGATCATGCCAAAGGTGATGGCAAAGGCCTAGCTTTTAATCTCGGCTACCAGATTAGCCCGGACATTGAAACCCGTTTTTATGCCCGTTACCGTGAGAGCAAACATCTGACACCGGGGCGTATTAGGCAAGAACAATTAAAAAACAATCCTAAAGTAGCTGATCCTAATTTTGTAGGAATTGATGCCAAACGTATCCAGCCGGGCAGTACCTGGCTCGCCAACACCACCACCTGGAATTTGCAGGATGATGCAAAATTGACTGCTAGTCTGGCATATCATCATTATCCGTTAGACTTACGTGAAAGTCGCTATCGTACCAATGTCGATTATGAAGATATTACTGCACGTATTCAGTATGAAAAGCCCTATCAATTGTTGGGTCTGGAACATCAGGGGCGTATTGCCTTACGCAGTACCACCCATCGTCCAAACAGTGGTGTAACGGAAACTTTAAGATTTAATACAGAAATTGGTAATCAAACATATCCGGCAGATACGGTCACGCGCCGTTATACCTATCGTGGTTCAGACAATGTATTGCAATTTGATCAGCAGACGGCGCTCAATGACCAGCTCTCCCTAGATCTGGGTCTTGCAGCAGTCTATGCCCATCGTGAAAGTGAAGTGACTTATCCAGTTGCCAGTCCTAAGATCAATCAGTATGAGTGGGATTTTGCCCCACGTCTCGGGATGACTTATCAGCCGAATGAGTCTGTGCAGTGGTTTGCCAATTTAAGCCGCAGCATCGAACCGGCTCATCCTTGGGCGATGGCATGGTCATCTCCCTATTATTTTGATGAAGGAATTGCCTCAGGTCGGGTACGTGCTCCGATTCAATTAAAAACCCAGACTGCAAATACATTGGAATTGGGTGGACGTGGCCAATCAGGCTTTGGCGATTGGGCGCTTAGCTATTATTATTCTAAAGTTAAAAATGAACTTTTAACGTCTGAAATGATTAAGGATTATGGAGAGGGTTCAAGCAAAAATGAAAGAATCAGTGTAGAAGCAAATGCCACACCAACCATTCATCAAGGCGTCGAACTCAGTTTGGATATACCATTGCATGAATTTAAACACGGCGAGTTACGCTTGCAACAGGCCTATACACTGAGTGATTTCCAATACAAAAATGATCCGCTGTTTGGCGAAAACCAGTTGCCGGGAATACCCAAACATTTGTATCAGGCACAGCTCAGTTATGCCATGCATAATGGTTTTTATATCGGCGTGAATACCGAATATGCGTCCAAAATGCCGCATGATTATGCCAATAGCCGCTTTAGTGATGATTACCAGATTTGGGGCATTGACCTCGGTTATGCACCAGAACACCAATCATGGAAAACCTGGATCAATTTCAAGAATATCACCGATGAAAAATATGCTGCTGTGGTCATCCCGGGCCTAAATGATCAAGGGAAGGATGTGGCGCGATCTTCACCAGGAGAAGGATTCTCGACCTATGCTGGTGTGTCTTTCAAGTTTTAAACTTGAAACTGTTACAAGCGTAAAAAAAAGAGCGGAGATTAGCCCGCTCTTTTTTATATATGATTAATTCAACCATTAACTTTGGATAATTCCATTGACGCCCGTGACGATCATGTCTATCGCAATGGTACCGATCAGCAGCGCAGCAACACGGCCAACAATATCCACATATAAATCTATGTAGTTGGAGTATTTATGCTGTAAATGATCATGCAGATATTTCATTAGAATCAGCAGGCTGCAGGTCAAAAACAGGGTAAGAAAAATCACCAGCATGGTTTGCCATAAACTGAGCTGAATTCCGGTAATCACCGCCGCTGAAATGGTGCCCGGGCCAATCATAAATGGCATGGCAATGGTGCCTGCCAGATGATGAGGCGCCCCACGCATCACGCCAATGGTATCGGCGCCTTCAAAGACATAGCGATAACCAATCACCAGAAAAATGATACCGCCAAAAATCTGGAAAGATTCAAAGCGTACATGCAGCACTTCCTGAAAGAAGGCTTCACCAGTCTTGGCAAAAATGATAAAGACGATAAAACTGATCAGGCTGCCCTGAATCAATGCCATATTAAAGACTTTGGCCTCGGAATTACGGATAATTCCGAGCATATAAATACTCATCAAAAATGGATTGAGCAAAGAAAAAAACAGGGCAAAGGCATGTAAGCTTTCTGACATCATCAATTCCTTCTAAGACCTTGGGCAGTATTAATTTTCACGGTCTGGAAACAGGGGACGTGTACCCGGACTGATACGGTTAATATGCAGATACATCATATGACGTTCATATTTATCCAAGATGTCATTGATCACCTGTTCCTTGCTATAACCGACCAGATCATTGCCTTGTGAACCTTCAAACAGATAACTTTCTAGACGGTAGTAATAACGTTTGGCTCGTTTGCCGCGTGAGCTGAAGTTTGGCGTGTCATAACGCACCGGCCAGATTTCATAGACAAAGTTTTCTTCTTCATCGAGCTGAATAATCAGATCCAGATGATAGAGTTCCGGCTCATCATCTACCGCTTTCTCCTGTACATCGACATGCACGCCCTTATTCATTAGTTCAGTTGCTACCGCTTGAATAGCCGGTTTGCACACATCTTCCAGCATGCTGCGGGTTTGGGACAGGCTCGGATGTAACATCACCCGGCTAAGCCGTTTTTTCCAGTTGAAAATATCCACGTTTCCGACCACAGGAGCGGCATTCATGCTGGTACTGGCCTGACGGAAATCTTCCAGACGCAGGGACTTATATAGGCCCGCCATGACAAAGAAAATCACAAAGCTAAACGGCAGCCCCATAATAATAGTCGTGTTCTGTAAGGCCGTAACCCCATTCGCCATCAGCATCGCCAGGGTCAGCAGGCCTATGGCAATGGCCCAGAAAATACTCAGCCAGCGCGGTGAATCATGCTCGATATTGGTAAATTTAGTGGTGAAATTCCCCAGTACCAAAGCGCCAGAATCCGCAGAAGTGACATAGAACAACAAACCGGTAATGGTTGCGATCCCTGCGATAAAGCTAAAGCCAGGATATTGTGCCAGCAGGTCATAGAAACCATGTGCCGGATTTTCCAGGACAGTGGTCGCCAGCTGTGTATTCCCATCAAACATGACGCTATGTAATGCACTATTACCAAAAATAGATAACCAGGTCAGGGTAAATAATAGGGGAATAATCAAGGTGCCGGCGACAAACTCACGGATGGTTCGTCCACGAGAGATCCGTGCCAGAAATAACCCGACAAAAGGAGACCAGGCAATCCACCAGGCCCAGAAGAACAAGGTCCAGCTGTTCATCCATTCTTTAGGTTGCTCAAATGGAAAACTGGTTAAGGACAGCTTTGGAAACTGACTGATATAGTCACCAAAGTTCTGAATCAGGGCGGCCAGCAAGAATTCGGTATTGCCCATCATTAAAATAAACAGTAACAGGCCAATCGAGACATAAATATTAATTTCTGAAAGGACGCGGATGCCTTTATTGACACCGGATGCAACAGAAATAATGGTAATAATCACCGCGACTGCGATTAATCCGGTCTGTACCCACAGGTTTTCCGGTAAATCAAACAGCACATGCAGGCCGTAATTGAGCTGGACCACACCAATACCGCAGGTGGTCGCAATACCGAAAATCGTGCCGAGTACGGCCGCAGTATCGACCGTATGCCCAATCGGACCATGAATCTTTTTACCAAAAATCGGATAGAGTGCTGAACGGATGGTCAGTGGCAGGTTATAACGATAACTGAAATAGCCCAGGGCCACACCTATCAGTGCATACATGCTCCAGCCAGTTAAACCATAGTGGAACAGGGTCCAGACCATGGACTGGCGAGCCGCCTCGAAAGTCTGGCCTTCACCGACGGGTGGATTCATATAATGCGAGAGAGGTTCCGCCACCGAGAAGAACATCAGGTCAATCCCGATTCCGGCAGAAAACAACATGGCTGACCAGCTTAATAAACTAAATTCAGGCTTGGAATGTTTAGGCCCTAATTTAATTTCCCCATAACGTGAACAGGCAATAAAAATAATAAACACCAGATACAAAGTGGCAGCCAGCAGGTAATACCAGCTAAATGTACGACTGACCCAGTTCAGAATATTGGTGATGACCAGATTGGCCTGTTGATTGAATAAAATCGTGACGAGAGAAAAAAGCAGAATAAGTGTTGCTGAAACATAAAACACCACTTTATTCAGACTATCCTGCACTTGTTCAGTTTTCTTTTGCATAAATCTGTGACCGTAGTTTTATTGTCATGTGATTTACAGCGCAGTTCGATTTGACACAGGGTTCGACACTTAAAGAGTCAAAGCCGAATCAATTACAAACATTTGCAAATCCAAAACAAACTGCGCTGTACATCTGAGGTTGCTAGGCACTATAATTTTTATTAATTGATCGTTCAATTAAAAAAACGTTTTTTAATGTTACCTCATTCTGCTATTGCAGCATGAGTCCGATTTATAGATTCGTTATTCAGGTTAGTCTTATGCCAAAAGTTGGTATGCAACCGATCCGCCGTCAACAGCTTATTGACGCGACCCTAGCTGCTGTAAATGAACTAGGTTTTGCAGAAACCTCAATCAGCCAGATTGCACAACGTGCCGGTGTTTCGACCGGCATCATAAGCCATTATTTTGGCGGGAAAAATGGCCTCATTGAAGCAACAATGCGTTATTTATTGCAGCAGTTAGGTAAAACCGTGGCAGAGATGCAGACCCAGGTGGATGCCACACCTGAGCAACGTTTGCTTGCCATTGTACGGGGTAATTTTGCTGCACCTCAAACCAATAAGGCCGCTATGAAAGTCTGGCTGGCATTTTGGGCGAGCAGCTTGCATCAACCGGACTTGCATCGGTTGCAACAGGTTAACCATTACCGCTTACATTCCAATCTCAAGCACGAATTTATGAAAGTGCTGTCCAAATCAGAAGCAGAAAAAGCGGCACAAGGGCTAGCTGCACTGATTGATGGTTTCTGGCTACGTGGAGCACTGATCAGTGGCGAGATTGATCCAGAAATGCCGATCGAACTGTGTAGCCAGTTTATCCAGCAGCAATTGAAATCACACAAATAGGCGAGGGAATTACAGTGACTATCTATCATTTACAGCGTCCTTATATTCACGGCCAATATGTCGATGCAACATCGCATCGCAGCTTTGAAAGCATCAACCCTGCAACTGGTGAGATCCTGGCGGAAATCCAGATCTGCAGCAAAGAAGACATTGATCGTGCCGTCGAATCTGCACAAAAAGGGCAGAAGGTCTGGGCTGCAATGACGGCGATCGAGCGCTCCCGGATTTTAAATAAAGCCGTTGCTATTTTACGCGAACGTAATGATGAACTGGCGCGTATTGAAAGTCTCGACAGTGGCAAAGCCTTTAGCGAAACCTCTACAGTAGATATTGCCACTGGTGCAGATGTACTCGAATATTATGCCGGAATCTTGCCTGCGCTCGAAGGACAGCAAATTCCGCTGAGAGAGACTTCATTTATTTATACCCGTCGTGAACCTTTGGGTGTTGTGGCCGGCATTGGCGCCTGGAACTATCCGATTCAGATTGCCCTATGGAAATCTGCACCTGCACTGGCAGCAGGCAATGCCATGATTTTCAAAGCCAGTGAAACAACACCTTTAACCGCACTCAAACTGGCGGAGATTTATACCGAAGCCGGTGTACCGCATGGTGTGTTTAATGTCGTGACGGGTAGTGGCGAAATTGGAGGTTACTTAACTGCGCATCAGGATATTGCCAAAGTCTCGTTTACCGGTGGTGTTGCGACGGGCAAAAAAGTCATGGCACAAGCAGCAGATTCGAGTCTGAAAGAAGTCACCATGGAACTCGGTGGAAAATCCCCACTGATTATCTGTGAAGATGCCGATCTTGATCTTGCCGCTGACATTGCCATGATGGCCAATTTTTACAGCTCAGGTCAGGTCTGTACCAACGGCACCCGGGTATTCATTCCCTATACCTTAAAAGCGGCTTTTGAAGAAAAAATCTTGCAGCGTATTCCTCATATCCGTATAGGCGATCCGCTCGATCCGGAAACCAATTTTGGGCCAGTCTCCAGTTTTGCGCATATGCAGAAAGTACTGAAATTTATCGAGCAGGGCAAAATCGAAGGGGCACGATTACTTTGTGGTGGCGGCCGTGCCACACAAGGTGATTTGGCCAAAGGTACCTACGTCTTGCCCACGGTATTTAGTGACTGCCGGGATGATATGAGTATCGTCCAGCATGAGATCTTTGGGCCAGTCATGAGTATTTTAAGCTATGACTCTGAAGAGGAAGTCATTCGCCGTGCCAATGCGACCGAGTATGGGCTGGCTGCAGGTGTGGTGACTCCTGATCTTGCCCGCGCGCATCGTATCATTCACCAGATTGAAGCCGGAATTTGCTGGATTAATACCTGGGGCGAATCTCCAGCGGAAATGCCGGTCGGTGGTTATAAACACTCGGGCGTAGGGCGTGAAAACGGAATTATGACCTTGCAGCAATATACCCAGACCAAATCGGTTCAGGTGGAATTGAGCCCATTCCAGTCCGTGTTTAGCGCATAAGGAGGTCTCCGCTTGATGAATTACGATTATATTATTATCGGGGCAGGCTCGGCCGGAAATGTGCTGGCTGCTCGATTGACTGAGGATCCGGATACCAAAGTCTTGCTATTAGAGGCGGGCGGGCCGGATTATCGTCTGGATTTTAGAACCCAGATGCCGGCAGCCTTGGCTTATCCTTTACAGGGACGCCGTTATAACTGGGCCTATCTGACCGATCCTGAACCACATATGAATAATCGCCGCATGGAATGCGGACGTGGTAAAGGCCTTGGTGGCTCATCACTGATTAATGGCATGTGTTATATCCGCGGCAATGCCATGGATCTGGAACAGTGGGCCAGCTTGAAAGGTCTGGAACACTGGAGCTATGCAGAATGTCTGCCCTATTATAAAAAGGCGGAAACACGCGATATTGGCGGCAATGACTATCATGGCGATGCCGGGCCAGTTTCAGTCGCAACACCAAAAAATGATAATAATGAGCTGTTTCATGCCATGATCGAAGCTGGTGTACAGGCCGGTTATCCACGAACGGACGATTTAAATGGCTATCAGCAGGAAGGCTTTGGCCCGATGGATCGTACCGTGACTCCGCAAGGCCGCCGTTCCAGTACCGCGCGCGGTTATCTGGATATGGCCAAAGGGCGCGACAATCTCACTATTATTACCCATGCCATGACCAATAGAATTCTGTTTAGCCAGAAGCAGGCGATTGGCGTGGAATATTTTGAAGGTCAAAATGCCTTACAACCCATTCAGGTCTTTGCCGATAAAGAAGTTCTGCTGTGTGCCGGGACGATTGCTTCCCCGCAAATTTTGCAGCGTTCAGGTGTGGGTCCTGCCGCATTATTAAAAAGTCTGGACATTCCGGTCGTTCAGGACTTGCCGGGTGTGGGCGAAAACTTGCAGGATCATCTGGAAATGTACCTGCAATACCAGTGTAAAAAACCGGTCAGTCTCTATCCCGCCTTAAAGTGGTATAACCAGCCGATGATTGGTGCTGAATGGTTATTTCTAGGCACAGGTATTGGCGCCAGTAATCAGTTTGAAGCAGGCGGCTTTATCCGTTCTTCCGACGAGTTCGAGTGGCCCAATATCCAGTATCATTTCCTGCCGATTGCAATCAACTATAATGGAACCAATGCCATTCATGAGCATGGTTTTCAGGCGCATGTCGGTTCGATGCGTTCACCCTCCCGCGGGCGTATACAACTCAAATCCAAAGATCCGTTTGAGCATCCAAGTATTTTATTTAACTATATGAGTACCGAGCAGGATTGGCGCGAATTCCGGGATGCCATCCGGATTACCCGGGAAATTATGCACCAGCCAGCACTTGATCCTTATCGGGGTGAAGAAATCAGTCCGGGTCAAGCTGTACAGACAGATGCCCAGATTGACGAGTTTGTGCGTAATCATGCTGAAACCGCATATCACCCATCTTCTAGCTGTAAAATGGGCGAGGATGATATGGCAGTTGTGGACGGTTATGGCCGGGTACATGAAATGCAGGGTCTCAGAGTCATTGACGCTTCCATCATGCCCTTAATTATTACCGGAAATTTGAATGCCACTACCATCATGATGGCCGAGAAACTGGCAGATCATATTCGGGGAAATCCGGCTTTAGCTGCATCGACTGCGCCGTTTTATCGGGCAGCTCGAGTCTCAAGCCAAGCTTGAAATTTCTATTTTACAGGTGGAAATAGGCATAAACTTATATTAATTATGCGTTAAAATAAGCTGTATATTTTGATATTAATCGATCTTTAAGTAGGGCTGCATCATGTTTTCAGCCCTTTTATTTACCCAAAAAGAATTTTATATTTTATGAGAATCTTAAATCAAACCTTGCTCTTCGGCTGTGTCACATTTTCCAGTATTTGTAGTTTTGCAAATGACGTTCAAAACAATCAAATACAAGCAAGTGGCAACCTGAGCGTGGTGTCTAAATATGTATCACGCGGTTTAAGCAATGCACCGGAAGACGATAATATTGCACTACAAGCAGGGTTGAATTTGGCCTATGGCAACTTTTATGTGGGCTATTGGGGTTCTACATTGGGTTATTCCTATGCTGAGGTGCAAGGACGCAGAGGGCATAGCACCGATAAATTCGAGCATGACTTTTTGGTCGGCTATACGCACAGCTCGGAACATTATGATTGGGATTTCTGGAATGCCACCTATTATTATCCAGGGGGCGAAAACACCACCGGTAATGAGTTGGGTTTAAATGTCAGCCGTATGCTGGATGAAAAAACCAGTATTGGCGCGAGCGTATCGACCTATCTTTATGATGTGGCCTATGCCAATCAGGGCGATACCTTTTATACGCTGAATCTGAACCATCAATTGAATGATCGTGTGAATGCCAGTCTGACTGCTGCAGGTAGCTATTTTAATGATGAAGGCAAATATGAAGGTGGAGAACTGGGCGATACCCAAAAACAGCATGCCTTCCGTTATGCGTCTGCTGGACTGAGTTATGCAATCTTGCCTCAATTAAGTGTGTCAGGCGAATATCTGCTGGGGGGCTATGACCGCTACGGTGACAAGCAGCGAAATCTGGCTTTATTCGGTTTAAGCTATGATTTTTAAGGCCTTAAAGCTTAGAAGATGAAATGATTTTTATCTGTCTTAAATATGTTAAAGCTACATCAGAAGCGCTCATTCGATATTAAAAGCAACACATGGATCGTCACAAATTTTAAATGTGTTGATTCATGTTGTTCCTATTTCTTAGCTTTATAGAAAATATCGCGGAAAAACTCACAAACGTTATCAATTTCATCAAATGACTCTATAATAGCGCCCATTCTTAAAGGGTTCGCCGTAGTCTCATGACTACGTTATTACCCTGATTTATTTTTAAGTCAAGTTCTCCTGCGTGATTCGGCTTGTACATTCAGATTCAGCATCTTATTTGTCCATGGCGGCACATAAGAACATTTAGGTGTCCACATGGAAATCAAGGTCAATTATCTCGACAATCTGCGCCAAGAAGCCAAATTTGATGACTTCACGGTGATTGCCGATCAACCGATTCGTTACAAAGGCGATGGTTCCGCTCCCGGTCCATTCGATTATTTTCTGGCCTCATCGGCACTTTGTGCAGCTTACTTTGTCAAAGTATATTGTGCAGCACGGGATATTCCGACCGAAAATATTCGCCTGTCACAAAACAATATTGTCGATCCTGAAAACCGTTATAAACAGATTTTTAAAATTCAGGTTGAACTGCCGGCTGATATTTCAGAAAAAGACCGTCAAGGCATTTTACGTTCGATTGACCGTTGTACGGTCAAGAAAGTGATCCAGACTGGCCCTGAGTTTGTGATTGAAGAAGTCGAAAGCATTGATGCCGATGCGCAAGCCTTGTTAATGCCAAGTCTGGCCTCGGCAAACAGCACGTTCATTCCGGGCAAAGATCTGCCTTTGGAAGAAACCATTGCCAATATGTCTGCCATTCTGGCCGGTCTGGGCATGAAGATTGAAATCGCATCATGGCGCAACATCGTACCAAATGTATGGTCATTGCATATTCGTGATGCACAGTCGCCAATGTGCTTTACCAATGGTAAAGGGTCAACCAAGGAAAGTGCGCTGGCATCTGCACTGGGCGAGTTCATCGAGCGCTTGAACTGTAACTTTTTCTATAATGACCAGTTCTGGGGTGAAGACATTGCCAATGCAGAATTTGTACATTATCCGGATGAAAAATGGTTTAAGCCGGGTCCAAATGGCGAACTTCCGCAGGAAGTCTTAGACGAATATACGCTTGAAATTTATGATCCTGAAGATGAGTTATTGGGTACGCATCTTTATGACACCAACTCGGGCAATACTGAACGTGGTATCTGTTCACTGCCATTTGTACGTCACTCCGATGGTGAAACGGTTTATTTCCCATCGAATCTGATTGAAAATCTATACTTGAGTAACGGGATGAGTGCAGGGAATACCTTGCCTGAAGCTCAGGTGCAATGTCTGTCTGAAATCTTTGAACGTGCAGTCAAGCGTGAAATTATTGAAGGTGAACTGGCTTTACCAGATGTACCTGAACAGGTGCTGGCAAAATATCCAAAAATCGTGGAAGGTATTAAAGGTTTAGAGGAACAGGGCTTCCCGGTGCTGGTCAAAGATGCCTCATTAGGCGGTCAATTCCCGGTAATGTGTGTGACCTTGATGAACCCGCGTACCGGCGGTGTGTTTGCATCTTTTGGCGCGCATCCAAATTTTGAAGTGGCACTTGAACGCAGTCTGACTGAATTGCTGCAAGGTCGTAGCTTCGAAGGTCTGAATGACCTGCCGAAGCCAACTTTTAGCTCAAATGCCGTGACTGAACCAAACAACTATGTCGAACACTTTATCGATTCGAGCGGTGTGGTGTCTTGGCGTTTCTTTAGTGCCAAAGCAGATCATGAATTTGTGGAATGGGATTTCACCAACCATGGTCAAAACTCCAATGCAGATGAAGCTGCAGCTTTATTCGGCATTCTGGAAGAGCTCGGTCATGAAGCCTATATGGCGGTTTATCAACATTTAGGTGCAACGGCTTGTCGGATTCTGGTGCCAGGCTATTCTGAAATCTATCTGGTCGAAGATCTGATCTGGGACAATACCAACAAGGCTCTGGCATTCCGTGAAGATATCCTGAACTTGCATCGTCTGGATGAAGAACAGCTTGAGGCGCTGGTAGAGCGTCTGGAAGAATGTGAGCTGGATGACTATACCGAGATCAAAACCTTGATCGGGGTTGAATTCGATGAAAATACCGAATGGGGTCAATTAACGATTCTAGAATTAAAATTGTTAATTTATCTTGCGCTGCAACAATTTGAAGAAGCCAAGGATCTGGTTGAGCAGTTCTTGCAGTTCAATACCAATACCGTTGAACGTGGCCTGTTCTACCAGTGCATGAATGTCGTACTTGAAGTATTGCTTGATGACGAGATGGAACTGGAAGATTATGCACATAACTTCCGCCGTATGTTTGGTGATGCATGTATGGACGCGGTTATGGCTTCAGTTGAAGGCACAGTACGTTTCCATGGTTTGAGCGAAACCAGTATGAAGCTTGAAGGTCTGGATCGTCATTTACGCCTGATTGATAGCTATAAAAAACTGCATGCTGCGCGTGCCAAGTTTGTCGCAAAATAAATCAATTCCCTGAATGACTCAAATTTTAGTCGTTCAGGTCTGATTTTAAAATGGCTGATCCGGCTTCGGGTCAGCCATTTTTTCAGCACGACATAAACCAGATTATTTTCCTATCTCATTTCAATAGATAGAGTGATACAGGCTTATTTTGATTTACTTTAAAATTTATTAATCCCAGCTCTCGAGAGAACTGGGATTACCTAAAAAATTAAAGTGAAGAGTTAGTACGAACTGCTTCAAGATTGGGTAAGTGAATCAGAGAAATAGATATATTTTTTTAATTCACAAGAACTATCCAAATTACATATTTGGATAGTTTGGACCACCGCCACCTTCCGGTGTTACCCAGGTGATGTTCTGAGACGGATCTTTAATATCACAGGTCTTGCAGTGCACACAGTTGGCTGCATTGATCTGGAAACGCTTGGAACCGTCATTATTTTCCATGATTTCGTATACACCTGCCGGGCAGTAACGCTGTGCCGGCTCATCCCATTTCGGTAAGTTCACTTCCACCGGAATCGAAGCATCAGTCAGCTTTAAATGCGCAGGCTGGTTTTCTTCATGTACGGTATTGGATACAAATACTGAAGACAGACGGTCAAAGGTCAGCTTGCCATCCGGTTTAGGATAGTTCGGTTTAAACGTTTCAGCCGCCTGAGTTTTCAGTGCCGCATGGTCTTGTACCAGATCATGTAGGGTAAACGGTACTTTAAACACGTTCTGATCAATGAAGTTAAATGCACCACCGATCCATTGACCGAATTTATGCATTGCCGGGCCAAAGTTACGTGAGTTATATAACTCTTCTTTCAGCCAGCTTGCATCAAACTTGTCTTTATAGGCGGTCAGTTCTTTGACAAAAAAATCTTCGCCTTCAACTACACGCGCAACCGCCAGATCACCGCCTTTTTCCACACCAGCCGCAATCGCTTCAAATACCGCTTCGCCGCAGAGCATGCCGGACTTCATTGCCGTATGTGAACCTTTGATTTTGGCAAAGTTCAGGAAACCTGCATCATCACCAATTAAAGAGCCACCCGGGAAGGTAAATTTAGGCAGTGAGTTAAAGCCACCTTTGGTCACGGCACGTGCGCCATAAGAAATACGCTTGCCGCCTTCCAGATATTGTTTAATCAGAGGATGGGTTTTCCAGCGCTGCATTTCCATAAATGGATACATATGCGGATTGGTGTAGGACAGATCCACGATCATGCCCAAAGTCACCTGATTATTTTCAGCATGGTATAACCACCAGCCGCCACTCGAGCCGGTTTCATTGAGTGGCCAGCCGGCACCATGCATCACAAGACCCGCTTTGTGCTTGGCCGGATCAATTTCCCACAGTTCTTTGATCCCGATACCGTAATGCTGTGGATCTGCATCTTTGGCCAGGTTGAACTGTTCGATCAGACGTTTACCGAGGTGGCCACGACAACCTTCAGCAAAAATGGTGTATTTGGCATGCAGTTCATAACCCGGGGTAAAGTTATGCGTTGGTTCGCCATCTTTACCAATGCCCATGTCACCGGTCTGGATGCCTTTCACGGTACCGTCAGCATGATACAGAATGTCCGATGCGGCAAAGCCCGGAAAGATCGAGACTTCCAGTTCTTCCGCTTTCTGGCCTAACCAGCGCACCACATTGCCCAGCGAGATGACATAGTTGCCATCGTTATGCATGGTTTTTGGCACCATCCAGTGTGGGGCTTCTTGTGATTTTTCATCTGAAAGCAGGAAGAAAGTTTTATCTTCGGTCACCGGCACATTGAGCGGTGCGCCTTGATCTTTCCAGTCCGGGAATAATTCATTGATGGCACGTGGTTCAAGTACCGCACCTGACAGGATATGTGCACCGACTTCGGAGCCTTTTTCTACGACACAAACGGACAAATCATTTAAGTTGTTTTCAATTGCAAGTTGACGGATCTTGATCGCAGCAGATAGACCTGCAGGGCCTGCGCCGACGATGACGACGTCAAACTCCATCGATTCTCTTGTTATATCTTCCATAATATAAAATCCAGTTTCGCTATACGATATTTATAGCATTATCCAGATGGCTTATGAAGTCTAATTTTTGTTTTTTATAGGGATAGATTTTGAGAGTCTTGGATTGCTGTAGAATGAATAGAATTGAAAAGATCCGGTTCAATATTAGAAAACGGTTTAATTATTATTGGCTGCAACAAATAAAAAGAGCGACCTAAGCCGCCCGAATGAGAGGTTTTACTTACATATTATTCAGGTTCATGGCAATACTATTCACCATGTGAATCAGACGCGGGCCAATTTCATTTTCCAGTTTTTCCTGATTTAGCAAATAACTTGGTGCACCACAGTTAAAAGTTAAAATACCATGTTTGGGATGAATCAAAGGAACGGCCACAGAGTTCACATCTTTGGCCCAGTCTCCGAGAGATAAACAATAACCATAATCCTGATAATCGCGAATGGCGCGTTCTAGATTTCGTTTAATTGTTGTCCATTGATCTTCATTTCTTTTTTTAATGGCATCAAATAAATATTCACGTTCTTTCACGTCCATCGCCGCCAGACATGCACGCCCCATGGCACTCGAATGAATTGGTAAAGTTGAACCCACTGAACGGCGCATGGTTAAAGTCGTATCTGTATGTACCACTTCCAGATAGATCATATTGAGACGGTCACGTGTTGCCATTGCCACTGGCGCCTGGGCATAACGTGACATTTCTTCCATAAATGGATAGGCCTGGGTTCGCGCAGAAATATTGCTTAAGGCAGAATAGCCCAGAGCCAGTACACCGACATCGAGTAAATATTTAGTCGTATTTGGAAGTTGTTTCAGATAGCCTAAAGATACCAGCGTACTGGTAATACGCGCCACGGTTGGCTTTGGTAAATTGGTCATTTGTGCAATTTCTTGATTGCCCAACAACTGATTGGTCGCAGAAAAGCATCTTAGAATCTCAAGGCCACGCGCAATAGACGCAATAAATTGGGGATTGTTTTCGCGATGAATATGCGAGATCGGATCTAAGCGAATTTCATCAAAATTAGGTATTTCACCTGTTTTATTTTTAGTCATGGTCTACAGAAATAGAGAAGTAAATTAATGAATATCATAGCAACTTAGTTTCACGATACAAAATAAAACATTTAAATTGTAGATGAATTATATGAGTAACGACTAAATATTATTCTATCTCATGTCTAAATGCTGCTATACAGAGTAAATAACTGCAAAAAATAGTGAAGCTATTTTTAAAATAAAGCCTTTAAATAAACAATAAATTTTACCACTTTTTAAGCTCTCATCTCTGGTCAGCTCCTTATAGAAAGCAGCGTTAGTAAAGCGAAATTTAAAAAGCAATAATTTCGTATTGTGAAATATTATTCTATATAAAATCCATTTTAAAGCCAGATAAATTTCGTTTTTTTATAAAAAATAAATTTTTTGACGAATTTGCTTGCTGAATTTTTATTTTTATGGTTATTTATTTCGTAATACGAAACTAAAAATAAAACGGTAAAGGAATTTACCCAGACCATATACATGGAGATTCATATGATTCGCGATCCGGAAATGCTCGATCAACTTCTGTCTACGATTCGAGATTTTGTAAAAAATGAACTGGTTCCTCTCGAACATGAAGTAGAAGAGAACAATGCCATTCCTGAACATATTGTGGAGCAGATGAAAGAACTAGGTTTGTTTGGTCTGACGATTCCAGAAGAATACGGCGGTTTAGGCATTACCATGGAAGAGGAAATTCTGGTTGCGATGGAATTAGGCCGGACATCGGCTGCATTCCGTTCTCTAATCGGGACCAACAACGGTATTGGTTCAAGTGGCATCGTCATTGATGGTACAGAAGAGCAAAAACAGAAATATTTACCGCGTTATGCAACCGGCGAAATCATTGGTTCTTTCTGTTTGACTGAGCCAGATTCCGGTTCAGATGCTGCATCTTTAAAAACCAATGCGGTAAAAGATGGCGATTATTATGTTTTAAATGGCACCAAACGTTTTATTACCAATGCGCCACGTGCAACGACATTTACAGTCATGGCACGCACCAATCCAGAAATCAAAGGCGCCAGTGGCATTTCAGCATTTCTGGTAGAAGCGGGCACACCGGGCTTGAGCCTAGGCAAAATTGATAAAAAAATGGGTCAACATGGTTCTTATACCTGCGATGTTATTTTCGATAATTGCCGGGTGCATAAAGACCAGCTGATTGGTGGTGTTGAAGGCGTTGGTTTCAAGACAGCCATGCGCGTTCTGGACAAAGGCCGTTTACATATTGCCGGCTATAGCGTGGGTATGGCAGAACGCATGCTGGAAGATGCCTTAAATTATGCGGTTGAACGTAAACAGTTTGGCCAACCGATTGCGAATTTTCAGCTGATTCAAGGTATGTTAGCCGACTCAAAAGCTGAAATTTATGCAGCCAAATGTATGGTGCTGGATGCGGCACGTAAGCGTGATGCCGGCCAGAATGTGACGACGGAAGCCTCTTGCGCCAAAATGTTTGCCACTGAAATGTGTGGCCGTGTCGCTGATCGCTGCTTGCAAATCCATGGTGGCGCAGGTTATATCAGTGAATATTCAATTGAACGTTTCTATCGTGATGTGCGTTTATTCCGTTTATATGAAGGAACGACCCAAATTCAACAAATTATTATTGCGCGTGAAATGATTAAACAGGCAACAGCCTAAACACATAATTTTAAAATAGGGAAATATTAAAATGACGACAAAAATTAGATTTGATTGGCAAGACCCGTTTTTAATCGAACAACAACTGACTTCAGAAGAGCGCATGATTCGTGATGCGGCAGCAGCATATTGTCAGGACAAACTGATGCCGCGTGTATTGGAACAGTTTCGTCATGAAAAAACTGATCCGGCTATTTTCCGTGAAATGGGTGAGCTTGGTTTACTGGGCCCAACCATACCTGAACAGTACGGCGGTGCCGGTTTAAATTATGTCAGCTATGGTCTGATTGCGCGTGAAGTCGAGCGTGTCGATTCAGGTTATCGCTCTATGGCCAGCGTACAGAGTTCACTGGTAATGGTGCCGATTAACGAATTCGGTTCTGAAGAGCAAAAACAGAAGTATTTACCAAAATTGGCCACCGGTGAATATATTGGCTGTTTCGGTCTGACTGAGCCAGATCATGGTTCAGATCCGGGCAGCATGATTAGCCGTGCCAAAAAAGTCGATGGTGGTTACCGTTTAACTGGCGCAAAAATGTGGATTACCAATAGTCCAATAGCCGATGTATTTGTGGTCTGGGCTAAAGAAGTCTCTGCTGAGGGTAATGTCGGTGACATTCGCGGTTTCATTCTGGAAAAAGGTTGGGAAGGGCTGTCTGCACCTGCGATTCATGGCAAGGTCGGTTTACGCGCATCAATCACTGGTGAAATCGTGATGGATAATGTCTTTGTACCGGAAGAAAATGCATTTCCAGAAGTGCGTGGCTTGAAAGGTCCATTTACCTGCCTGAACAGTGCCCGTTACGGGATTGCCTGGGGTGCCATGGGCGCAGCAGAATTTTGCTGGCATACCGCACATCAATACACCATGGACCGTAAACAGTTTGGCCGTCCATTGGCAGCAAACCAGCTGATTCAGAAAAAACTGGCCGATATGCAAACTGAAATTGCCCTTGGTTTACAGGTAGCATTACGTTTTGGTCGCATGAAAGATGAAGGTATCGCGTCAGTTGAAGGGACTTCACTGATCAAGCGCAATAACTGTGGTAAGGCCCTGGATATTGCACGTCTAGCACGTGACATGATGGGCGGTAACGGGATTTCTGATGAATTTGGTGTAGCCCGTCATCTGGTTAATCTGGAAGTCGTGAATACCTATGAAGGTACTCATGATGTACATGCCCTGATTTTAGGACGTGCACAAACCGGCATCGCTGCATTTTGTAACTAAGTCTAGCTATAACATCTAGCCAGCACATGCTGGCTAGAGCGCCGACTATTTGTTGCCGTTTGTTTACAAATACCAGGTTTTCAATAAGATACCCAATTAAAAATCAAGTGGAAACATGCACATAAATTAAATACCCGATAGGCAGATGATAGGATTATCACCCTGGTTCACTATATCTTTCATATAAATAATTACGTGAAAGATAAAAGTTATAAAAGCACCGGAATGCTCAAAAATATTTTAAGGACGCCATGAATACGATCAGTGCGCAACACCCTCATTTGGAAAATGATAACCAACCCAAGAAAAAAGTCTGGATTCTGGCCTTTGTGTTCTCATTTTTGGCATTACTGGTCGATGGAGCAGATATTGCGTTATTGGCCTACAGTCTGACCAGTCTGAAACAGGAATTTTCATTAAGTAGTATGCAGGCAGGGGCGCTGGGCAGCTGGACATTGGCAGGTATGGCGATTGGTGGATTTTTTGGTGGCTGGGCCTGTGACCGGTTCGGGCGGGTTCGAGTCATCGTGATCGCCATTGCACTGTTTTCTTCATTGACTTTCTGGCTAGGATTTGCCGAAAGCTATGATCAGTTTAAGTGGCTGCGTTTTACTTCTGCGATTGGTCTAGGCGCCTTGTATATTGCCTGTAATACCCTGATGGCGGAATATGTGCCAACCAAGTATCGCTCGACAGTATTGGCCACACTGATGACCGGTTGGACCCTGGGCTCGGTCGTCGCCACTGTTTTGGCCGGCTGGTTATTGCCCGAATTTGGCTGGCGATATCTGTATTATATTGCGATTATTCCTATTGTACTTTCTGTCGCAATGTACTTTTTAGTGCCTGAACCCAAAGCCTGGTTAGATGCACGTCAAGCGCGCCTCGATGCCAAAGCCAGCGGGATTGTTCAGGAAAAACCTAAAAACACTTTTAAAATGGTTTTTGAAGATGCACTTAGCCGTCGCATGTTCATTCTCTGGTCATTCAGTACCGCATTTTTACAGTTTGGATATTACGGCGTCAGTAACTGGTTACCTGCCTATCTAGAGTCGGATCTGGGCATCAAGTTTAAAGAAATGACCATGTATATGATTGGTACTTTCCTGATCATGATGTGTACCAAAGTCATTGCCGGTTTTATTGCCGACCGTATTGGCCGTCGTGCAGTGTTCGCATTTGGCACCATGGGCACCGCAATTTTTATTCCGGTGATTGTGTTTGGTAATACCCCGGACAATATTCTCTGGCTGATGCTGTTTTTCGGATTTCTTTACGGTATTCCCTATGGCATTAATGCCACCTACATGACGGAAAGTTTCTCGACCAAAGTACGTGGAACTGCGGTTGGTGGTGCATATAACGTGGGCCGTTTAGGTGCTGTTTTTGCCCCACTGACGATTGGTTATTTTGCTCAGGGTGGATCTATTGGAACCGGTTTATTGATCATGGGAATTGCCTATTTTCTTTGTGGCTTGATTCCGGCTTTCTTTATTAAAGACCGCTTATTTGATCCGCAAAAAGCCGATTGATCTACCAATCAAAATATATAGAAAAGATGCTAGGAAGCAATATGATGAATAAAATCACGCAGGATATCGAAACAGTTCTCAAACAGATTCCTGATGGTGCACACATTATGACCAGTGGTTTCGGTCTGGCAGGCCAACCGGTGGAACTGATCGAAGCACTGATTGATCTGGGCCCGAAAGATTTAACCATTATCAATAATAATGCAGCCTCTGGAGATCGTGGACTTACCAATTTACTGTTATCGGGACTGGTCAAAAAAATGATCTGTTCCTTTCCACGCGCCAATAACTCTACTGTATTTGAAGACCTGTACAAGGCTGGAAAAATTGAACTGGAACTGGTTCCGCAGGGCAATCTGGCCTGCCGTATTCAGGCAGCAGGTGCCGGCTTAGGGGCAGTTTTCACGCCGACTGGCTTCGGCACCAAAATTGCAGAAGGCAAAGAAACGCGCCACATTAATGGCAAGGATTATGTGCTGGAATATCCGATTCATGCCGATTATGCCTTGATCTATGCCAATCAGGCAGACCGCTGGGGCAATTTGACCTACCGCAAGGCAGCGCGTAATTTTGGTCCGATCATGGCCAAAGCGGCGACAACCACTATCGCTCAGGTACATCAGATTGTGGAGCTGGGAGATCTTGATCCAGAGATTATCGTAACGCCGGGCATTTTTGTACAGCATGTGGTTCAGGTCGGAGATATCAAATAATGACTATTCAAAAACGTACTCGTGAACAGATTGTGGCAAAAGTCGCGCAAGATATTCCAAGCGGTTCTTTTGTCAATCTGGGCATCGGTTTACCGACCCGTGTGGCAGGTCATTTAAAACCGGAACAGAACGTGATCCTGCACTCTGAAAATGGTGTTTTGGGTTTTGCGGCCTTGAATGATCCTGAACAGGCAGATGATGACCTGATTAATGCCGGCAAGGAACTGGTGAGCATGCTGGAAGGCGGCAGTTTTATGAACTCTGCAGATTCCTTCGATATCATGCGCGGTGGGCATCTGGATATTTGCGTCATGGGGGCCTTTCAAGTGGCGATTAATGGTGATCTGGCCAACTGGCATACCGGTAATGCCGCTGCTGTGTAGAACTTGTCCCATAGTGCTTCCTTCCATTTATCTGAGAATATTGCACCATTAAAATCTGGGACTAAACACCTAATGATTGTTTTAAAAATAAGTCTAGAATATTAGCAAGCTAAGGAAGGTGATATTCTGCATGGATAGTAACTGTGATGAACAAGATATTTTTCATATTTTCAACCTGATTGGCCGCCATACCGAGCTTAAACCTATTCTCGATATCATCAGTCAGTGGCTTGAATCGCGTATTCCAGATGCGTTTGTCACCATCATGCTCTATAAAGAAGACACGCAAACCTTAAGCTTTATCAGTGGTAAACAGCACTTTTCAAAAGAATATTGCAGCGCAATCCAGGATTTAAAAATCGGGCCAGATCAAGGCACTTGCGGTACGGCTGCCTTTTTGCGTCAGCTCGTCATTAGTCCACACTTGATGAAAGATCCCAACTGGAGGTCTTACCGTGCTTTGATCAATGCAGAAAAACTGTCGAGCTGCTGGTCAACACCGATCATTAGCGCATCGGATGTTTTATACGGCACTTTTGCAACTTACTATCGAACGCCTAAAATACCGACAGAGTCTCATATCCGGCTGTTACAGCAAGCTGCGAATTTGGTTGCACTCGCGATCGAGCTTGATCATGAACGGCAGAAAGGACAGGCAATTAATGAAAAGTACTGTTCTTTCTATACCTATCATCCCGATATCATTTTTGAACTGGATTTACAGGGCTATGTGCTTAATACCAACATTGCCTGCCAGGAAATTACAGGTTTTTCCGAGGAGCAAATTCAAAACCAGCATTATTGTGCATTTATACCTACCGAATTCCAGGAACTTGCCAATGTTTCATTTTCAGAAACGCTGCAAGGTAAAGCACAACATTATGAACTTCCGATTTATAACGTTCAGGGAGATATTATCTGGCTGGATTTAACCAATTTGCCGATTATCCAGAACCAGAAAGTTACCGGTGTGATTGGTATTGCACGAGACATTACTTTACGCCGTAAAAATAAGGAAGCTCTACGACTATTAAAGCGTGGGGTCGAGGCAAGTCCAAATGGGATTTTTATCACCGATGTTTCGGAAAAAATGTCGATGGTATATGTCAACCCGGCTTTTCTGAAACTCACCGGTTATACCGAACAGGAAGTTCTGGGACGAAGTTGCTTTTTCCTATATGGAGCGGATACGGCAGCAGATCAGATTTTGTTACTCCAGCAAGCAGTAAAACAACAACAAGAAGCGCAGGTAACCATCAAAAATTATTGTAAGGATGGCAGCTGGTTCTGGAACCGTTTGACCCTTGGCCCGATTTTTGATCAAAACGGAAACTGCACCCATTTTCTGGGGATTCAGGAAGACATTACCCAGCAGCGTATTCATGAAGAATATATCAAGCATCAGCACACCCATGACCATTTAACCGGCTTGCCGAATCAGCATGCTTTCAAGCAGATTCTAGAGCAGGTTTTTGCACAGCGGCACGATAGCGCACAGCCTTTAATCCTGCTGTATATAGATCTGGATGACTTTAAAAATATTAATGATAGTCTGGGACATCTGGTCGGTGACCAGATTCTGAAAAGTGTGGGTGAGCGCTTGCAGGGTTTCGCTCAGGAAAACAATGTGCTATGCCGCTTTGCCGAAGATGAATTTATTTTACTCATGTCAGGTGAGTATGCGCAAAGTGAAGTCGAGGCTATTGCTGAAAAAATGCTGGAGCTGCTGTCCCAGCTTTTTATCGTGGATGAATACAAGATTCATTTAAGTGCCAGTATTGGTATTGTTGCAGATGACAGTTCGATTCAGCATTCTTCTGAGCTGATTTATCAGTCTGTTCTGGCGATGCAGGAAGCCAAAAGACAAGGCCGAAATATCTGGCAATGGTATGAAAAAACCAATATGAAACCTGCACCAGAAATAGATTATGCAAATCTGCGTATGGAACTGATGCAAGCGATCAACCAGAAACAGTTTAATCTTTTCTATCAACCGATTATTAATCCTGCAAATGGTCAGGTGACTGGCGTAGAAGCTCTGATTCGCTGGCAGCACCCGCAGCAGGGTTATATTTCTCCTGCGGTTTTCATTCCGCTTGCAGAACGAACAGGGCAAATTATCGGTGTAGGCCAGTGGGTTCTGGAAAAAGCCTGCGTAGATATTGCTGCATGGAACAAGCAGCACAATCGTCAGATCACCGTATCGGTCAATATTTCTCCGCTCCAATTCCGCAGGGCAGGTTTCCTGCAAATACTTAAACATGTCCTTGCAAGCAGTCAATTGCCTCCGGAACTGCTCAAAATTGAGATTACCGAAGGGGTGATTATTAATGGCGCAGATCGCACCATTGAAATTTTGAAAACGGTACGTGCTTTAGGTGTTCAAGTCGCGATTGATGACTTTGGGACCGGCTATTCAAGCCTGAGTTATCTACGGCGCCTGCCGATCAACCAGATCAAGCTAGATCGGAGTTTTATCGAGGAACTGACACTGGATGATCAGAATGCTGCAATTGTTCAATCCATCATTCATCTGGCCCATCAGCTTGATTTAGATGTTGTGGCTGAAGGTGTGGAAACCTTGAATCAAGCCCAATTACTTTATCAACAAGGCTGTGATTTACTACAAGGCTTTTTTTATGCGAAACCTGCGCCTTTAACTGAATTAAAGCCTCTTTATTTATCCATGGAATCTGATCATCCGCAAAGAAATTAAAAATTCAAGGTGAAAGTACAGTGATTAAGGTCTGGGCTGGATATTCACCAAATTGTGTTTTTGATTCAGGTCATAATAATTAATTACAAACATCAGCAAGGCAAATAGAAAACCGAGTGCTACACAGGCCGGCCAGCCATAGATTTTCCATAAACTTAAAGACAGAAATGCACCAAGCCCGGCACCAGAAAAATAACAGGTCATGTAGATGGCATTAATACGCGAGCGGGCTTGGACTGAAAGCCGATAGACCAGATTCTGGTTGAGTACATGTAAAGATGAAATGCCAAAATAGGCAATCATCAGGCCCAGAATATATAACCATAAACTGCGCTGTGCAAAAGCCAGAGGAATCCAGGCCAAAATCAGTCCAGCTGTCGCGAGCTGTGCCAGCCACTTCTCCCGATGGCGGCCAATCATTTTCCCCGTCCATTGTGAAGACCAGATCCCGATTACCCCCACGACGCCCATCAGACCAATCTGGAAGTCATTAAAATGGTAGGGTGCTTCTGCCAGAATAAAAGTCATGGTGGTAAAAATGATGCTCAGCATTCCAAAACCCAGACCGCCGATAAGACTCCGTCGCATCAACATCGGTTCGGTCTTGGCAAAGGTAAATAAGGAATAATAGATCTGTAAAATGCTCATCTGTAACTGGCTTTTCGCTTTGGGTAACTGATACCACATCGCAATACTTAAAAGTAAAATGGCGCAACCACTTAATAAGTACACGGCATGCCAGGACCATAAGGTAGAAATCATTCCTGATACAGTTCGGGCAAACAGGATACCGACCAGAACACCACTCATCAGCAGACCCACCACTTCGGCACTTTTTTCACGCTGCGATAAATTGGCGGCAAAAGGAATCAGAATCTGGGTGCTAATAGAACAAAATGAGGCAAGCAGGGTAAAGCCATACAGCATCTGCAAATTACTGCTGGCAGACAGTCCGATCAGTGCCAGGCCGGTACAGCACATCAGGCTACAGATATATAAACGCTTTTCAAATAAATCACCCAGAGGCACAAACAAAAACAGACCGGCTGCATAGCCAATCTGAGTCAGGACCACTGTCCAGCCAGACTGCGCCACACTTATATTTAAGTCCTGGGCAATCGAATAAATTAAGGGCTGGTTAAAGTAATTACAACCTGCGCAGAGCGCGCAGGTCATGGCCATCATAAACATGAAACGGCGTGAGGGTTGCCCTTGGGCTGACATCCTTGTCTCCTCAGACTTTAGAAGCGATAGGTCGCTGATAAATTTACCCGTGAAATATCAGCTTCTTTGGCATCAAAGGTTTCGCGTTTACCATGATGATATTCCGCGCCCAGATTGATATTCGGAACTGGAGAATAAATCACATTGGCCACATAGTCGGTTAAGCGTTTATTACTTTCCGGATTTGCTCTTGCATATTCACTTGAGTCATCAAAGTCGACCAGACTGCCGGAAATGCTGCTCCGCCATTTTGGTGTGAACTTATGGGTAAAGCCGATATTCAGACTGTTAAATGAATTCAGTAAAAGTTCATCATTTGCAGTATCAACTGAATAATCGCCACCCCAGGCTGCGCCATCGACGGTCGAGCCCTGAACTAAATAGGCCGCAATCCGCTGATCCCCGACGATATGAAAATAATTGCCCTGAACCGAGTTTTTATCATCAATAAGATAGCGTCCACCAACGCCCACGCCCCAGCCGATTTTATTAATATCACCTGTATCCGTTTGAGCCTGCTTTTCATTGACAAAGCCTTGTGCCAATAAATGTAAGGGACCAGACTGATGCACATATTTGCTGGTGAATGCCGGTAAGGCAGATGAGCGGTCGCCACTTGCCATATATTCCAGGCCAATATTCCAGGTGTTTTCCGGATCAAGTTTGAAAGCATAACTGACTTGAGGCGTACGCAGAACCGAACCGCCGAGCAGTAAACTGTAGTCTACTGCTTCTGTGCTGATTTCAGGGGTAGACATCAGTGACCAGGCCTGACCAAAAGTCCAGTTATAATATTTAAAATGGGCATGACGAATGCGTAATCCGCCATCACCTTTACCATTATTGGTCCAGAAATCAGCTTCTACACGTGCCGATACATTTGGATTGCCGCCAATATCTTTGGCCAGAAAACCAATCCGGCTGGCCGCTAAAGTGAAATCTGAACGTACCGAATCCGGTTCAGTAAAAGGCACTTTATTGATCTGGTTAATGGTACGGCCACGCGTTTCGGTGGTGCTCTTAAAATCTACTGCGCCATCCAGGCGGATCAAGCCATAAACATCGACATTATCAAGCATTGAGCCTAAAGTCTTGGCGTCTGCAGTTTTAGTTTGTTCCTGTTGGGCTTTTAAGGACAACTGGGCTGCTTTTTGTTGTTCCAGCTCAGCCTGAATTTGCTTTAATTGCGTTTCTAAAAACTCGATACGATCAGGAGAAACCTCTGCTGAAAATGCCTGTGCTGATGCGATACTGCAAAGCGTAACTAATACTATTTTTTTCATTTCTTAATCCCTAAAGAAATTTTCAGATGTAAATAAGGAAAGCGCTTTCCTTTTGATTGCCTTAATTTTTAAATTTAAATAAAGGTGATTTTGACTTTCGAAGCATGAATATCGTGCTCGTCAAATGAGCAATACTCTGTTCAGCTAAAAACAGATATTGGCTTGCAAGGTCAAAAAAGATGAAGTGTGAGGAGGGTGGTTTGTTGAGCCGCCCTCCAGGTGGTCAGTTATTCTGCTTTTTGTGGATCGTATAAACGGTCTTTAATAAACAGGGCAGGAATCAGGCCACACAGGAAATAAGCTGCACCCATCACCATCAGGCCGGTTCCGATTGAACCATGCATCGCCAGATAACCGATGGTGATTGGAGCAAAGACAGCACCAATTCGGCCAATGTTAAATGCACCGCCGACAGCAGTACCGCGCACCCCGGTCGGAAAGCTTTCAGTCAAATACGTTGCATTAATGGCATAAGGAATACCGTACAGGAAACCGAAGATCAGCATTAAGACACCAATATTTTCAGGGGTATGCAGATATACCACCACTGGAATAAAAATCGCGGTGCCCATGGTGCCAAAAGCAAATACGATGCGGCGGCCAATTTTATCTGCCACATAGCCGGCAATCACTTTGGCAAAGATCATGGTCAGGAAAGTACCGACCATATAAAGGGCCATTTCCTTGAACTTGATGCCTAATTCAGCTTCCAGATATGTCGGTAACCAGTTACTTACTCCAAAATAACCGAACAGCAGGAAACCGGAACTGAAAGACCACAAGATAAACATTTTGCCATGGGTCTTGTCTTTCAGAATGGTGACATATGGATTGCCTTTTTTGGCATCATTATCCACGATCTGACCAGTACGCTTCATTTCACGGACACGTTTCCATGATTCTGGCTCAGGCACCATAAAGTGCATCAAGACACCCAGTGCCAGTGGTGCAATGGTAATCCAGTACAGCATACGCCAGCCAAACTCGGGAATAATCCAGCCAGACAGCAGGGTAATCACCAGCGAGCCCAAGGTAAAACCGGTCATGAGTGTTGCAAGTACCGTGGTACGATATTTGGTTGGCACATATTCAGACATCAAGGTGTTGCAGGCAATATATAAACAGCCTAAACCCAGACATGAAAGCGTACGCAAAATTGCAAATTCAGTATAAGACTGGGCAAAACCTGAATAGGCAGACAGTAGGGAGAAGGTGATGGTTGCCAGTACAATCACACGAACCCGTCCAAATCGATCACAGGCCCATCCACCGACAAACCCGCCAATCCCCATACCCAATAAAGACCAGCTGCCTAAAGCACCCGCCTGCATCGAGCTTAAACCCCATTCTGCTTTTAAACTAGTCAGGCTGAAAGCCAAAATACCAATATCCGCACCGTCACACAGCAAGATCAGGAAAGCAAAGATAAAAGCTGTAATCCACAGGCGTTTTGGTGCCTGTTTAATGGTGTCCTCGGAAGAGACAGGTGTTTTATTGTCTCCTGTGACGATCGTGTCGCTTGTCATTCTTATATCCTCTATTTATTAAAAACAGCATTCCTATGCTGCCACTACATCCATTTTATTCCTCACGGAAACGTATTTTCCTTGATCTAAGGAGATTGCTTCTGTTTGCCTGAGCCGTATCCACCATCCGGCTGCAGTGATTTTTTCAATTTCCAGGCTGAAAAATCAGCATTTACTGAGGATTTATGTTTCACAAATCAATATTTAGTTTTGCTCTGTGGTTATTTTTTACTTAAATAAACAACCAAATTACATTTAAAATATTTAATTCCGTATTGCGAAATCAATTAATCATAAAATTACTAGCCAAACAAGAGTTTTTACTCTATTTTTAGTAAAAAACAACTTATTAGAGTTTATGGACTAAAAAAACTTGATTTAATGACCTAAAAATCATATGTTTTATACAAAATAAAGTTTCGCTATACAAAATAAATGGAGATTATAATGGAACAGGTCGTTCAAATAGAGCAAATCTCGACGCATGTGGCGATGGTTAAAATTCATCGGCCTGAAGCAAAAAATGCCTTGAATACAGAAGTACGTCAGAAACTTGCTGCTGCTTTTCTACAGCTCAATGATGATGAAAATATCCGTGCCATTATTCTCACTGGGGGCGAAACAGACTTTGCCGCAGGGGCCGACCTGAAAGAATTAGCGACTGCTGAAACTATCCAGATGATGCAGCGCCGTACTGAACGTTACTGGCAGGCTATTGCCCAGTGTTCAAAACCGGTGATTGCCGCTGTAAACGGATATGCACTGGGGGGTGGCTGTGAACTGGCAATGCATGCTGACATTATTATTGCCGGAAAAAGTGCCCAGTTCGGTCAACCGGAAGTGAAAGTTGGCGTGATGCCGGGTGCAGGTGGCACTCAACGTTTATTCCGTGCAGTGGGTAAATTTCATGCCATGCGCATCATCATGACCGGTTGTCTGGTACCTGCGCCGGAAGCTTATCAAATTGGCCTGGTCTCTCAAGTGACCGAGGACAATGAAACCCTTGCCACTGCCATCAAGATGGCCGAAGGTCTGGCAAAATTACCGCCAATTGCCTTGGAGCAAATCAAGGAAGTGGCATTACTGGCCGAAGATGTGCCGCTCAATGCCGGACTTAGCCTGGAACGTAAGTCTTTCCAGATGCTGTTTTCTTCAGAAGACCAGAAAGAAGGCATGCAGGCCTTTATTGAAAAACGTAAACCGAATTATCAGGGACGATAAGCATGAGCATTCAAATTCAGAAAATCGGTATTATTGGTGTCGGCACCATGGGTGCAGGCATTGCCCAGATTGCCATTCAGTCTGGGCATGATGTGGTGTTATTTGATGCCAAAGCCGGTGCAGCCGAACAGGCGCAGGAAAAACTGGCTAAAACACTGAATACACTGGCCGATAAAGGCAAGTTTAGCCACGAAAAAGCAGCTGAAGATATTGCCCATTTATCAATCGCGCAGCAGCTAGAAGACTTGAAAGATTGTGATCTGATTGTTGAAGCGATTATCGAAAATCTGGAAATCAAGCAAAAGCTGATGCAGCAACTGGAAGCGCTTGTAAAACCGGAAGCCATTCTGGCATCGAATACCTCTTCATTATCGATCAGTGCCATTGCTGCCAATTGCAGTCAGCCGGAACGTGTGGCCGGCTATCATTTTTTTAATCCGGTACCACTGATGAAAGTGGTGGAAGTGATTGAAGGCTTCAATACCCGCGCTGATATTGTGCAAGCCTTGACTCAATTATCTACCAAGATGGGACATCGCCCGGTCAAAGCCAAAGATACCCCAGGATTTATCATTAACCATGCCGGTCGGGCCTTTGGCAGTGAAGCCTATGCCATTCTGAATGAAAATGTCACGCCATTTTATGAGATTGACCGGATTTACCGCGATGGGATCGGTTTTAAAATGGGACCTTTTGAGCTAGGCGATCTGACCGGTATGGATGTATCGCATCCGGTGAGTGAATCGATTTATCACCAGTATTATGAAGAAGCACGTTACCGTCCAAGTGTGATTACCCGTCAACGCTTTATTGCCAAACAGCTCGGTCGTAAAACCGGTAAAGGCTTCTATGATTACACTTCAGGTAGCAAAGTAGGTGATGTGGCTCCAACACTGGTTGAAAAGCTCGATCACTATCCAGCAGTCTGGCTAGGCACAGAATATAGTGAAGATCGTCAGGCGCTTGAGCAGTATCTGCAACAGTTCAATATTCAGATCGAACAAACTGAAACACCTTCGGCAGATGCCTTAATCTTAATTGCCACTTATGGTGAAGATGCAACTTCAGCCGCTGTCCGTTATCAGGTGACACCTCAGCAAGTGGTCTGCATCGACCTGCTCTATGGTCTGAATAAACATCGCACTTTAATGCCAACTCTTGTGACCAAGCCTGAACTGACTCATGCCGCACAATCGATTTTTAATCTGGATGGCGTGACTGCGAGCACAATTCAGGAAAGTGTCGGCTTTGTGGCGCAGCGTGCTTTGGCGATGATTGTGAACCTTGGTTGTGATATTGCCCAGCAAGGCGTAGCTACGGTAGAAGACATTAACATTGCCGTGAAATTAGGCCTCGGTTATCCGCATGGCCCAATTGAATGGGGTGATGTATTGAGTGCTGAAAAAATCCTGAAAATTCTGGATCGCATGACCGCGATTACCCGTGACCAGCGCTACCGTCCAAGTCCTTGGCTGCGTCGCCGTGTTCAGCTCGGTTTAGCACTTGTCCATAGCACACATTAATTAAAAAGTTAAAGGAATAACATTCATGTTAAATGCATATATCTATGATGGGTTACGTTCACCAATTGGTCGCCATGCAGGAAGTCTGGCAAGTGTCCGTCCAGATGATCTGGCAGCAACCGTAATTAGAAATCTGCTGGAAAAAACCGGTATTCCGGCAGCAGATGTAGAAGATGTCATCTTTGGCAGCACCAATCAGGCCGGTGAAGATAGCCGTAATGTGGCACGTTTTGCAGCATTGTTAGCCGGTATGCCGGTCACTGTGCCCGGACAGACCATCAACCGTCTATGTGCTTCGGGTCTAGGGGCAGTGATTGATTCGGCGCGCGCGATTACCGCAGGCGAAGGTGAGCTGTATATTGCCGGTGGTGTAGAAAGCATGTCACGTGCGCCTTTTGTGATGGGTAAAGCAGAAAGCGCGTATTCACGTGAGGCCAAAATTTATGATACGACCATTGGTACCCGTTTTCCGAACCGTAAATTCACTGAACAGTTTGGCGCACACAGCATGCCGGAAACTGGTGATAATGTGGCTGAAGAATTTGGTATTTCACGTGAACAGGCAGATACTTTCGCCGCTGCATCACAGGCAAAATATCAGGCAGCAAAAGAAGCAGGTTTCTTTGCAGGTGAAATTACTCCAATTGAAGTTTCTCAAGGACGAAAATTGCCGCCTAAACAGGTCACTGAAGATGAGCATCCACGTGCTTCTTCAACATTTGAAGCATTATCCAAGTTAAAACCGCTATTTGAAGGTGGGGTGGTGACTGCGGGGAATGCATCAGGTATCAATGACGGCGCTGCAGCACTGATGATCGGCAGTGAAAAAGTTCAGGAACAGTACGGCTTAAAACCTCTGGCGCGGATCCTGTCTTCAGCCGCGGCTGGGATTGAGCCACGCATCATGGGTGCAGGTCCAATTGAAGCAATCAAAAAAGCCGTAAAACGTGCAGGCTTAACGCTGGACGATATGGACATTATCGAGATCAATGAAGCATTTGCCAGTCAGGTATTGTCTTGCCTGAAAGGTCTGGATGTTGCTTTTGATGATCCGCGTGTCAACCCAAATGGTGGCGGAATTGCGATTGGCCATCCACTGGGCTGTTCGGGTGCGCGTTTGGCTTTAACCGTTGCGCGTCAGTTACAGCGTACCGGTAAAAAATATGCCGTGATCAGCCTGTGTATTGGTCTGGGTCAAGGCTTGGCAATGGTGATTGAAAACCCTGAAGCAGCTTAACCGCTTGAGTTATCACCTTCATGCCATGTATAGATGATATGCATGGCATTTTTTATTGCGCTATTTATATAGATAGAGAAATAAAAATCCCTGCACATGCAGGGAATGTTTAAATCAGTTCAAAGACTATTTGCGTCCAGTCACCAATAAAGTCGCTGAACCAAAGGCATAAACTTTACCTTCTTTATCGACAATCCGGCCTTCTGAAGTGAGTACATTACGTCCGATCCGGATGACTTCACCAATGGCAGTATAGGTTTCACCACTTTTCATGGCTTTCAGCATTTTCACATTCAGATCGATGGTCGAAAAACTTACCCCGGCATCAACCGTCGTATGCACGGCAGCACCGGTCGCACTGTCTAAAACCGTTGCACAAAAACCGCCATGAATCCCACCTTGTAAATTGTAATGGCGCTGATCGGGGCGTACTTCATATTCCACATAGTTCTCACGCACCAACGTTAGACGCATGGGAATAATTTCACTCATGGCTGAACTGGAAATTTCCCCATTCTTGATGGCAGTGAGATATTCAAGTCCGTTTAATTGTGATGTTGGCATAGCAACTCCTTGTAATGATTTATTTCGCCTTATGAAATAATATTCTGTTTTTCTAAAATTATGATATAACAGATAGTGATCAAAATGCTATATTTTTCCAGGATGGAATCATGACAATAAAAACTCTGGTTACAGATGCTGAATGGCAGGCACGTTGTGAGCTTGTAGCGCTTTATCGCATTATTGCGCATTACCGGATGACCGACCTGATTGATACCCATATCAGTTTAAGAGTGCCCGATCAGCCAGACTGCTTTCTGATTAATCAGTATGGCGTCGCTTTTGAAAAAATGCGTGCCTCAACGCTGGTCAAGATCAATCATGCAGGACAGGTCGTAGAAAGCTATGAACAGGACAAGCCGGTGAATATGGCTGGCTTCGTGATCCACTCCGCAATTCACGAAGCACATCCTCATCTGAATTGCGTCATTCATACACATACCGCAGATGGGATAGCCGTTTCTGCCCAGAAACATGGACTTCTGCCAATTTCCCAGCATGCGCTGAAATTTTATCAGCAGTTGGCCTATCACGAGTATGAAGGCGTGGCACTGTCAACAGATGAGCAGGAACGCCTGATTGAGGATTTAGCTGGTCATCGTGCCATGATTTTACGTAATCATGGCCTATTAACGGCTGGCGAAACCATTGCACGGGCTTTTCATGAAATTTATTTTCTGGAGCGCGCCTGTCAGGTACAGGTCAAGGCTTTAAGTGGCGGTGCTGAATTACATTATCCAAGTGAAGACGTGCGGATTAAAACCGCCAAACAGTTCGCCAGTCCGTTGGTAGAACCGATTTTACAGCGTGCCTGGCAGGCTGCTTTATCCCTGATTGAGCATCAATATACGGAGTATGCATCATGATTGTGATTTCCAGTACTGTGCCGAACATTGAAGCCATTCTGGTCAAGTCTTTTCAGAAATATGCCCCTGAGGACAGTTTTTGTACAGTGGACAGCCCGGAAGCAGAGCAGGCGACCACGGCCGCCTGCTGGTTTCCAGATCTGGAGAAATTGCAGCAGCTTCCAAAACTTGGCCTGATCCATTCGATTGCGGCCGGGGTCGAGCATTTAAACTTGAATGAGATACGACCGGATCAAGCCGTGTGCCGGGTACTCGATCCGCATCATCAAAAAGGCATGTTTGATTATCTGCTTTGGGGTGTGCTGTATTTTCAGCGTTATTTTGACCGCATGATTCAGCAACAAAAGCAGCAGCTATGGAAGCAGTATCGTCAGAGTTATAGCCAGCATATCCAGATCGGAATTATGGGCCTTGGGCATATGGGGGCTTATGTAGCAGAACGTTTTGCCGACATGGGCTATCAGGTCTCGGGCTGGGCCAATTCCCCGAAAGAGATTAAACAGGTTAAAAGCTATGTCGGTTCAGAACAGTTGTCCGATTTCCTGGCTCAAAGCCAGATCCTGATTAACCTGTTGCCACTTACAGAAGAGAATACCGGCATTCTATCTACTGAATTATTCCAGCAACTCCCTGAACAGGCAGCTCTCATTCAGGTCGGGAGAGGCCAGCATTTAATCGAACAGGATTTATTGAAGGTGCTGGATTCAGGTCATCTACGAGGTGCAATTGTCGATGTGTTTGAACAGGAGCCACTGCCTGCCGAGCATCCATTCTGGCAGCATGAAAAAATTATCGTAACCCCACATGTGGCCTCACATGCGCCGATGTCGGTAGTGGTGGAACAGATTCTGGAGAATGACCGCCGTTTCAAGCAGGGTCTGGAGTTGTGTCATCAGGTAGATGTCAACAAAGGTTATTAATTGTAGGGATACAGATAAAAATAAGGAGATTGCGAATGTGGGATACGATTCAAACTCAGGTTCAGCAAGGCATCGCGACTTTAAGCTTTAACCGCCCGGAGTCACTTAACAGTTTTAACCGGAAAATGCATGAGGAAGTGCAGCAGGTGCTGAAAAGCTGGAATACAGATCCGGATATACGGGTGATTGTGATTCGTGGCAATGGTCGGGCCTTTTCAGCGGGACAGAACTTAAAAGAACGTGCCGGACAGCTCGGCAAGGTGCCTTTGCCACCACAAGGTTCGCTGGCCAAATATTATAATCCCTTGATTAAGCTGATCCGTGAGAGTCCCAAACCGGTGATTGCAGCAGTAAATGGAGTTGCTGCCGGTGCAGGTGCCAATATCGCGCTGGCCTGTGATCTGGTCATTGCCAAGGAAAGTGCCCGATTTATTCAGGCCTTTTCCAAAATCGGCTTGATTCCCGATGCTGGTGGCACCTGGATGTTGCCACATTTAATCGGTTATGCACGTGCCATGGCACTGACTTTACTCGGTGAACCCTTACATGCCAAAGAGGCTGCCGAAATGGGCATGATCTGGAAAATGCTTCCAGATACAGAATTTGATGTTTATATCGACGACATTACACAGCGACTGGCACAACAGCCGACTTATGCACTGGCTTTAACCAAACAGGCCTTGCAACGCAGTGCTGAAAATACCATCGACCAGCAACTGGAGCTGGAACAAAACCTGCAATATCTGGCGCTAAACAGTCAGGATTATAAAGAAGGCGTCCAGGCTTTTTTCGAAAAACGCCCTGCACAATTTACCGGATGCTAAGGAGAGCTTGCATGAACATTCAGACCCGTATAACCGAGCTTTTAGGGATTCGCTATCCGATTATTCAGGGTGGCATGATGTGGGTCGGTACAGCGGAAATGGCCAGTGCTGTATCTAATGCTGGCGGCTTGGGAACATTAACGGCACTAACGCAACCAACGCCAGAAGCACTGGTCAAGGAAATTGCACGTTGCCGTGACATGACTGATCAGCCTTTTGCGGTGAATCTGACTTTATTACCCGCTGTGAATCCGCCGCCGTATGCCGAATATCGACAGGCCATTATTGAAAGCGGTATCAAGATCGTAGAAACAGCAGGCAATAAGCCACACGAACATATTGAGGCATTTAAACAGCATGGCATCATTGTGATTCATAAATGTACCTCGGTTCGTCATGCACTTTCAGCGCAAAGAATCGGTGCGGACGTGATCTCGATTGACGGTTTTGAATGTGCCGGGCATCCGGGTGAAGATGATATTCCTGGCCTGATCCTGATTCCTGCGGCAGCAGATCAGCTTACTGTACCGATTGTGGCCAGTGGCGGTTTTGCTGATGGTCGTGGTCTGGTCGCAGCATTGGCTTTGGGTGCAGAAGGCATCAATATGGGCACACGCTTTTGTGCGACTCAGGAAGCGCCAATCCATCTGAACATCAAACAGTTTTATGTCGACAATGATGAAAGGGCGACACATCTACTGTATCGGCAGTTTAGAAATACTGCGCGTGTTGCCAAAAATGCAGTATCTGAGCTGGTGGTGAAAATGAGTGAAGATCCAGGTCTGGAGTTTGAACAGATTCGTCCCTATGTCAGTGGTTTAAAAGGCAAGCTTGCGCTGGAAAATGGCGATGTAGATGCGGGCGTACTGACCGCTGGACAGGTGATGGGATTGATTCATGATATTCCGACCTGTCAGGCGCTGATTGACAATATCATGCAGGATGCCGAGCAGATTATTTATCAACGTTTGGCTCAATTTTTCCCGCGCTAGATCATCTAAGCGTTATCACTCAATAAAAAGCCATTCAAGCATGAATGGCTTTTTTTCATGTTGAATATTTTTATTTTTTAAATAGGAAATTTCACAGAATGACTAGATTTTATACTGGGACTTATATTATATTGGATTTAAAACATAATTTCGTATTATGAAATTTTAAGTCATAAATATACAAATTAAAAACTCATGCAAGGGAATTACGATGAGAAATTATATTGCGCCATTAAAAGACATGACGTTTGTGCTGAAAGACTTGCTCAATGTGGAACAGAAATATCAGGGATATACCAGGTTCGCAGACAAAGTATCGATGGATATTATGGAGCAATATCTGGAAGTCGCTGCCGATTTTTGCCAAAACGAACTGCTACCGATTAATGCCACAGGCGATCAGCAGGGTTGCCGTTTACAAGATGGCGTGGTAACCACACCAGATGGTTTTAAAGCGGCTTATGATAAATATGTGGAACTTGGCTTTACCTCATTAACCGGTGATGAAAAATATGGCGGCCAAGGCTTCCCGACTTTATACCGTATCGCGATTTCAGAAATTATTACCGCGACCAACTGGTCTTGGGGCATGTATCCGGGCCTATCACACGGTGCTATGCGCACTCTGGAACACCACGGAAGCGATGAGCAAAAACAGAAATTTCTGGTGCCTTTAATTGCCGGCCGCTGGACTGGAACCATGTGTTTAACCGAATCGCATGCTGGTTCAGATCTGGGATTAATCCGTACCAAAGCAGTGCCAAATGAAGATGGCAGTTATAGCATCAGCGGTGAGAAAATCTTTATATCTGCCGGTGAACATGACCTGGCTGAAAATATTGTGCATATCGTACTGGCACGTTTACCCGATGCGCCTGCCGGTACCAAAGGTATTTCGCTGTTTATCGTGCCGAAATACAATTTGGATGAAGCGGGCAATGTGGCTTCGCGTAATGGCGTGGTCTGCAGCGCGCTTGAACACAAAATGGGGATTCACGGGAATGCGACTTGTGTACTGAATTTTGACAATGCCAAAGGTTTTCTGATCGGGCCTGAAAACCGCGGCCTGAACTGCATGTTTACCTTTATGAACTCGGCGCGTATTGGTACAGCGATTCAGGGTCTGGCAGCAGCAGAATCTTCTTATCAGGGCGCATTGGCTTATGCCAAAGACCGTCTGGCCATGCGTTCTTTGGAAGGTGCCAAGGCGCCCAACCAGCCAGCAGATCCAATTATTGTGCATCCGGCTGTACGTAACATGCTGCTGACTCAAAAGGTATTTGCAGAAGGTTCACGTGCGCTGGCCTATTATCTGGCGACCTATGCCGATATTGCTGAAGCAACCGATAATCCCGATGAGAAAAAAGCAGCTGAAGACTGTCTGGCATTACTCACCCCAATTGCCAAAGCACTCATGACTGAAACAGGCGTGGAAGCGGCGAAGCATGGTATGCAGGTCTTCGGTGGTCACGGTTATATTACCGAGCATGGCATGGAGCAGATTGCCCGTGATGCACGTATTGCCAGCCTTTATGAAGGCACCACTGAAATTCAGTCGATTGATTTATTGGCGCGTAAAGTTCTGGGTTCAAAGCTTGGCTTGCTGACTGCATTGACCGATGAGATTCAGGCTTATGTGAAAGATCATCAGCAACATGCCCAATTAAGCCAGCAAGTTGCACAAGTCAGCCAGCTAACCGAACAGTGGCTGGAGCTCACCAAAACCATTCAGACTCAGGCACAACAGTCTGTCAATGAAATTGGTGCGGCCTCAGTCGATTATTTATATTTCTCCGGTTATGTGGTGTCGGCTTATTTATGGCTAAAAATGGCGATTACGGCACAGCAGAAAATTGAACAAGGTCATACCGATCCGTTCTATGCAGCAAAAATCAAAACTGCACAATTCTTCTTTGCACGGATTTTACCAAGAACTGCAACGCATACTGCCAATATTCTAGCGGGTGGTGAAAGCCTGTTCCTGCTTGAAGCTGAAGAGTTCAAATTCGATTAAACCTTTTGACCCACGATCGCCTCTCTTGATCGTGGGTCTTTTTTTAATAACCCGTTTTGCATCTCAACTGTATTCAATATCAGTTTTTTTCTCTGCGGTTGAACAGACTATAAAACAACAAGATCAGGAGTCTATATGGATTTAGACGTGATTACTCGACAGTTTCCTTATGCTGATTTGCAACTTAACTATCACGAAGTCGGACAGCGTTCTGCATTTCCCAGCATTATTCTGATTCATGGCACAGGTGGAAATACCGACAAGCATTTTAGTTATATTTTTCCGATGCTGGGCATGCATCAGCGGGTGTTATCAATTGATTTGCACACACCTGATAAAGCTGATCTGGCGATTAGCGATTTCAGCCAGCAGGTCGAAGCACTGATTCAGCATGCAGTTGCAGAAGATGAAACTATTACAGTCGTAGGTTATTCACTCGGTGCCGTGATTGCTGCACAAGTCGCCGCGAGTCTCAAACAGCGCGTAGCGCGCTTGATTCTGTTAGCCGGTTGGGCAAAGACCAGCTCGGTGCAGCAACTGCGGACAAGCATCTGGCAACAGTTATTTAATGAACAATCCGCTGCCTTGCCGCATTTTGTCAATTATTGCCTGTATAGCGATGATTATCTATGTGCCCGTAGCGAACAACAGGTGCTTGATCTGGCACGCTTTGTTAAACCTTCCCAAGATGCAGCCAAACAACGTGAACTGAATTATCGCATTGATATTACCTCGATCTTGCCGGACATTTGTGCGGAGACCTTAATCGTCGCTTGCCATGAAGACCGCATGATACCTCTGGCTCAAGCAAAGCTGCTGTTTGCCTCAATACAGGACAGTCGTTATATCGAAATTGCGTCGGGACACGCACTGTATATCGAAGCGCCTGCAGAAGTGCTGCAACTGGTGAACCAGTTTAGCCAGCATCCACAGCAGTATCCGGCAAATCAAAAAATCCAGCCGTCGATGCCTTAAAATAGGAGAAAAATAATGCAAGCTCCAGTACAGCGCAGCAAGATTTTAATCGTAGGCAGCGGTTTCGGTGGTTTGGGCATGGCAATCCGTCTGAAACAGCAGGGCATTCACGACTTTAAAATCATTGAACGTGCCGCAGAAGTCGGTGGAACATGGCGTGATAATACCTATCCCGGTGTCGCCTGTGATGTGCCATCTCATTTATATTCTTTTTCTTTTATTAAAAATCCGGACTGGTCGCGTGTCTTTCCGCAAGGGGCAGAAATTCAGCGTTATTTAATCCAGTGCTGTGATCAGGAAAATATCCGGCCACATATCGACTTTCAAACTCAACTGGAAAAAGCTAGCTGGAATGCCAAAGCACGTATCTGGGAAATTCAGACTTCTCAAGGTCTGTATCAGGCAGAAATTTTAATCACAGCAACCGGACATCTTGCGGATGAACATCTCCCGCAAATTCCGGGTCTGGCAGAATTTCAGGGCCAAGTGATGCATTCCGCGCGCTGGAATCATCAGCTGAATCTGGATAATCAGCGCGTGGTTGTGGTCGGTTCTGGAGCTTCAGCAGTTCAGCTTGTGCCGGAAATTGCCAAAATGGCCAAAAGCCTGACCGTCTTGCAACGTAGTGCGCCATATATATTACCGCGGCCAGACCGGGCTTATTCTGAGTCAGAAAAACAGCTTTTCCGCAAAGATCCGGACAGTATGTCAGCACTCAGACACTCGTTGTTCTGGGGCAATGAATACAATTTTGCCCAGCGTCGTAATCTGAAAAGCCAGATCGAGCGGGTCAAGAAAAATTGTCTGCAATTTTTAAAACATCAGATTTCAGACCCTGAGTTACAGCATAAACTCACTCCGCATTATGAGCCGGGTTGCAAGCGCTTATTGCTCTCTAATGATTATTATCCAACCTTTTTAAAAGCGCATGTCACGCTTGAAGACTCGGCCTTGGCAGAAGTAAGCCAAGATGGCGTAATAAGCAAATCCGGCCATGAATTTCCTGCAGATATCATTGTATTTGCCACTGGGTTTGAAGCAGCACGTCCACCTTATGCGGCAAAGGTCGTCGGTAAACATGGCCTAAGTCTGGAACAACAATGGTCTAGCGGCATGCAGGGCTATCAGTCAACGACCGTACATAATTTTCCAAACCTGTTCATCCTGAATGGACCCAATACCGGCAGTGGTCATAATTCAGCGCTTTATTTTCTGGAAACCCAATTTGATCTGGTGCTGGATGCCTTGCAATTTTTTGAGCTGAATCAGATTCAGGTTTTCGAGGCTGATCAGCATGCTGAAAATAGTTATATGCAGGAGCTGCAGCAACTGTCTCAAGGCAGTGTCTGGCTATCGGAAAGCTGTAAAAGCTGGTATCTGGATCCGGTCAGCCGCAAGTTGACTCTGGTCTGGCCAGATTATGCGCATTCATTCAGAAATAAAAATCAGCATTTTATTCGTAGCGGTTATCACTACCAGTATCTGGAGCAAATGCAGCAAAAACTGGTGTAAAAGCCTGCTAGGAAAATTGAAACCTTAGAGTTTTAACAATACGAAATAAATTTAAAGCAAAGATAGGAGTGCTGTAATGAAAAATCAGCCATGGATGGAAGAATATAAAAAGTGGAATATCAATCCGGAATTTACCCGGCCAGATCCCGAGAAAACCCTGAGCATGACGATTGCTGATAATTTAGTTAAATTTCAGGATAAAACTGCATTTATCTATCGGAATCGCAAGTTCAGCTATAAAGACATCGACGTATATAGCCAGAAATTCGCCACCTATTTGCAGGAGTTGGGGCTGGCAGCTGGTGGCCGTATTGCAGTAATGTTGCCGAATATTATTCAGTACCCGATTGCGACCTTTGCCATTATTCGTGCCGGTTATGTGCTGGTCAATGTCAATCCGATGTACACTCAGCGCGAGCTGTATCATCAGCTACAGGATTCAGGGGCAGAAGCCTTGATTATTCTGGGACAGACTTTGGAGCAATTAACAGCACTAGATGAATGTCCTGCACTCAAATATGTGATTTCAACGCATCCGATGGATTTTATTCAGGATCAGCCCGTGACAGTTTCTCGTCAGGCTGCAGAATATCCAGATAAACGGTTTTTTGACTTTAAACAGGCGATTGATCAAGTCGAAACGATCGATTTTAAGACGCCTGTACAGCATCAGAAAGATACGGTCATTCTGCAATATACTGGTGGAACAACGGGTGTATCCAAAGGTGCTGAACTGAGCCATCGCAATATTCTTTTTAATATCGCGCAGAACAGTACGGTCTTTATCAGTCATTTCGGAGATCGCTATGCTACCGAAGATGAATATGTGTTCTGTGCCTTACCGCTGTATCACATTTATGGTTTTACTATCTGCCTGTTCAGTTATGGTTTGAGTCGCGGTTTCGCCAATGTCCTGATTCCGAACCCGAGAGATCTGGATGCTTTGCTGGATCAATATCAGAAACACCCACCGACTGTTTTTCCGGGCGTGAATACCATGTTTAACGCGCTGGGACATCATCCTCGATTTCGTGAGCTGGATCATTCACGTCTTAAAACCACCACAGGTGGTGGATCGTCTATTTTAAAAAGCACTGCCGAGTTATGGCATGAAATCACAGGCTGCCAGATTTATGAAGGTTATGGACTTTCTGAAACATCACCTACTGCGACCTTTAATCCACCGCTGAGCCGACGCTTTAGTGGCACCATTGGTTTGCCACTGGCAGGAACCGAAATCCTGATTTTAAACGATGAGGCCAAGCCGGTTGAGTTTCAGCAGGCTGGAGAAATCGCCATTCGAGGACCTCAGGTGATGAAAGGTTACTGGCAGCAACCGGAAGCAACGGCTCAGGCATTTACGAAAGACGGCTTCTTTCTGACAGGCGATATCGGCTGTATGGATGAGCAGGGTTATATCACCATTCTAGACCGTAAAAAGGACATGATTCTGGTTTCCGGTTTTAATGTCTATCCGAATGAGCTGGAAGGCGTACTGTCCAAACATCCCAAAATACTGGAATGTGCCGTGATCGGGATTGAGGATGAAAAATCCGGACAGGTACCCAAGGCATTTATTGTGAAACAGGACGCCAACCTGACTCAGGACGAGGTCATGGCTTTCCTGAAACAGCAACTGACCAGTTATAAAATGCCAAAATATATAGAATTCGTATCTGAATTGCCAAAGTCTGCGGTCGGCAAAATTTTGCGTCGTGAACTGCCTCGGACTGTTCAGCCCAATACCAAAGCCTGTTAAAAAAGAATAGAAAATCTGGCTAATTACGGTGAAAATAAAAAAGGAATCATAAAGATTCCTTTTTTATTGCTTGCTAGCTTATCGCTGCTGGATGACTTTTTTGCTTTTCAGCTCATCTATTTCATCCGGGCTTAAAAACTGGCTTAAGACTACATCGGTATCTTCACCTAAACAGGGTGGCGCTTTTTTATACTCTACCGGGGTCTTGGAAAGTTTAATCGGTGAGCCAATCGAGGTGTAATCTTCACGTAAAGTGTGTGGCATCTGGATGACCATCTCACGTGCCAATACCTGTTCTTCTTTCAGAGTCTGCTTCAGGTTATTAATCATACCAACCGGAACTTTGACTGCATGAATCAGATCCACCCAGGTTTGTGCGGGTTGCTTATAGAAATGTGCCTGTAGCACTGTGGTCAGCTCTTCACGATGCATCACCCGTCCTGAATTTTTTAGGAAACGAGGATCTTCGGCGACCTCAGCCAAGCCCACTGCCTGACACAAGGCCTTGAATTGCAGGTCATTGCCACAGGCGATAATAAACTCACCTTGCTGTGCCTTAAAGACCTGATAAGGCACAATATTGGCATGGGCATTTCCAAAACGTCCTGGCACTTTTCCTGAGGTCAAGTAATTCATGGCCAAAACGGAGAGAGAAGCAACCTGAGTATCCAGCAGCGCCATATCAATATGCTGACCTTCACCGGTTTTTTCCCGGGACAATAATGCCGCCTGAATAGCGATTGCAGAATATAAACCGGTAGTCAGATCGGCAAAGGCCAAACCGGCTTTTTGCGGGCCGCCTCCCGGCAAGTCATCGCGTTCACCGGTGACGCTCATCATGCCACCCATGCCCTGAATAATAAAATCATAACCTGGTTCGTGTGCACGTGGGCCGTTCTGACCAAAGCCGGTAATTGAACAGTACACCAGACGCGGATTTAACTGACTCAGACTTTCATAATCCAGACCATATTTTTTTAGAGAACCCGCTTTATAATTCTCGATGACCACATCACTTTGCTGGGCAATTTTTTTAATGATCTCTTGACCTTCAGGCGTAGACAGATCCACGGCAACTGAATGTTTACCGCGGTTGGCAGAAAGATAATATGCCGATTCATGCGTATCTTCCTGCTTGTCATTTTTTAGCCAGGGCGGGCCCCAGATTCGCGTGTCATCCCCGTGATTAGGTTTTTCAATTTTAATCACTTCGGCGCCTAAATCGGCCAAAATTTGACTGCACCACGGGCCGGCTAAAATACGGCTTAAATCCAGTACGCGAAAGCCTGTTAAAGCACCCATCCTTACACTCCCTGTTTTATTGTATTCAATATCATCTAATTTCTAATCCTCATATCAAAATATCTTAAAATGATTTAATAATCAAATTAGCGATAACTAATTTCGTATAACAAAACTTAATATCAAATATTGTTGAAAATTCAACTTATCTTAATTACCTTGATTGGGCTCGACAGGAACAGCAAAAATAAAAGGAGATCTGAAAATCTCTCAGAGAAACCAAGAAAAACAGGAGCTAAAAATTGTCAGGATTGCATTTGTAGCAACCCGTCTATGTGCAAGATGGCAATTAAAACATCAATACGAAATAAGCAATAACAAGGATATTTACAATGACGGATCTCGCAACAGAATTAGGAAAAATCAAGCCCACGACCAAAAGAACCCAGCAAATTGCCTTTATATTTGCTTTTCTGGCCTTACTGGTCGATGGCGCAGACATGTTATTGCTGTCATTTAGCTTGAACAGTCTCAAAGCTGAGTTTGGCTTAAGCAATTTACAGGCAGGAGCACTGGGAAGTTTCACTTTGGCCGGGATGGCCATTGGCGGATTTATGGGCGGTTGGGCCTGTGACCATTTAGGCCGGGTACGCACCGTGGTCATTTCCATCCTGATTTTTTCTACATTGACTGCGGCACTGGGTTTTACCCAGAATTTTGAACAGTTCGCGCTATTACGCTTTCTGTCTGCATTCGGAATTGGCGCTTTATATATTGCAGCCAATACATTGATGGCAGAATATGTACCTACTGAATATCGGACAACAGTCTTGGGAACCTTACAGGCAGGCTGGACAGTCGGTTATATTGTGGCGACCTTGCTTGCTGGCTGGATTATTCCAGACTACGGCTGGCGGATGCTGTTCTTTGTCGCGATTATTCCAGCCGCCATGGCATTTTTTATCCAGAAACTGGTGCCAGAACCAGAGTCTTGGCAGCGGGCCAGACTGCAACGTTTATATGCGCCTGCAGATGTAACGGCAAATCGACCTGTTAAAAAAAGTACCACCAAGGAAATTTTTGCCGATCCTAGAAACCGCAGAATGTTTATCCTGTGGATTTTAACCGCTGGCTTTTTACAGTTTGGTTATTACGGCGTCAACAACTGGATGCCGGCCTATCTAGAATCTGAATTACATATGGATTTTAAATCGATGGCAGGTTATATGATTGGGACTTATGTCGCCATGATTTTCGGCAAGGTTCTGGCTGGCTTTGCAGCAGACCGTTTAGGACGCCGTTTTGTCTTTGCCTTTGGTGCTATTGGCACAGCGATCTTCCTGCCGGTGATTGTACTGTTTAATAGCCCTGACAATATTGCCTATCTGCTGATTTTCTTTGGTTTCCTGTACGGTATTCCTTATGCGATTAATGCCACCTACATGACCGAAAGCTTTGCAACCTCGATTCGTGGTACTGCGGTTGGTGGTGCTTATAATGCCGGGCGTATTGGCGCCATGTTTGCACCTGCAATTATCGGGGCGGCTGCAAGTGGTGGCTCTATCGGTTTGGGCTTCCTGATTATGGGCGGTGCATATTTCTTATGTGGTGCTGTATCCGGGATCTTTATCAAGGACCGTCAATATGATCCGCAAAAAGCATAACTATTCATAAAGTCTGTAAAAATGAGCCTGCTCGGGCTCATTTTTATATGAATCAAAGTGAAGCATCGTGCTTCTCATTTTTTATTCTGCATTCATTTCTTTTGGCAAATGAATATTTTTCAGGCCGTCATTGACTTTATTAAGAAGGTGAATCAGAGTAATGGCATCATCAAAAGTCAGCTTGTTCAAAGCCTGTCCATAAAAATCAAAAAAATCATTCTGCAAACTATCCCAGGTTTTAAAGCCTTCGCTGGTCAGCGCGACATTTTTAGCACGTCTGTCTTGCTCACTGATAATCCGTTCAACCAGACCATCACGTTCCAGACGTTTTAAAACTGCGTCCAGATTTTGCCGGCTTACACCGAGGTATTCGGTCAAATCAGAAAATGACATCCCTGATTTTACCCGCGGCCGAGACAAGGCTCCCAGTACAGCCCAATGCACTGGAGAAATTCCCAGTTCATTCGAGCATTTGCGATCCAGCGTATTCCCCACCTGAAACAGCCTGAAAAAAAGTCTATTGTGGGCAGAGTATAAGGATTGATCATATTTTTTTGACACAGTATCACTCATTTTAAAGATCACCCTGATCAAAGCGTTTAAATAAGAAGCATTATACCTAAAAGGTATCTGCTAGAAATCAAATTCCGTTTTATATCGCTCTATGATGAGGAAACGTTCGATATAGGCTTAGGTTGCTTATGGTCTACATTTTTAGCGTTCCATTCTCTGGATTGTGTAGGCGTTCCAACATCTTTCTTTATGCTGTCACATACCTGTGTTTTAATGCTAAACGTTAAGATCAAAGCCAATATATGTCAATGTATTTATTCTGTTAAAAAGTTAATTTATTGATATTAAATGATTAAATAAATATTTAATTTTAATTTATGTAAATATATTGACATAAAAATATTCTAATCCTATTTTAGTGATAACAGGCGATATATGAACAATAGTTAATCAGAATCAGATAAAAATATACCAGGGAGAGCTAAATGAAAGGCTTAAAGGACAAAGTAATCATCGTGACTGGTGGCGCAGGTGGAATTGGTTCGGCAACCTGTCGCCGTCTGGCGGAAGAAGGTGCCAAAGTTGCGATTTTTGATATGAATATTGCAGCCGCTGAACAATTGGCTCAGGACATTAATCAGCACAATAATCAAGCTTTGGCGGTGCAGTGTGATATTACCGATCGCGATGTGGTCGAGCAGGCTGTACAGCAAGTAGAAGCCGAGCTTGGCCCGATTGATGGTCTGGTCAATAATGCCGGTTGGGATATTTTCAAACCTTTTATCAAAACGAATCCGCAAGAATGGGGAAAACTGATTCAGATCAATCTGGTCGGTATGCTGAATATGCACTTTGCCGTTCTGAAAGGTATGGTCGAGCGCAATTCTGGCAGTATTGTCAACATTGCCTCTGATGCTGCCCGAGTCGGTTCTTCAGGTGAAGCGGTTTATGCTGCATGTAAGGGCGGACTGCTTTCATTCTCAAAAACACTGGCCCGTGAACATTCTCGTCATAACATCAAAATTAATGTGATTTGTCCCGGACCAACCGATACAGCCTTACTGGCAGGTGTCACCGAGGGTGCATCGAATCCAGAAAAATTACGTGAGGCTTTCACTCGTGCTATTCCACTTGGTCGTTTAGGCCAGCCGGAAGATTTAGCTTCTTCGATTGCATTCTTTTTAAGTGAAGATGCCAGCTTTATTACCGGGCAAGTACTCAGTGTTTCTGGTGGTTTAACCATGAGTGGTTAAGCAAAAATTGCTAGAAAATACGAAAAATAAGGTCAGATAGATAAATACAGGAAGTTATAACAATGAATTTTGAAGATATTTTATATGAAGTGAAAAACGGTGTGGCCTGGATCACCATCAATCGCCCAGAAAAAATGAATGCCTTTCGTGGCACCACCTGTGATGAATTAATCAAGGCCCTAAACAAGGCCGGCTATGACCGTGAAGTGGGTGCGATTGTACTGACTGGCGCCGGTGATCGTGCTTTCTGTACTGGCGGGGATCAATCCGCGCATGATGGAAACTATGATGGCCGTGGCACCATTGGTTTGCCAATGGAAGAATTACATACCGCAATGCGTGATGTGCCTAAACCGGTGATCGCTCGTGTACAAGGTTATGCGATAGGTGGCGGTAACGTTTTGGCGACTATTTGTGACCTGACCATTTGTTCAGAGAATGCCATTTTTGGTCAGGTGGGACCGAAAATGGGTTCAGTCGATCCGGGTTATGGCACAGCGTATTTAGCACGTGTAGTCGGTGAGAAAAAAGCCCGTGAAATCTGGTATATATGCCGTCGCTATACAGGCCAAGAAGCGGTTGCAATGGGTCTTGCCAATAAATGTGTACCTGCAGATCAACTTGATGCTGAAGTACAGGCTTGGGCCGAAGAAATCTGCCAGCGTAGTCCGACAGCCATCGCCATTGCCAAACGTAGCTTCAATATGGATACCGCACATCAGGCGGGGATTGCCGGTATGGGCATGTATGCACTAAAACTGTATTACGACACGGAAGAATCGCGTGAAGGCGTCAATGCACTCAAAGAAAAGCGCCAGCCTGAATTTCGTAAATTTTATAAATAAGGAAGATACAGCATGACTAAAAATCCTTATATTACGGAAGACTTAGAGTTTTTAGCAGAAACTGCTGAAAAGTTTGCGCAAAAATATATTGCCCCCGGTTTTTTAGAACGCGATCAAAGTCGGGTGTTTGATCGTGATCTGGTCAAAAAAATGGGAGAGATGGGCTTTATTGCACCGGAACTTCCGGAACAATATGGCGGCCAAGGCATGGGACGTCTGGCAGCAGGCATTATTCATGAAGCGGTAGCCAAAGCGGATTTAAGTTTTTCCTATATCAATCTGCTCGCTTCGCTAAATGGCCAGATTCTGGCGGAACATGGTCAACCCGAAGTGGTTGAACCGTGGCTGAAGAAACTGACCGCCGGTGAAGCAATTTTTTCGATTGCCTTGACCGAGCCGCGTGGCGGTTCAGATGCTGCCAACCTGCGTTTAAAAATCGAACGTGACGGCGATGAATATATCATTAATGGCGAAAAGACTTCGATTTCGGCTGCCGATCAGGCCGATGCTTCGGTGGTGTTTGGCCGTACTGGTGCCCATGAGGACGGCGCACATGGCGTGACAGCACTTCTGGTTCCCATGAATTTATCTGGCATTAGCACCACGCGTTTTGACTGTCATGGGCAACGTGCCATTGGTCGCGGTTCAATCTTCTTTGATAATGTTCGCGTTCCGGTCAATCATCGCTTAGGTGATGAAAACAAAGGTTTTGTGCAGGTCATGCAAGGCTTTGACTTTTCACGTGCCTTGATTGGTTTACAGGTTCTGGCTGTTGCACGTGTCAGTCTGGATGAAGCCTGGGAATATGCGGCGCAACGTGAAGCCTTTGGTCAGCCCTTAACAGCATTTCAAGGCGTATCGCATCCATTGGCCGAGTATGAAACCCAGGTAGAAGCCGCGCGTTTACTCTGTCTGCAAACCTTATGGCTCAAAGACAATCATCTGCCACATACTTCCGAAGCTGGAATGTGTAAATGGTGGGGGCCAAAACTGGCCTATGACGTGATTCATCAATGCTTATTGACCTTTGGTCATGCCGGATATGACCGTGGTGTGATGGAACAGCGCATGCGTGATGTACTCGGCTTCCAGATTGGTGACGGAACAGCGCAGATCATGAAAACCATTATTGCGCGTAAAAAAGCAGGACGCAAAGCGGTACCAGCTTAGCTCATATTGAGCTCAGCCCTGGCCGATATAATTAAAATCAGGAGTAACCGAATGGAATTCGATGCAGTTCTTATAGCTTCCAGAAAAGAAAAAATGCTGAAAGAAGGCTACTGGTTAAATAAAACCATTATTGATTCTCTGCGTCAGACCATCGACAAGAATCCAGATAAAACCGCACTGGTCAGTTTTAAAGTAGAAGATCAAACGGAGCAAGTGTTTAGCTATCAGGATCTCTGGAACATGACCAATAAAATTGCTTTAGGTTTAAAGCAATTGGGCGTGACTAAAAATGATGTGGTCTCGTGTCAGTTGCCGAACTGGTGGGAATTTACCTTGCTGTATCTGGCCTGTAGTCGAATCGGCGCCATACTGAATCCATTGATGCCGATTTTCCGGGAACGGGAACTGGAATTCATGCTGAAACATGGTGAAGCCAAAGTATTTATCGTACCAAAAAGCTTCCGTAATTTTGATCATGAACAGTTGGCAAATCACTTAAAGACTAAAATTGAGACCTTGCAACATGTGGTGGTGGTCAATGGTCTTGAAGAGAATAATTTTGATCGGGTATTGGTCAATCATGGTCTTGAGCAAGATTCTTCCGCCGTTACAAACCTAGATCAGCTTGAAGCTCGTCCTGATGATATTACCCAGCTGATTTTTACCTCAGGCACTACCGGTGAGCCGAAAGGGGTGATGCATACCGCCAACACTTTATTTTCCAATATTGTTCCCTATGCAAAACGGCTACATTTAAATGAAGATGATGTGGTACTCATGGCCTCACCGATGGCGCATCAAACCGGCTTTATGTATGGCCTGATGATGCCGATTGAACTGAATGCCAAAGTGGTGTTGCAAGATGTCTGGGATGTATCACAAGCTGTCGATTTAATTCACCAGCATCAGGTCAGTTTCACCATGGCGTCCACACCATTCCTGAATGACCTGTCTACCACCGTTGCGGAGCAGCAGAATCAGGTCAGCAGCCTGAAAACCTTCTTGTGTGCAGGTGCACCGATTCCAGGCTCATTGGTACAAAAAGCACGGGAAACCTTAGGTGTCAAAGTGATTTCTGCTTGGGGCATGACCGAGTGCGGCGCAATTACCACCACACGACCTGAAGATGAGGATGAACGTTCCTTTAATACGGATGGGATTGCTTTGCCCGGTGTAGAGATCAAAATCGTCAATAAAGCGGGAGAAATTAAACCGCTGAATGAGCCGGGACGCTTAATGATTCGTGCCTGTTCAAGTTTTGGCGGTTATTTAAAACGTGCACATTTAAATGATACCGATGCAGATGACTGGTTTGATACCGGAGATATTGCCTATCAGGATGAGCAAGGCTATATCCGGATTTGGGGGCGCAAAAAAGATGTAATTATTCGTGGTGGAGAAAATATTCCGGTCGCAGAAATTGAATCTCTGCTGTATAAACACCCGAATATTGCCGTCGTGGCGCTGGTGGCTTATGCCGATGAACGACTCGGTGAAAGAGCCTGTGCGATTATCAAGCTTAAAGATCCAAGTCAGCCATTAGAACTAAGTGATATCGTCAACTTTTTGAAAACCCATAATCTGGCGATGCAGTATATTCCAGAGCGTTTGGAGATTTGGGAAGATATTCCAATGACGCCGTCTGGAAAAATCCAGAAGTTTAAACTTCGTGAACTGCTGGCCAGTCATCTTGCCTCAGCCAATTGATCGTTAAAGATAAACTCCTGAAATATATTCAGGAGTTTTTGCTATAGATTGAAATGGGAAGCCAAACCTTAAATTGATTTATCGCGTTATTTTAATAACTTCAATAAAGCTTCAGCTGTCGCAGCCGAAGAGGCAGGATTTTGTCCGGTAATGAGCAGACCATCTTCTTGGACATAAACCTGCCAATCCTCAGCTTTGGAATATTGGCCACCTTTTTCTTTGAGCATGTCTTCCACTAGAAATGGCACAATATCGGTCAGGCCCACGCCGTCTTCTTCGCTATTACTGAAACCGGTGACCGATTTACCTTCGACAATCGAGCGACCTTCAGCATCTTGAACATCACGAAGTACGCCCGGCGCATGACAAACCAATGCCACAGGTTTATTGGCCTGCAAAGTCTGCTCAATCAAGGAAATAGAGTTCTGGTCTTCGGCTAGATCCCATAATGGACCATGACCACCGGGATAGAACACTGCATCAAAATCCTGATTTAAGACTTCACTTAATTTATATGTATTGGCAAGCTGCTGCATGGCCACTTCATCTGCTTCAAAACGCTGGGTGGTTTCAGTCTGTGCATCCGGTTCATTACTTTTTGGGTCTAAGGGCGGCTGGCCACCCGCAGGAGAAGCCAAAATTAGCTCTGCACCTGCATCAACAAAGCTATAGTAAGGTGCAGCTAGTTCTTCCAGCCAGAATCCGGTTTTCTTTCCGGTATCGCCAAGCGTGTCATGTGAAGTCAGAACGATCAGAATTTTCATATTATTTTCCTGTATCTCATTAAATATTGCGAATGGCTGCTTGTTAATTTAACAAGTCGCGGGCATCAGGAATGTTGTGATACGTTCATTTGCTGTATCGATACGTTTGTGTTTGAGTTGAATTAACTTAAGGCTGTATTTATAGCGCAATTATCTGCCCATTAACAGGTCTTGCTGAAGGTCCGCCTGTTTACGCAGAAAATCCCAGACCAGTTTAATTTTCGGTTCGTGTTGCAGATCGACCAGCGTCAGCATCCAGAAAGTGTGGGTAAAACTGACCTGATCGCCCAGAACCTGTTGCAGTTCGCTTTTATCATGGGCCAAAAATTTCGGTAAAATAGCTAGCCCGGCACCGGCACTGACCGCAATTTGCTGGGCCAGAATACTGTTACTGCGAAAACAGGCACTGACCTGCAAGGGAAGACGCTCCAGCGAATACAGTGCAGTGCTATAGACCAGATCATCAATATAATCGACAAAACGGTGCTGCTTGAGGTCTTCCAGTTTTTTAATTTGCGGATTTTTCTGTAAATAATGCTGACTGCCATACAGTTTTAGACAGTAATTCGACAGACGGGTAATGATATAGGGGCCCGATTTGGGCCGGTCAATCGCAATTACAATATCGGCTTCACGATGCGAAAGTTTGATCGCTTTCGGCACCGGAATCAGGTCAATGGTCAGTAAAGGGTAGTGCTGGGAGAACTCGGCCAGTAAGCGCGCTAAAAATGCCGTACCAAAACCTTCTGGTGCACCAATCCGGACCCGGCCTTGCAAGGGATCGTTGCGTTTGTCAATCTGGATAAAGGATTGTTCCATCAGTTCCACACGCGGCACCAATGCCAGACCTTCCGAGGTCAGCTCATACCCTGTCGCTTCGCGTTTAAACAGTTGAGTACCCAAGGTGTTTTCCAGCGCCTGAATCCGCCGTGCCACGGTACTGTGTTCCACCCCAATCAAGCGTGCTGCATTGGTGAGCGTTTTGGCACGTGCCAAAACCAAAAAGAAACGTAAATGATCCCAATCTACTTTCATCTTCTATTTAACATCCTGTTAAATCCCTGTGCATATTTGCACATCTATCGTGCATCAATTTCTATTGGTGGTCAAAGTGTTCTTTGTTAGTCTGCTGAAACAGCGTAAAAATAATACGTTTAAAACAGCCAGTAAAGGCAGACACAACGACAATAACAAACCAGCACGGAGCGACCATGAACGCCATTCATCATCCACAGCAAAGTACCGGATTCACCACCGCAAAACTCCTCATTAATGGTGAATTTGTCGAATCAAAAACCAGTCATTGGCAAGATATTATCAACCCTGCCACTCAAGAAGTTTTGGGTCAGGTACCATTTGCAACTGCAGAAGAAGTCAATGCCGCGATTGCTGCCGCACAAAATGCCTTTGCCAGCTGGCGCCAAACCCCGATTCAGGCACGTATGCGGATTATGTTGAAGCTGCAGGATCTGATTCGTACTAACTTAAAAAGTATTGCCCAAGTATTAACGGCGGAACAGGGCAAAACCCTGGCTGATGCCGAAGGTGACATTCAGCGTGGCTTAGAAGTGGTGGAGCATGCCTGTTCTATTGGTTCACTACAAATGGGTGAATATGTTGAAGGTGTGGCACGTGGGGTCGATACCTATACCTTGCAGCAACCACTCGGTGTTTGTGCGGGAATTACGCCGTTTAACTTTCCGGCGATGATTCCACTGTGGATGTTCCCGATGGCGATTGTCTGCGGTAATACCTTTGTCTTAAAGCCCTCGGAACAGGATCCGCTATCGACCATGATGCTGGTGGAACTGGCAATTGAGGCAGGCGTACCTGCTGGTGTGCTGAATGTAGTGCATGGCGGTAAAGAAGTGGTGGATCTGCTGTGTACCCATCGTGACATCAAAGCCATTTCCTTTGTCGGTTCAACCGCTGTGGGTACGCATGTCTACAATCTGGCCGGCCAGCACGGTAAACGTGTACAGTCGATGATGGGCGCGAAAAACCATGTCGTGGTGATGCCGGATGCCAATAAAGAACAGACCTTAAATGCGTTGGTCGGTGCAGCATTTGGTGCAGCCGGTCAGCGTTGTATGGCGCTTTCGGTGGCCGTGATGGTCGGGGACACCAAGCACTGGGTCGATGAACTGGTGGCTAAAACCAAAACCTTAAAGGTGAATGCCGGGCATGAACCGAATACTGATGTTGGGCCAGTGATTTCGACCCGTGCCAAAGCCCGTGTCATAGACTTAATTAACAGTGGCGTTGAACAGGACGCTGAACTGCTGCTGGATGGCCGTGATGTAAATGTTCCGGGTTATGAAAAAGGCAATTTTGTCGGGCCAACGATTTTTAATCAGGTCACGACCGATATGCGCATTTATCAAGAAGAAGTCTTCGGTCCGGTACTGGCGATCATACATGTTGATACTTTAGAACAAGCGATTGAGCTGATTAATGCCAATCCATTCGGTAACGGCGTTGGACTCTTTACCCAAAATGGCAATACTGCACGCACATTCCAGCACCAGATTGATATCGGTCAGGTCGGTATTAACATTCCAATTCCTGTACCTGTGCCGTTCTTCAGCTTTACCGGTTCGCGTGGTTCAAAACTGGGGGATTTAGGTCCTTATGGCAAGCAGGCAGTGCAGTTCTATACCCAGACCAAAACCATTACCAGCCGCTGGTTTGAAGATGATCAGGAAACCACAGGCGTCAATACCACGATTAGCCTGCGCTAAGGAGCATCAGCATGAAGATTGCATTTATTGGTTTGGGCAACATGGGCGGCTCGATGGCGCAGAACCTGCTCAAGGCAGGGCATCAGGTTTTTGGTTATGACTTGAGTGAAGTCGCTTTACAGCATTTTGCCGAAGCGGGCGGTATCGTTTGTGACAGTCCACAAGCTGCCGCAAAACAGGCAGATATTGTGGTCAGCATGTTGCCTGCAGCCAAGCATGTACGTGAAGTTTATCTCGGTGAGCACGGTATTCTGAACGTGCTTCAGGCGGGCAGTTTGTGTGTCGACAGCAGTACCATTGACCCGCAAACCATTCAGGAAGTTGCTGCAGCAGCGCAGGCCAGACAGATTCGCGTCTGCGATGCGCCAGTCTCTGGCGGGACTTTGGGCGCCAAAGACGGTACCTTGACCTTTATGGTGGGTGCAGACGATGCCACCTTTGAGGCCGTAAAACCGGTCCTTGGCTGTATGGGAAAAAATCTGGTGCATTGTGGTGCGGTGGGAACAGGACAGGTTGCAAAAATCTGTAATAACCTGATTCTGGGGATTTCCATGACTGCTGTCGCAGAAGGCATGGCACTTGGGGCCAAACTGGGAATTGATCCGCAAGCACTAGCCGGGGTAATCAATAGTTCCACCGGACGTTGCTGGAGTTCTGAAATCTATAATCCCTGGCCGGATATCTGTGCCAATGCACCGTCATCACGGGGTTATACCGATGGTTTTGCAGCACAGCTGATGCTTAAAGATTTGGGCCTGGCTGTCGATGCAGCGCAACAGGTGGACCAACCGGTGGTTCTGGGTAGCATGGTGCAGAAACTCTATCAACAGCTTTGTCAGGAAGGGGATGCACATCTGGATTTTTCCAGCATCATGCATCAATACACCACGCCACCTGCTTAAAACTTAAAATATCCAGATGGAGCAAGGATTCGCTTCATCAACAATACCTTGTCAGTAATAACGATAAATTCAGGCTGAGGTTTAACATGTTAGATTATCAAAAAACAATTGAAAATTTTGATTTAGATGCAGTGGCAAAGCAGTATCTGTCCGGTTCGATGCAGGCGCTGAACGCCTGTTATGAATGCTGCGACCGCCATGCAGATTCCGATGCAATTGCTTTACACTGGTACGGTAAAGATGGCCGTAAAGAACAGTATAGCTTTCGCGAACTCAAGAAATATTCCAGCCAGTTTGCAAATTTCTTAAAATCTCAAGGCATTGGCAAAGGCGACCGCGTTTCCGGATTATTACCGCGGACTCCGGAGCTGATCATTACCATTTTAGCGACCTGGCGGATTGGTGCAGTGTATCAACCTTTATTTACAGCCTTTGGTCCCAAAGCTATTGAACATCGCATTCAGCTGGCGCAAAGCAAGCTGGTAGTGACTGATCTGGCGAATCGGGAGAAACTATCCAATCTTAGTGCTTGTCCCACGATCGTCACCGTACATGTTGAAACCGAGGCAGAGCGTTATCCACAGGACCTCAGTTTTTGGACTGTGTTAAATCGCCAGGCTGAAGGTTGTGAACTGGAAATGCTCAGTATCGATGAGCCATTTTTATTGATGTTTACCTCTGGAACCACTGGACCGGCCAAGCCCTTAAAAGTTCCACTTAAAGCCCTGATTGCTTTTGCTGGCTATATGCACAATGCCATCGGTCTAACCGAAGATGATGCTTTCTGGAATATTGCTGATCCGGGCTGGGCTTATGGTTTGTACTATGGGATTACCGGCCCGTTATTGCTCGGACACTCGACCCTGTTTTATGAGGGTGGTTTCAATGCCGAAAGTGTCTGCGACATTGTCAAGCAATATGGCATTACCAATCTGGCCGGTGCGCCGACCGCTTACCGCATGATGATGGCAGCAGATGCTGAACAGATGGCACAGCTACGGGGCAAGTTGCGCGTGGTCAGCAGTGCTGGAGAACCTTTAAACCCGGAAGTGATCCGCTGGTTTAAAGAGGTGCTGGATGTGCCAATTTATGACCATTATGGCCAGACTGAAGTCGGGATGGTGGTGTGTAATCATCATGCGCTACAACATCCGGTCCGTTCAGGTTCGGCAGGCTTTGCCAGCCCGGGTTACCGGATTGCAGTCGTCGATGAACAAGGTCATGAGTTAACGGCTGACGTTCCGGGCGTCCTGGCAGTGGATATCAGTCAATCACCCATGATGTGGTTCTCGGGTTATGAAGAAAGCCGTAAATCGCCCTTTGTTGGACATTACTATTTAACCGGTGATACCGCGGAAATTCATGCTGATGGCAGTATGAGCTTTGTTGGACGTAGTGATGATGTCATTACCACCTCAGGCTATCGCGTGGGGCCATTTGATGTGGAAAGTGCCTTGCTGGAACATGATGCCGTGATTGAAGCAGCAGTCATTGGCGTGCCTGATCCTGAACGTACCGAAGTGATTAAAGCCTTTGTGATTCTGGCGAATAACTTTGCAGCTTCATCTCATCTGGAAGAAGAACTAGGCCAGTTTGTGAAAAAGCGTTTGTCTGCGCATGCCTATCCGCGCCTGATTGAATTCGTCACAGAATTGCCAAAAACCCCGAGTGGCAAGATTCAGCGTTTCTTACTGCGTAATCAGGAAATCAACAAGCAGCAGGTAAAGACCGCATAACTAGCCAAAGCCAGCAGATTGAATAAAAATATTAAATAAAGAGATTGAAGGAAGCATCCATGCAATTTACGGAAGAGCAACAACTGATTCAGGATATGGCCAAAAGCTTCGCTCAGGAACAGATTAAACCTTTTGCCGGCGAGTGGGATCAAAAAGGCATATTTCCTAAACAGACCTTGTCTCAAATGGGTGAGCTAGGTTTTTTAGGCATGCTGATTCCAGAAGAGTGGGGCGGTTCAGGTACAGGCACGCTGGCTTATGTACTGGCCCTCGAAGAAGTGGCAGCGGCAGATGGTGCAACGTCCGCCATCATGAGCGTACACAACTCGGTGGGTTGTGTGCCGATTCTCAAGTTTGGAACGGAACAGCAAAAGCAGCAGTTTCTAAAACCTTTGGCTCAAGGGCAAATGATTGGTGCCTTCGCCCTGACCGAACCGCATACCGGATCGGATGCTGCAGCGATTAAAACCCGTGCAGTCAAAGATGGCGATCACTATATTATCAATGGCGCCAAACAGTTTATTACCTCGGGTCATAATGCCGGGATGATTATTGTCTTTGCCGTGACCGATCCAAGTGCGGGAAAAAAAGGCATGAGTGCATTTTTAATCCCACGCGACACTCCCGGTTATGAAGTGATTCGGGTCGAAGAAAAACTCGGTCTGCATGCTTCGGATACCTGTCAGATTTCTTTAACCGATGTCCGCATTCATGAAAGTTTAAGACTCGGTGCAGAAGGTGAAGGTCTGAAAATTGCTCTCGCTAATCTGGAAGGTGGACGGATTGGTATTGCCGCACAAGCAGTGGGTCTGGCTCGCGCTGCATTGGAAGAAGCGACTGTTTATGCACATGATCGCGTGGCCTTTGGTAAGCCGATTTTTGAACAGCAAGCGATTTCTTTCAGGCTGGCCAGCATGGCCACCGAAATTGAAGCGGCGCGACAACTGGTCCATTTTGCTGCACGTAAAAAGGAAGCAGGTAAAAGCTGTTTAACCGAAGCCTCTATGGCCAAACTCTTTGCTTCGGAAATGGCAGAACGTGTCTGTTCCAAGGCCTTACAGATTTTTGGTGGCTACGGTTATCTGAAAGACTTTCCGATTGAACGCATTTATCGCGATGCACGTATTTGTCAGATTTATGAAGGCACCAGCGATATTCAGCGTCTGGTAATTGCACGTAGTTTATAATTTTAAAGGGATTTTTATCATGCAATGGCAAACTATTTTACTCGAACAGCGTAACGGGGTCGGGCTGATTACTTTAAATCGTCCACAAGCCTTAAATGCCTTGAATAATCAATTGATCGTTGAGGTGAATCAGGCGCTGGATCAGCTGGAAAAAGACCCGCAGATTGGCTGTATTGTCATCACTGGTTCGGAAAAAGCCTTTGCTGCAGGTGCAGATATCAAAGAAATGGCAGATTTAAACTTTCCGCAAATTTATCTGGATGATTTTTTCAGTCTGGCCGACCGGATTGCCCAGCGCCGTAAGCCCTTAATTGCTGCGGTGAGTGGCTATGCCTTGGGCGGTGGTTGTGAATTGGCCTTAATGTGCGATTTTATTTACTGCGCTGATAATGCAAAATTTGGTTTGCCTGAAGTCACTTTAGGGGTATTGCCCGGCATTGGCGGAACGCAACGTTTAACCTTGGCGATTGGTAAAGCCAAAGCCATGGAAATGTGTCTGACTGCACGTCACATGGGCGCGCAAGAAGCCGAGCAAAGTGGGTTAGTGGCACGTGTCTTTGCCAAAGAAGAGTTACTAGAACAAACTCTGCAAGCTGCCGAAAAAATTGCTGAAAAGTCGCTTACGGCCGTGATGATGATTAAAGAATCAATTAATCGGGCTTTTGAAGTCAGTCTGGCCGAAGGTCTACGCTTTGAACGACGGATATTCCATTCCATTTTTGCCGGTGCTGATCAAAAGGAAGGCATGCAGGCTTTTGTCGAAAAACGCCCAGCCAAATTCACCCATCAATAAAACAAAAATAGGAAAATAAAATGAGTGATGAAAATAATTTAGCGATTCGGGTACAAGGACGTTTAGGCATTATCAGCCTGGACCGCACCAGTCATTTAAATGCCTTAACCCTGCGGATGATTCAAGGGATTCAGTCACAACTAGATCAGTGGCGCCATGATCCAGCGGTGCAAGCGATTCTGATCAATTCTAACAGTCCCAAGGCATTCTGTGCCGGAGGAGACATCCGTTATCTGTATGACAGCTATCAGGCAGGCAATACCCAATATCAGGATTTTTTTGCCACTGAATATAGCATGCTGAGCACACTGCGCAATTTTCCAAAGGCTGTCATCGTGATGATGGATGGTTATGTTCTGGGCGGTGGCTTTGGTCTGGCTCAAGCCTGTCATATTAAAGTGAGCAGTGAAAAATCACGCTTTGCCATGCCAGAAACCGCGATTGGATTTTTCCCGGATGTGGGAGCCACCCACTTTCTCTCCCGACTGGATGATGTAGGCATTTATATGGCGTTGACAGGGGAGCAGATCAGCAGCAGTGATGCGCTATATCTGGATCTGGTCGATTATCATGTACCGAGTGAAAATTTTGCTGAACTAGAAACCGCATTGATTGCTGCACCGGTATTAAATCAGATTGAAATCCAGAAAATCATCAGTGCGTACATTACCCATCCGGTAGAAAGCGAGTTGCAAAAACGTGCAGATCTGATTAGTCAGCATTTTGGCCATCCAAACCTCGATGAGATCGAACAGAGTTTGGCACATGCAAGTAGTGCTACCGATCAGGAGTGGGCCAATAAAATGCTGGTCATCTTGCAGCAACGTCCAGTCATGGCCAAGCAAACGAGTCTGAAGTTACAGCAGGCAGGACAAAATTTATCGCTGGAAAAATGTATGCAACTGGAGCGAGATCTGCAGGATGTCTGGTTGGAGCAAGGCGACTTTATTGAAGGTGTACGTGCACTGATTATTGATAAAGATAAAAATCCACAATGGCAAACCGATAATTCGAAATTTGAAAAAACGCTGGAAAAACTCTGGCCGGTTTGGACTCAACAGCGCGTAGAAAATACATATTAAAGATTCAGATTAAAAACCCTCTCATACGCAGTAATGAGAGGGTTTTTCGCCGAGCTTTCAACATAGGGTTTTACCCTAACTTTCTATTCTTAATGGGATTTTTTCCTTTTCTTGCCACCGCCATCTTGCTTGTTGACAGTAGACCAGGCAATACGTTCGGCTTCCTCCTCAGAATGACCGCGTTCTTTTTCGCTTTCTTCAATATGTTCGGCCTGCCGTTTTTGTTTATCGGTATAGGCGGATTTGTCACCTCTAGGCATATTGCTGTCCTCATCAAGGTTGGCTGAAATTACTATAACAATGACCTGTTTCTATGGCGGTAAATATCTGTCATGTATTTGTTGAAATTATTTTATAAAACCAGCATCTTTTAAGTGATAGGAAACCTGAAGAATAAATGAATGAAGATAACGGTTCTCACTGACTGTTATCTTCAAATTCTAATTAACCGTTAATGATACTGCCTCCATTAACATGAATGACTTGACCGGAAATATAACTGGCTTCTTCACTCGCTAGAAATAAATACGCTGGTGCGACTTCACTAGGCTGGCCCATCCGACCCATGGGTGTCTGTTTACCGAACTCTTTGAGCTGTTCTTCATCAAAACTGCTTGGAATGAGGGGAGTCCAGATGGGGCCGGGTGCTACGCCGTTGACCCGGATCCCGGTTTTATTTTTTAACAAACTGGTGGAAAGACTGCGGGTAAATGTGGTGATGGCACCTTTGGTACTTGAGTAATCAATCAGTTCATCATGTCCATGATAACTGGTAATACTGGTGGTATTAATAATGCTGTCACCTTCTTGCATGTGCGGAATCACAGCCTGAGTCAAGTGAAACATCGACAGAATATTCACATTAAAGGTCTTAAAAAGTTGCTCAGGAGAAATATCGCTAATACTTTTTTGCGGATATTGAACCCCGGCATTATTGACCAGAATATTAATGGTTTTAAATTCCTGAAGCGTCTGCTCAACCATTTTCTTGATTTCATCTTGATCTTGTAAATCACACTTGATCAGTAAACAACGCCGTCCTGCATCCTCTACCATCTTTCTGGTATCTTGAGCATCCTGATCTTCATCCAGATAACAAATCACAATATCAGCACCTTCACGGGCAAACAAGACCGAGACTGACCGACCTATACCGCTATCGCCACCTGTGATCAGGGCGATTTTACTTTTAAGTTTATCGCTACCTTTATAATTCGGTTTGATGACTTCCGGTGCAGGATCCATTTTGGTTTGCACACCAGGTTGATGATCTTGAGTTTCATTTGAAGCAGGGGTTTCAGGATAGTTATTCATGTTTTCCCTTTTTCTGTACAAAGTTTAGAAATATCTTAGAGGCTTTCTAGCTTTATGCATTCGGTCTCAACATTTAATAACAGAATGCATTCGAGATTTATCAATTATTCATAGAGCTGTGATTGACATGATTTTAAGTAAAACTAGATACCGCCATTGTCTAAATCTTAATAGAACAGAATACCGCCTATGGTTTACAGCATTCTATCTCTCACATTTTGAGCAACCATTTCTATCATAGCTTTTATGTCCTTTTAGGATATAGCTTTATATTTAATCAAACATCTGAAATTATTGAATAAATTAGTAATTATTATATTCATTAAAATTTATCTAAAGAGCAAGTAGATAAAACTTTTGTGAAATTATCTAATTAACAAATAGCAAAAAAATGCTTTAGATATTGCAAAGCTTAAAAAGCAGCAATATTGCAAACTTATTAAAATAATAAAGATAAAGCAGAAAACCCCATTGAAAGAGAAACTATTCATGATTTACCAGATGTATATGGGCTAGAATCTCTAGCAGATCATACTTCAGATAAGGATAGGCCTTTACCAGGTTTGGCAGGGTCAATAAATATATTAGCAAGAAGATACACCAGTAAAATTACATGAAGGTGTTGAAGCAGCCAAACTAACATGGTCACACTAAATGTAATAGCTGACCTAATAGTGCATGAGAAATTTCATTTGAAAAAAAGGAAATATGAGATTCACCTCATTAAGATTTTGAGGCATATCTCTATAAAGAAATGAGCTGTTGAGATTAAAAAGTAATGAAGCTGAAAATTTCAAAATTAACTTTTATGAACAGTAGAAGATAGATGAACTTAAAGTATCATGTACTCAATTTAACATAATATACATTATACGAAATCAGTGTGTAACTCCAAAATAGAAATGTCCGGTTTCTCCAAAGTAAAAATGTCCGCTTTTAGAATATGCACTTTTGCAATTTCGTTAGCGGACGGTTTGATATGTTGGTGTCTATGTCGGATAAAGAACTTAAACGATTGTCGGTCTTGCAGGAAATCTGCGATCAACGCATAACTCAATCCCAGGCTGCTCAGCTACTTCATATTTCAGAACGTCAGATCAGACGCTTACTGCAGAAATACCAAGCTCAAGGTCCCGCTGCATTAGCCCATGCTGGTCGTGGCCAAATCAGCAATTCCAAACTTCCTGAAGAACTCAGACTCAAGTGCCTCAATATTGTTTCTGACCAACTCCATGGTTTCGGACCCACTTTAGCGCATGAAAAGCTCACCACCGTACATG
>NZ_VPAS01000007.1:0-170016 GCF_013419125.1 Acinetobacter sp. YH12102 | reverse complement strand
ACAATAGCAAGAGTGAACCACCTGATCCCTTCCCGAACTCAGAAGTGAAACCTCTTTGCGCTGATGGTAGTGTGGGGTTACCCATGTGAGAGTAAGTCATCGCCAGCTCATTATTCGAAACACCCCCTGCATGAGCAGGGGGTGTTTTTTTGTGCGTGAAGAAAGGCTTAGGTGGTCACTCAGATGAAATCTCCACAGAAAAAATGAGCGAAAGGCGTATACTGGATCTATCTAAGGAGCGGATATGTCCTCAAATTCATCTTCTAGCCATATTGAATATGGTACTACCGCATTTAAAGCAGTACTTTTTTCCTTATTTCTTGCGGGCTTTGCCATTTTCTCATCTTTGTATTGCCTACAGCCGATGATGCCCATTTTGGCAGATTATTTTCAGGTCAGTCCGACTCAAAGTAGTTTTCCCTTATCACTTTCTACCCTTGCCTTAGCCATTGGTCTGCTATTTACCGGACTGATTTCAGACCGTTTTGGACGCAAACCGGTGATGGTCTGTTCCCTGGCATTGATTGCAATTTTGTTAATGCTCAGTTCGATACTATCTCTTTGGTCGGTATTTTTATTGCTTCGGATCTTGATTGGTCTCTGTGTCAGTGGTGTGGCAGCAGTCGCCATGACTTATATCGGGGAAGAAATTGCCGAAAAAGATATCGGTTTCGCCATGGGCTTATATATTTCTGGTACAGCCATTGGCGGGATGGGCGGGCGTTTGATTGCCGGAGTTCTAGTTGATTTTATCTCCTGGCAATCTGCTACTCTGATAATTGGTATCTTAAATATCTGTATTGCAGGATTATTTTATTATCTGTTGCCGGCATCGCAACATTTTAAAGCTTATCCGATCAAGTTTAATCGATTCAAAAACTCATTCAGGCATAATCTGGCCGATCCGAAACTTCGGATTTTATTTCTGCAAGGTTTTATCCTGATGGGCTGTTTTGTCTCGATATTTAACTATCTCAGCTATCGTTTGCTTCAGGCACCTTTTGAATTATCACAGGCCTGGATTGGTTTAATCTCGGTGACATATTTGGCTGGTATTTATAGCTCCCCCCGAGCGGCACATTGGGGTCGGCATTATGGTAAATTCAAGACATTGGTCGTCATGATGCTGATGATGCTCCTTGGATTAACGCTCATGCTGCTCAACCAGCTGGCTCTGGTCTTTATCGGATTACTAATCTTCACTTTTTCATTTTTTGCCGCGCACTCTACTGCAAGTAGCTGGGTGTCGATCCAGTCGTTACAATATCGGGCAGTCGGTTCTTCGCTATATTTATTCTGTTATTACCTCGGTTCTAGTGTGTTGGGCAGTTCGAGTGGACTGGTCTGGGAAAATTATGGTTGGAGTGGATTAACCGTATTTATTACACTACTGTTGCTGAGTGGTCTGGCATTCAGTTTCAAGCTCCGCTCAGATTAGAACATCGTATTTAGATTTTTCTCTATAAAATAAACCCTGTGCATTTATCTTGCGGATCATTTTGCTTTCAATTCTGATGATGACCAGGCCTTGATTCGCTTAGTTCCTGATTTTGTATAAATTATAATCAAGCAAGCTGGGTCTAATTCATGGTAAAATGATCGGCTTTCATCTTTGATCTTATTTTAGATCTCCTATCATCTGCCAGCCGAGAATTGCTAGCCATGTCTACTGCTTATACCATGCAGACTGCGCCAAAAGCGTTGTTTGATTACGACAAATATTGGGCGTCTTGTTTTGACCCTGCGCCTTTTTTGCCGATGTCACGCGAGGAAATGGATCAACTCGGCTGGGACAGCTGTGACTTTATTCTGGTCTGTGGCGATGCCTATATTGATCATCCGTCTTTCTGTTCAGGTATTATTGGCCGGGTATTAGAAGCCCAAGGCTTTCGTGTCGGTATTATTGCACAGCCAGACTGGACCAACGTGGATGCGTTCCGCGTTCTGGGTAAACCGAATATTGCTTGGGGGGTAACGGCAGGGAACATGGATTCCATGATCAACCGTTATACCGCCGACCGTAAAATCCGCTCGGATGATGCCTATTCCCCAGATAATCAGCCAAATAAACGTCCAGACCGTGCAGCAACTGTATATTGTCAGCGTGTCCGTGAAGCATATCCGGATGTGCCTGTATTATTAGGTGGAATTGAAGCTTCTCTGCGTCGTATTGCACATTATGATTACTGGTCAGATAAAGTCCGTCGTTCAGTGTTGATGGACTCAAAAGCCGATCTTTTGATGTACGGCAATGGCGAACGCTCAATTACCGAAATTATGCATCGTCTGGCGCGTGGCGAAAAAATTCACGAGATTACCGATGTTCGCGGTACTGCGTTCATTGTCAATAAACATAACCGTGCATCGAAAGCAAAGTTTGTCGAAATTGCCTCGAATGATGTTGATGCGATTGGCCGTGTCGATCCAATCATTAACCCTTATGTGATGACTGAAGATCTGGAAGGTTGTGAAATTGAAAAAGACAAAGATAGTCTGACTCAATATCAAGGTTTCCAGAAAGAGCCTGTCGCCAATCCGATTGTGCGGGCCGGCGATGAGCTAGATCCTGATACGCAAATCGTGCAATTACAACCCGCTTCAAAAGCAATTAAACATAAATTACCACCGCGTGAACTGGCCGTAATTCGCTTGCCTGCATTTGAAGAAGTGGCTGCAGATCCGGTGCTTTATGCCCATGCCAACCGAATTTTGCATTTAGAAACCAATCCGGGCAATGCCCGTGCCATGGTACAAAAGCATGGTGAACGTGATGTCTGGCTAAATGCGCCACCAATTCCGTTGACCACGGAAGAAATGGACTATGTGTTTGACCTGCCTTATGCACGTTTGCCACATCCTGCTTATGGTGAAGCGCGTTTTCCAGCGTTTGACATGATCAAGTTCTCTGTGAACATCATGCGTGGCTGTTTTGGTGGCTGTACCTTCTGTTCGATTACAGAACATGAGGGTCGTATTATCCAGAACCGTTCTGAAGAGTCAATTCTGCGTGAAGTGGAAAAAATCCGTGATACGGCGCCGGGCTTTACCGGGATTATTTCAGACCTAGGTGGCCCGACAGCCAACATGTACCGTCTGGCTTGTAAAGATCCAGAGATTGAAAAGAACTGCCGTAAACCGTCGTGTGTCTTCCCGGGGGTATGTCAGAACCTGCATACCGATCATGCACCATTGACCCAGTTATACCGTAAAGCACGTTCTTTACCGGGTATTAAGAAGATCTTGATTGGTTCTGGTTTACGTTATGACTTAGCGGTTTTAAACCCTGAATATGTCAAAGAACTGGTAACCCATCACGTCGGTGGTTATTTAAAAATTGCACCGGAACATACCGAAAAAGGCCCACTCAATAAAATGATGAAGCCGGGAATCGGAACCTATGATCGTTTCAAACAGATGTTTGAACGTTATAGTAAGGAAGCTGGCAAGGAACAGTATCTGATTCCTTATTTCATCGCGGCGCATCCGGGTACGACCGATTACGACATGATGAACCTTGCGATTTGGTTGAAGAAGAACGGTTTTCGTGCTGACCAAGTGCAGACCTTCTATCCATCACCGATGGCAACGGCTACCACCATGTATTACACCGGTAAAAACCCGCTTGCCAAAGTGGCACGTTATACCGAGCAAGTAGATATTGTCAAAGGTGATAAACGTCGTCGTCTGCACAAAGCTTTCTTGCGTTACCATGATTCAAACAACTGGCCGTTGTTGCGTGAAGCTCTGAGAGAAATGGGTCGTCAGGATTTGATTGGTAACTCCAAACAGCATTTGATTCCGACTTATCAGCCTGCTGGCAGTGCAGAAGGTCAATACCAGTCTGCGCGCAAGAAAAACTCGACAGTGGCGGGTGATTCGCAGAAACGTACCGGTGAGCAGGGAAATCGTGGCAAGGCTGCACAAGCTCAGTCCCGTCCTTCAAATACCAAGAAGCGTCCTGAGCGTGGTCAAATCCTGACCCAGCACACAGGCCTACCGCCGCGTGAAACAGGGGATGCCAAAAAACCATTTGGTGGATCAAAGCCGAAAGCAAAGCCTAAATCACGTGCATAATTGAGTTAATAGAAAAGACACTTCGGTGTCTTTTTTTAGCACTTAGGTAAAGTAACGTAGCTTGAAACGAGGACTGAAAAATGTAAAAGGATGTATTATTTACATTAAGTCTGGCTTAAAAGTGATATAAAAATAACACTTTATCGGAATTGTTCTACAGTTGGGCAGATTTGTATTGCGATCAATTCTAGGGATGTTTTAGAGTGCATTATCAGTACCTTAAATCCACTTTCATTGACATAGGGAAAGATGTCATTTTAGGTAACGCAGAATCAGGTTTTGATACCGGTTGTATGGGTATCTAAGCAGATTAGTTGTAAGACCTATTTAAAATAAAGTGTGAGTTTATACTGCACCACAATAAAACAAAAATGATGATAAGAATGCAAGGATTGAGGCATGACCACCTATATTATGATTGGGAGTTTCCTGCTCTTCTGTGTCGTGCTCATGGCATGGAAAACGCTCGGAAATAATTCCAAACCACAAGACAGCGCGTTAAAGCAGCGTGCTATTTTTAACCTGAATGAGCAATTGACCTTCACGCGCTTGAAGGAAGTATTACCTGAATATATTGTTTTGGCCCATGTGTCCTATGACGCCTTAATGACCACCAAATTTAACCGGACGCGACATAAATATCGCAACCTGACTGCAGATTTTGTGATTATGGATCAACAGCATCAGATTATAGCCATTGTGGCTGTGGATGATCCTTTAATCTTGAAGCGTCCACAGCAGACTGGTTTTCAGGATGCCTTGTTGAGTATGGCCGGTTATCGGGTGATTCGCTACGATGATGTGCCGGAATATTACCAGTTGCGGCAAGATTTTCTGCAGGAGCAAGCGCAAATGAAGAAAATGCCCAAATATACGGTCAGCAATGATCTGAAAAAGTATTATTTATATTCAGATTTAGAGCGCAGTAAAATCAAAGCAGTAGGTTAAAATAAAAAAGCATGCCATGAGCATGCTTTTTTATGCATATCGATTTTGCCACATTATTCTGGTTTGACGGCCACGACTGTCATTTCAACCAAAACCCGTGGATCATAAAGTTTTGCCTCGACACAGGTACGAGGTAATGCTTCGATATCAGCCACCCATGTATCCCAGATTTCATTAAATGCCGCATAATCTTTTTCAATGTCTTTTAAATAGATGGTCACCGACATGATGTGACTTTTGTCTGTACCGGCATCTGCCAGAAACTGGTCGATAATATCTAAAGTTTGTTGGGTTTGACCTTTGATATCCAGCTCAACATCTGTGGCCAGTTGCCCGGCAAGATGTACCAGATTGCCCGTAATGGCAATTTCCGAAAAGCGTTTCGAGATATGTAAGCGTTCCACTGTCATATTATTCATCCTGCGTTTTGGGCATCAGGGCTGCGACCAGTGCAGTCAGCAAGCAACCCACTGCCAGATAGAGGGCAATATAATGCCATGAACCGTCTGCCCAAATCACCCATACTGCTGCAATAAATAGGGTAAAACTACCACCAATAGTACTGGCCATCTGATAGCCAATGCCGACACCGCTATAGCGATATTCGGTACCGAACAGGGAAGTGAAAATCGGTTGATGAACCTTGACCACCCTGTCGTATACAACATTTGCCAGTAAAATTGTACCAAAAATGATCATTCAGGTGTTTTGTGCATCGAGTGCCATAAAGAATGAAAAGGCCGAGAGCGCACCAATCAAACCACCCCAGACACATATTTTTTGATGATGAAATGTATCCACCCGTCAGGCAAAAAAACGGAATGCTGAAACAGCGGATTGCACCGACCATCAAGGTGATATTCCAGAAGAACTGTTTGTCCATGCCAGATGACTGCTAAAAATTCCCATTAGGACGACGGTTAAGACCTGCATTTTCTTATGGCCAAGCTAGTGACCAACGTGACCAAAGACCATGCCATCTAAGGGCAAAACAGAAAGCCAACACCAAAAGTGGCCAATGCCGCCAGAGTGTCCATATTCTCACCAATGCTGTGGAAACTGATCTTTAAAAATTAAGGTTGTAACAATGCCGTAAAGGAGAAAATCATACCAATCGACAATAGCACCCACAAAACTAGACAGCGCAGCTTTACGCGTATTGTTCTTGAACCACAGAAAGATTTACAGAAGACATGCAGGAAGGAAGTCCATGAGTTACATCAGAGTTGCCCTGTAATATTCGGATTTGATCGTCACGCCAATCACAGGACAGCATGCTGAAAGTAAAGGTGATTTTCAGCATCTCAGCATATACATGGATAATGCATTGCGCAGATAGAGTACTCTAAAAAATCAAAATATAAAAATAAAGTTGCTGTATTTTTAAACTGATGTTCAAAACATGAACAAAAGTCGTTTAGAGCAGTAATAATTGGGTTTCAGTCTCGGGGGCGCTGAGTTGATAGACGCCGACACCGATCAGCCGGAATTGCATCTGCGGCGCGATATGCAGATCATCCAATAGTAAGTCCAAGGCTTGTGCTAATTCCTGCGGACTGCGCAAGAGCTGCTTAAAACTTTTACTGTGCTGCATCACCTGAAAATTCTTGAGCTTTAATTTGACCGTAACGCCGCGAGCTGAAAGCTGTTTTTTTTGCAAGCTTTGCCACAGTTGTGTAACTAAAGCTTCCCAATAGGGATGGCACTGATTTAAATAAAGATCATCATCAAAGGTGGTCTCTTTGGAAATCTGCTGACGTTCCCGTTCTACTTCGACTGGTCGTTCATCAATGCCTTGCGCATATAAAAACAGCCGCCGTCCATATTTACCAAAATGCTGAATCAGAATGGCTTCATCCATCTGTTGTAAGTCACCCAAGGTATCCAGATTCAGGCTTTTCAGTTTTTCCTGCGTGACTTTACCCACCCCGGGAATTTTCTTCAGCGGCAGATTCTGAATAAAACGCTGCACCTGTGAGGGCTTGATCACACAGATGCCATTCGGTTTGTGCCAGTCCGAGGCAATTTTGGCCAGAAATTTATTCGGTGCCACGCCGGCAGAAGCAGTCAGTCCAGTCACTTGAACAATATCCTCCCGAATCCGCACGGCGACCTCGGTAGCACTCGGAATCTGTTGTAAATTTTCTGTGACATCCAGAAAGGCTTCATCTAGCGATAAAGGCTCAATCAGGGCGGTATATTGCTGGAAAATTTGATGGATCTGTGCAGAGACCTGACGGTATTTGGCAAAGTCCGGCTCAATCACGATGACCTGCGGACAGAGCTTGCGCGCCTGTCCCATCGACATGGCAGAACGTAGACCATATTCGCGTGCCGGATAGGAGGCAGCCGCAACCACCGCCCGGGGATGATGCGAGGCAATCACCACAGGCAGGTGTCTGAGTTCTGGACGTTCACGCAGCTCGACCGAGGCATAAAACGCATCCATATCGATATGAATAATTTTGCGCATAGCCGCTATCTTAAGGGGCTTTAATCTGCTTGGGAAGAGACCGCTTCGCGGAGTAAGTAAGGCTGTGGGCCGCTGAGCAGGATGACTTTAGTGCCTTGTGCCTCGGCGGCCTGAATCAGCAGATTTAAACTTTTTGGCGTGTCATCTGCAAGTCGTGGTAAAAATTGTAGCGGCTGGCTTAAAGGCTGGAAAAAATCATCCCAATGTATCGGGATGACCACTTTGGGTTTGAGCGTTTGCAGGGTTTCAGCCAGATAGTGCTGCTGATAGTCATTGGATTGTCTGGAGAGCTGGGCAATACCCAAAAATAACGTATCGACCTGCAGGTTTTTGAATTGATCCGGAATAAAGCCGGTACTGGCCTTGACCAGAACCTTGTGTCCTGAATGCTCAATCAGGTAATCAAAACTGCCGCCTTCCTTAAATTCGGAAAATTTGGCCGGCAGGGCTAAAGGTTGGAGTAGCTCTTCGCCTAGGTCATCATTTACCGCTGTGGCTGGCGTATGTTGTGAAGGAATTGCGGTTACTTGAAATTTGTTGACGTGCTGTATTTGCCTAGGCGTGACGGAGTGTAACTGCTGCGGACTTACTTTGGGATTTGCCCGGGCGATATTCAGGCTAGTGGGTGAACCGATGACAGCGGTTTCAGGAAGCATTTCCAGTAAAGCCGGTAAATCCAGAACATGATCATAATGCGAGTGACTGACCAGAATGGCTTTGGCCCGGTGCAGTTCATGCTCTTGAATTAGCTGCCTTAATAGCACGCTATCACTCTGAATTGGACCGCTAAGCACTTGCGACAACGACGGCCGGCTAAAGAAACCATCTATCAGGATCTGATCCTGACCATCATCCAGCAACAGGGTGGAAACACCGAAAAATTTAACGTTTAGTCCAGAACGAGAGGAACTGCTTTGCGGCTGCCAGTTCTGAAAGTCACTGAGCTTGCCTGAAGGTTGCAGCAGATAAGCCAGCACACCCGCTATGAGCAGCAGAACAATCACCAGACCGAGTAAAATACCTTTAATCCATTTCAAGATTTTTATTTCCTTATTTTTCTACTTTTATAAAGCGCTTGTTTTCAAGCGATCGATTTTATTTGGCCTGATGAGTAGATGATGGTACTGCAATTGCATTCATTCTCAGAAAATCCAGCCACTGCTGTTCTGAGCCATAGAACACATTCAGATCCACAGTTGTACTAATGCCGGGAATTTTACCCTGATTGCTATGTTGCCAGAAGGTCCATTTGGGCTGATTGTTTAAATCGGGCAGGCCCTTATACTCGCGTACCCAGAGTGGCACTTCTGGAAAATATCCTGCCAATACAATATTATAAAATGCTTTAGAAATATAGAAAATTGGCTGTTTGCCATAATGCTTTTGCAGGGCATCGTGCATGATCTGGATTTCGTTTAGAAGCTGCTCTTTGGAATAGGTATTGATGCAATTGCTGTCATATTCCAGATCAATCACCGGCGGTAAAGCATTGGCTTGCTTGGGGACGGAGTCGATAAAGTTCTGTGCCTGAATGCTGCCATCGCGACAAAGCCGATAGAAATGATAGGCACCGACCAGAAAGCCGCGTTCCCGCGCCTTGAGCCAGTTCTCTTGAAAACGCGTATCTTTAAAGTCACCACCTTCTGTGGCTTTCAGATAGACAAAATGGTATTTTTCCGGCGAAATCTGCTGCCATTGAATTTCTTGTTGATGGTGTGATACATCGAAACCCTGGATCGGATAATCTGCTGCATGCGCAGAAGGGGCTTTAATCAGGCAAAGATAAATCATGGCGATAATCATCACGGCGATCAGAATGCCAAGCCCGATGAAAAGCGGCTGTTTGAATCTGTTCAGAGCCAGATTTTTTTGCATTTTCAGTTCTTACCTGTATCTAAACCTGAGCTTAAAGGCTGCATTCGCCTGGCGTTAATATATCGTATTAAACAGGGGTGTTTTTAGGAATATGCCAGAAAATATAAGCCGCAATAATATTGATACAGCCTAAACAGATCAGTGACACATGAAAAGCAGCCACCAGATTGTCAGCGCCGTAATAGGCACTCAGCATGTTGACCAGGGTGCCTGCCAGCGCCACCCCGATACTCATTGACAGCATCATGATCATCGACAGGAAACTGTTGCCGCTACTGGCATCCTGCTGGCTTAAGTCCTTTAAAGTCAGGGTGTTCATCGATACAAATTGTAGGGAATTTAAAATGCCGAAGATAAAGAAATGAATTGCACGCAGCCAGATCGGGGTGTCCGCCGTGGTCAGGGCAAAACTGGCAATACATAAACCCACCAATAAGGTATTGACCAGCAAAACCCGACGATAACCAAAACGCTGAATGATTTTTCGGATAATCGGTTTAGACGCCAGAGAGCCGAGTACGATTGGAATCATCAATAGACCGGTAATAAAGGGCTCAAAACCAAAGGCGACTTGCAACATAAGGGGGAGTAAAAATGGAATCGAGTTACCGCCAAGACGGGCAAAAAAATTCCCCAGAATGCCAATCGCATAAATTTTATTTTTAAAGAGCCGACTGCGGAACAGGGCGTTGCTATGCGTATGCGAATGATAGGCATACATCAGGGCCGCCAAGATTCCGGCCAGAATCATACTCAGACTCCACCACAGCGAATTTTGTGGACTGGCAAAATTTTCAATTCCCAGACAGAGTCCCACCATGGCCACAACCAGCAAGACAAAGCCCCAATAATCAAAGCGAGCGACCAGCGGTTCAATGACATTCGGCATGGCCTTAAAAGTAATCAGCGCTCCCAGTAAGCCAATCGGCAGATTGATCAGGAAAATCCATTGCCAGGACAGATATTCCACCATCCAGCCCCCAAGAGTTGGACCAATCAGGGGGCCAATCAGGCCGGCCAGACTCATTAGGCTCATGGCGGCCAGAAACTGGGTACGGGGAATGATCTTGAGCATGGCCAAACGGCCGACGGGGAGCAGTAAGGCGCCACCCATTCCTTGCAAGATCCGATAAGCCAGTAATTCATTCAGACTATCTGACCAGGCACAGCCCAAAGAGGCCAAAGAGAAAATAATAATTGCAGCAAAATAGATATTTCTGACGCCGAAACGGTCTGCCAGCCAGCCACTCAAGGGAATACAGGCTGCCACAGACAAGACATAAGCCACCACAACACTGTGCATGCGTAAAGGATCGGCCTGTAGGTTATGTGCAATCGCGGGCAGAGCTGTATTAATAATGGTGGTATCCAGCCCCTGCATAAAAAATCCGATCGATACCAACAAGACCAGCAGTCTGAATTCGGGATCTAAGGCTTGATGCATAGGCGTGGCATTCATAATTCTGGAAAACTGAAATTTTGAATAGTTTAAAGGAAGAGTAAGGCACAGGTGTAGTGAATACGTGTGAACTTTTTTTCAAGATATAAATCAGTTATAAGTGTAAAACTCATAAGAAAGTGAGTATTTATCAGATCGGTGCCTCATATCTGTAAAGAGCGATAAAAATAAAATTAAAGCAGTACTTTTTGTTTATAAACAGCTTTCTCTGTCATTTTCATCTTTATCAAATGAAAATATGACAAAATTGTCATGAAAATGAAATAAAACCGTCATAATCTTGGGCCAACTTTTCAGCAATGCTGAAATCTCCTCGCGTATAGGTTTGTTTTTATGACAATCGAGATTTTGATGGTGATCGGCTTCTGTTTAGCCGCTTATTCTATTGTCGGAAATGATGTACCTCAAACCTTAGGGACATTTATTTCCTCGAATTCACATCGTCCATGGTGGGTGTTGTGGATTTATATCAGCTCAATTTTAATTGTCGTATTGGTCTATGGTTGGTATGCATCCGGGGTGGGTGATGCCTCATACGGCCGTTTAGAAACGATTCCTTTCCCTGAAGGTGGCATTACCTGGCTGTACATTGTGCCGCCTATTCTCCTGTTAATGCTCACCAAATACGGGATTCCAGTCAGTACCACCTTCCTGGTCCTTACGATTTTCTCTCCTGCCAGTCTAGGCTCGATGATGGTGAAATCGATGATGGGCTATGCGGTGGCCTTTGTGGTGGCGATTGTCATCTATCGTTTTGTGGTCAAGCAACTGGCACGACATTTCGCCAAGACACGTCATCAGGAGCACTCCAAGGTCTGGATGGGCTTGCAGTGGGTCTCTACCGGTTTCCTGTGGAGCCAATGGCTGATTCAGGATCTGGCTAACATCTTCGTGTATGTGCCACGTCAGGTTCCGTTTGAATTCCTGATGTTTGCCATTGCGGTATTTGTGGTCTTGCTGGGCGTCATTCTGTATCAACGTGGTGGGGCAATCCAGAAAATTGTCGATACTAAAACCGGCGTGACCGACATTCGTGCTGCGACGATTATCGACTTCCTGTATGCCATTATCCTGTTGATCTTTAAAGAATGGAGCAACATTCCAATGAGTACCACCTGGGTGTTCCTTGGGTTACTCGCAGGTCGTGAATTTGCCATGTCGATGATTCTGGATGAAGTCAACAAACATCGGACTTCACGTAATGTCAGTGCAGATGCGATGAAACTGATGTTCGGTCTGGCCATGTCTGTGATTCTGGCGACCACATTGCCGGTGTTCTATGATTTTGTGACGAGTTATGGTCAATAACTAGCAGCCATAATCCATAAAAAAAGCGAGCCCAGTGCTCGCTTTTTTTATCATCCAAGTTTTAGACCACAAATCGTTGCGGATAGCCTAAATTGGTTAAGGCCGTATAAATTTCATCTTCATGTTCGCAAATGATCAGTTTGGCGCGATGCTGTGGTGGTAAAAAACCATCTTCGACTGCACGGTCCAGCTGCGCAATCAAGGCATCATAGAAACCATTCACGTTATACAGCATCATCGGTTTCTGGTGCTGGTTCAGCTGACCCCAGGTGGCAATTTCCAGAATTTCCTCAAACGTGCCCAGTCCGCCCGGTAGTGCCACAAAGGCACAGGCCCGCTCAGCCATCATAGCCTTACGTTGATGCATGCTGGTCACCACATGTAATTCAGTGAGCTGGTTATGGGCAATTTCATAATCCAGCATAAATTCGGGAATCACCCCAACGGCTTCACCGCCATGCTGGATCATGGCATCCGCGACCTGTCCCATCAGGCCAATACTGGCGCCACCATAGACCAGCCCGAAACCATGTTCTGCCAGTCCTTGCGAGAGATGAATGGCTTTTTCTAAATAAACCGGTTTGTTGCCTGCACGTGAACCACAATAGAGTGCCACTAGAGGGCGAGTTGTTTTTGGGGAGTTGTCTTTAAAATAATCTGTCATTTGAATTACGCTTTGCATTTATTTTCTTCACCTTATCATTTTTCTTTCTGGTGACTCTAGCTTAATTAATAAATATGACAATTCTGTGTGCGGCTACATTTTCACTGCAATAGGGCTCAGCAAAATTCATCGATAAACAGCCATGAAAACAGGTGAATTTAGATTTGATCTTGATATACTGAAAATTGGTTTCACAACAATAGAACGAAAATGGGTAGTGGTAGTTGGCCGTGTAACGCTATAAATCGCCGTCAAGTAATTGGTATTGTTCAATATCAAAAATATTATGCTGTTTCATTACAGTCTCGGTTCATTCAATGCTGCAGTCCTGAGCTTCAGGAGCCAAGCGTATGATCTTTGAATGGATGTCTGACCCCTCAGCCTGGGTCGGTTTACTCACATTAATTGTTCTTGAGATTGTACTCGGGATCGACAATCTGGTTTTTATTGCCATTCTGGCGGAAAAACTCCCACCAGAACAACGTAATACTGCACGGGTTGTGGGCTTAATGCTGGCCCTGGTGATGCGTTTGATCTTGCTGGCTTCGATTGCCTGGGTCGTAACGCTCACCGATCCACTGTTCCAGATCTTTGATCATGCTTTCTCGGGCCGGGATCTGATTCTATTGTTTGGTGGGGTATTCCTGCTGTTCAAAGGCACTATGGAACTGCATGAGCGTCTGGAAGCCAAACCTGTCATTAAAGAAGAAAATCCGGTACATGCGGTATTCTGGATGGTCATTGTCCAGATTGTAGTCCTGGATGCGGTATTCTCGCTCGACAGCGTGATTACTGCGGTGGGCATGGTCAAAGACCTGTCTGTGATGATGATTGCCGTGATTATTGCCATCGGGATTATGCTCTGGGCATCCAAAGCCTTGATGGATTTCGTCAATAAGCATCCGACCGTGGTGATTCTGTGTCTTGGCTTCCTGATGATGATCGGTTTCTCGCTGGTGGTGGAAGGCTTCGGTTTCCATATTCCGAAAGGTTACTTATACGCAGCAATTGGCTTCTCTGTCATTGTCGAGTTTATTAATCAGACCATGAAACGCAATCAGGAAAAAATGGTGACCACCACGGATATGCGTTACCGAACTGCTTCTGCAGTCATGCGGATGCTCGGGGGTAAACCTGCTCAGGACAATGATTCTTCGGAGCCGGAAGATGTTCTGGCAACCCGTGCCTTTGCTGATGAAGTCTTTAATGATGACAACGGCATCTATCACAGTGTCATGGTGCAGGGAGTTTTGGGTCTGTCTGAACGTCCGGTAAAATCGGTGATGACGCCGCGTCCCGAACTGGAATGGATCGATCTGGACAATGATGCCGACAGCATCAAAGCACAATTGTTGCAGATGAGCCACTCGCGTCTGATCATCGCTCGCGGCGAACTGGACAATATTGCCGGTGTGGTGCTGACCCATAAAGTCCTGAATGAATATATTGAAACTGGGGTGCTGGACTTTGAAAAGCATTTACGTGAGCCAGTCATCGTGCATGAAAATGCTCAGGTACTGATGGTGATGGATCAATTGCGTCAAGCACCCTTACAGATGGCAATTGTGCTGAATGAATATGGCTCAATTGAAGGGATTGCCACGCCGATTGATATTCTTGAAGCGATTGCCGGTGAATTTCCAGATGAAGATGAGCTGCAAGTGGCAGCAGAAAGTCTGGATGATGGCAGCCTGATTCTGGACGGTTCCACCGATATTCGTCACGTTTCCTTGCTGCTGGACCGTGATCTGGTCAATGAAACTGAAGAATATTCGACCTTATCTGGCTATGTGTTATTCCATATGGCACGTTTACCGCACAGCGGTGAAAAGTTTGAAGCAGACGGGCATATCTTTGAGGTGGTGACCATGGACGGTCATAAGATCGATAAAGTGCATATCATTCCGCAGCTTCCTGCACAGGACTAGACTCTAGCCAGTGTTTGGCCTGTAAAGTTTGCTAAAATAGCCCGCATTGTCGGGCTATTTTTATGGAACTGAAATGTCAGAAGCATGTCCATGCGGACAAGGTGAATATCATAGCTGCTGTCAGCCCTTACATACTGGACAACAGGTCGCAGAGACTGCACAGCAACTCATGCGTTCCCGTTATAGTGCCTTCGCCAAGCATGAAATCGATTACATCAAAACCACCACCGCGCTGGGTCAGCAACAGGCACTGGACCTGCAAGCGATTAGTGATTGGAGCAAGGCCAATCAGTGGTTAAAACTTGAAATTGTTCAAACCAATGAAAAACTAGATAAAAATCATGCCTTAGTCGAGTTTAAGGCGCATTTTCATGATGGCAAGCAGGCACACGTGCATCATGAAGCTTCGCATTTTGTAAAATTTGAAGGCCACTGGTATTTTCTGGACCCGACCACGGAGCAGAAACTCAGCATGAAACAAGTTTGCATTTGTGGCTCGGGGAAAAAATTTAAGCAATGTTGTGCGGGATTTTTATAACTTTCACATAGATTTAGCTTAGAATAAGCGCCATCTCAAAGCCTCAGGTGGAAGCAGGGCGATGTTACTGACCGTCATCTATATTATTGCAATTACCGCTGAAGCGATGACCGGGGCACTGTCCGCTGGCCGACGCAGCATGGACTGGTTTGGTGTCATGATCATTGCCTGTGTTACGGCACTGGGTGGTGGGTCGGTTCGTGATGTTCTGCTGGGACATTATCCTTTAACCTGGGTCAAACACCCCGAATATCTGGTGCTGACCTGTTGCGCTGCTTTCGTCACCATCCTGATTGCAAAATGGATGCGCCAGTTACGTAATGTCTTCCTGGTACTGGATGCTTTGGGTCTGATTGGTTTTACCATTATTGGCTGCCAGATTGCTCTGGAAATGGGACATGGTTTTGTGGTGAGTGCCGTTGCAGGTGTCTTGACCGGTGTATCTGGCGGGATCTTGCGTGACATCCTATGTAATGATGTACCTTTGGTTTTCCGTCGTGAACTGTATGCCAGTATTGCTTTTGTTTCAGTGATCTTTTACTGGCTCTGTAGCCATTACGGCTTGTCGCAGGACCTGACCATTCTTTCCACCCTGATTTTCGGCTTTAGCTTGCGTTTGATCGCCATCTATTTTGGACTGGAAATGCCAAAATTCATTTATAAAGAAGATGATGAACATTCGGCATCTTCCAAAGACGAATCCTGATTTGTAATCGTCATGAATGCGGCTATAAAAAATAGCCGCATTCAGCTTAATTCATAGTATAAAAAATACAAAGCAGCCTACCTGTTGAGAAAGCAGCATCTCCCGTTCCACCTGATCAGAGATTTTTGTTATGGATTTAGTTTCTCGCATACAACGCTTACCGATTGGTCGGTTTCATTACACCTTGCTGGTGGTGATTGGACTCGGTTGGATGTTTGATGCCATGGATACCGGATTGATTTCGTTTATTCTGGCAAAAATGGCTGAAGACTGGCAGATGACTGCGGATCAAAAAAGCTGGGTAGTGTCGATTGGTTTTGTTGGTATGGCAATCGGTGCAATCTGTTCAGGTGGTCTGGCAGACCGTTTCGGCCGTAAAACCGTATTCGCTGTGACACTGGTGATTTATAGCTTGGCTACAGCGGCCTGCGCTTTTGCACCGAATTTGACCTGGTTGTTGGTGTTTCGTTTTATCGTCGGTTTAGGTCTGGGTGGACAGTTACCCGTGGCAGTGACGCTGGTCAGTGAATATATTCCTGCGCATGTGCGTGGCCGTTTTATCGTATTGCTGGAAAGCTTCTGGGGACTGGGCTGGTTGGTTGCGGCTCTGGTATCGCGCTTTGTCATTCCGGATTTTGGCTGGCAAACCGCTTTCCTGATCGGTGGTCTGCCTGCGCTATATGCGATTGTGATCTGGAAAATGGTGCCGGAATCTATTCCATTTCTGATTAACCGTGGCCGTGTAGAAGAAGCTTCGGCACTGGTGAAAAAGATTGAGCGTCAATGCGGCGTTGAAGTTTATGAAATCTTTGAAGTGAAGCCGGTCGCAGAGAAACAGTATATTTCATTTACCCAGTTGTGGTCGGGTATCTTTGCGCGTCGTACCCTCATGCTGTGGCTGATCTGGTTCGGTATTATATTTTCTTATTATGGCATCTTTACCTGGTTGCCAAGTTTGCTGGTCAAAGAAGGCTATAGCATCGTCCAGTCCTTTGAATACGTGCTGATTATGATTTTAGCGCAGTTGCCCGGTTATCTGGTGGCAGCATGGCTGGTCGAAAAGCTCGGTCGTAAACCGACCTTGGCAGGTTTCATCGGCATGTGTGCCATCTCGGCATATTTCTTTGGCCAGTCGGGCAGTGTCACCGAAATTGTGATCTGGGGCTGTCTGATGTCCTTCTTTAATCTGGGTGCCTGGGGCGTGCTTTATACCTATACACCAGAACAATATCCAACCAATATCCGTGCTTTTGGTTCAGGCTGGGCTGGCGCAGTAGGCCGAATTGGGGGCATCGCAGCACCTTTTGCTGTCACCCATCTGATGGGCATGCCAAATGGTTTCAGTTATGTCTTCACCATGTTTACTGCGGTTCTGGTTGCCGTTGCAATCGTGATTCTGGTTTTGGGTGAAGAAACCAAAGGCAAGACCCTTGAGTCGATGGGCTTATAAACTTGATGAATTTTTAGTTGCTTAGGGTCTATAAAGTGGATATTTTTAGGCCATAAGACACAAATTGTCGCGCTGAGCCATTTGATACCCTTGTGTCATCTTCAGCCGCGACATAGCATAAGAAACATTGATACAAAAACGAATTATTTAGGACTATAGGTTGTTATGACAAGCCTTGCGCATCATGCGACAGAAAACCGCTCCGTAGCAGAATTTACCGAACAAGCTTATCTGAATTACGCCATGTACGTGATTATGGATCGGGCATTACCGCACATCAGTGATGGCCTGAAACCGGTACAGCGCCGTATTGTCTATGCCATGAGTGAGCTGGGCCTGAAATGGACCAGCAAACCAAAGAAATCTGCACGTACCGTCGGTGACGTACTGGGTAAATATCATCCGCATGGTGACTCGGCCTGTTATGAAGCCATGGTGCTGATGGCACAGCCGTTTAGCTATCGTTATCCATTTATTGAAGGACAGGGCAACTGGGGCTCACCCGATGATCCGAAGTCTTTCGCTGCGATGCGTTATACCGAAGCCAAACTGTCTCAGTACAGTGAACTGTTGCTGTCTGAGCTGGGTCAGGGTACCTGTGACTGGCAGGACAACTTTGACGGTTCGATGAAAGAGCCGGTGAACTTGCCGGCACGTGTACCGAATATTCTCTTAAATGGTACAACGGGAATCGCCGTCGGTATGGCCACCGACATTCCGCCGCATAACCTGCGTGAAGTGATTAAAGGTACCATTGCCCTGATTCGTAACCCGAATCTGACCGATGAAAAAATCTCAGAATATATTCCTGCGCCGGACTTGCCGACCAAAGCAGAAATTATTACCCCACCGGCTGAACTGTTAAAAATTCAGGTCACAGGTCGTGGTAGTTATCGTATGCGCGCGGTCTATACCGTCGATAAAAATGAGATTGTGATTACCGAACTGCCATATCAGGTCTCAGGCTCCAAAATCATCACCCAGATTGCCGACCAGATGCAGGCCAAGAAACTGCCTTTGGTCAGCGATGTACGGGATGAATCGGATCATGCCAATCCAACCCGTTTAGTGATTGTATTGCGTTCTAACCGGATTGATGCCGAAGCGGTGATGAGTCATTTATTTGCCACCACTGATCTGGAATCGAGCTACCGTGTCAACATGAACATGATTGGTGCCGATGGCCGTCCACAGGTGAAATCGATTCGCCGCATTTTACTGGAATGGATCGAGATCCGTAAAACCACGGTGACCCGTCGTCTGCAATATCATCTGAACAAAATCGAAAAACGCCTGCATATTCTGGGGGGGCTGATCATTGCCTACTTGAGTATCGATGAAGTGATTCAGATTATTCGTGAACAAGATCAGCCCAAGCCCGTGTTAATGGAACGCTTTGGCATTGATGAGATTCAGGCCGAAGCCATTCTGGAGCTGAAACTGCGTCATCTGGCCAAGCTTGAAGAAATGGAAATGCGCCGTGAGCAGGAAGAACTGGAAGCGAAGGCTGCGGTGATTCGTGAACAGCTGGCCAATCCGGAATCTTTAAAAGCACTGATCATCAATGAACTGAAAGATGATGCCAAGAAATTTGGCGATGATCGCCGTTCGCCACTAGTGCAACGTGCCGAAGCTGCTGCGATTAATGAAAATGAAATGTTACCAGCCGATCCTGTGACTGTGATTTTGTCAGAAGCCGGCTGGATTCGCTGTGCCAAAGGCCATGATGTTGACGCTGAAAATCTGAATTTCCGTGCCGGTGATCAATATCTCAGTCATGCACAGGGCAAATCCAATCAGCGTGTCTATGTATTGGATGAATCGGGACGTAGTTATGCCTTGCCAATCAATAACCTGCCATCGGCGCGTGGTCTGGGTGAACCTTTAAGTTCAAAATTATCACCTGCCAGCGGCATCGGTTTTAAACAGGTCTTTGTTGCAGAGGATGAGACGGAAGTCCTGGCGCTGAGTAACAAGGGTTATGGTTTTAAAACGCAGGCCAAACAGCTGGATACCAATGCCAAAGCAGGGAAGGCCTTCCTGAACTTATCCGATGGGGCGCAAGTCATGAGCCTGCAGCCACTCGAAGATGCCACGCATGTTGCACTGCTCAGTTCAGCAGGACGCCTGTTGATTGTCGATTTGGCAGAATTGCCTGTATTGAACAAAGGTAAAGGAAATAAATTGATACAACTTGAAGGTGGTGATCAAATTTTGTCCATGACAATATTGAAGCTTGATGAAATAATTCAAGTGCTTGCAGGACAACAGCAGTTAAAATTAAAAGGGGATGATTTGCAGAAATATATCGGCAAGCGCGGTGCAAAAGGACAGCTTTTACCACGCGGATATCAAAAAGCAAATAAACTGTTGATTCAAAGATAAGACTAGCATCCATCCTGTAAAATACGTTATATATGAACAACGATTCAACAAGATGGATGCAATATTGCACATATACAAGTCTAAAAATGGCGTGTGATATTGAAAAAAATAGTTGAAAACACTAAGGATTATGATTGGAGAGATGGGCATTATGGAAAAAATTTGGTTGGCTGAATACCAAAAGACAGGGATTCCGGAAACAGTAGAATTACCGGCAGAGAATACTTCTCTAGTCGATGTTTTTGAACGTAATTTCCAAAAATTTGGTTCGCGTGATGCCTTTATCTTTATGGATAAGGCCATGACTTTCAATGATCTGGAAGAGGCGAGCCGTAAGTTTGCAACGTATTTACAAAGCTTGGGGTTGGCAAAAGGTTCACGTGTGGCGGTGATGATGCCAAACGTTCTTCAGTATCCGGTCGTGGCACTTGGGGTTTTCCGCGCAGGGTTGGTACTGGTCAACGTCAATCCACTTTATACTTCGCGTGAACTTGAGCATCAACTTAATGACTCAGGTTCTGAAGTCCTGGTGATTATTGAGAACTTTGCCTCTGTTTACCAGGCGATTCTGGGTAAAACCCCGGTAAAACATGTGGTTATTGCTTCTGTAGGCGATATGCTGGGTGCTTTGAAAGGAACTCTGGTGAACTTTGTCTTGCGTTCTGTGCGTAAGCAGATTCCAGCTTGGGACATTCCAGGCCACGTGAAATTCAATACGGCATTAAATAAAATTAGCCCGAGCAATTACAAACGTCCTGAGTTGAGCCTGAGCGATACCGCGGTTCTACAATATACCGGTGGTACTACCGGCGTATCGAAAGGGGCTGAACTGACACATCGTAACCTGGTTGCGAACATGTTGCAGTGTGACGGGATCTTCCAGAGTAAGTTTGGTGCACAAGATGGCCAGCCAGATGACCGTATTTTCTGTGCCTTGCCGCTTTATCATATATTTGCATTCATGGTGTGCGCACTTTATGGCATGTATAAAGGTCAGGCCAACGTCCTGATTCCGAATCCGCGTGATCTTCCTGCGGTGATGAAGGAACTACGTAAATACCAGCCGACTTTCTTCCCGGCAGTGAATACACTATTCAATGCGCTGGTGAACAATGAAGAGTTCAAACAGCTTGATCATAGCAAGTTGAAAATGGCGATGGGCGGCGGTATGGCGGTACTTCCTTCTACAGCAGCAGCATGGAAAAAGCTCACTGGAACCAATATTGTTGAAGGTTATGGCTTGTCTGAAACCTCTCCGGTTGCAACGGCAAACCCGCCTGCTTCTGAAGAATTCAGTGGCACCATCGGTATTCCATTGCCATTAACTGAAGTGGCGATTCTGGATGATGACGGCAATGAAGTGGCACTGGGTGAGCAAGGTGAAATTTCAATCCGTGGTCCTCAGGTGATGAAAGGCTACTGGAACCGTCCGGATGAAACTGAAAAAGTCATGGTAAATGGCTTCTTCCGTACCGGTGATATCGGTGTCATGGACTCACGTGGTTATGTAAAAATCGTAGACCGTAAGAAAGACATGATCCTGGTTTCTGGTTTCAACGTCTATCCATCTGAGATTGAAGAAGTTGTTGCTACACATCCAAAAGTACTGGAAGTGGCTGCGATTGGTGTACCGGATGAGAAGTCTGGTGAAGTACCGAAACTGTTTGTGGTGAAAAAGGATCCGTCTTTGACCACAGAAGAAGTTTTGGCTTTTGCCAAAGAAAATCTGACCGGTTATAAACGTCCACGTTATGTCGAGTTTATGGACGAATTACCAAAATCCAACGTAGGTAAAATCCTGCGTAAAGATTTACGTAAAACTGCTTAAACTGGATCATAAAAAAAGCGCCTGATGGCGCTTTTTTTAGTTGCAGGCTTTTATTTTTTCATCAGCCAGCGGTCAAAATAAGGACGTCCTACACCGACTACTCCCAGAAAAATAAACATGGTGCCAAATTGGCGGGTAAATCCTGTCTGGTTAAAGTTGCCATAACTCAGAATATTGTCGACCACACAATAGACCAAAATGGCTACCACCCAGTGCCAGATTGGCATGCGCTTGATGCCGACGGCATAAAAGGCAATCCATAAAATGGCAAAGCTAAAGATCGGCGACCAGATATTCATATTGGCACAAATCACGGCCATCAAAAAAGCCACAATCGGCAGCACGATTTTTAATACGCGATCCACTTGACGTTGATGCTGGCGCTGTTTATCGAGGACATCGAACATTTCATTTTGCTCAGGCGCGACCATAGTGAATCCTTCTTAAGTAATAAAAAACACTCTATTTAACAAAATTTATTCACGAAACACCATGCTATGATAGATATAAAATTTTCATGAGAAAAAACAGATGCACAGCATTAGTGGGGTGATTTATCTCATTTTAGCCGCTTGTCTTTTGCCTTATGTATTTACTTTGATTGCAAAGAAATCGGCAGGCTTTAGCGCAAAAGACAATCAGAACCCACGAGAGTTTTTAGCAAAATCAACCGGGCTCTCGAGCCGTGCCAATGCGGTTCAACAAAATAGTTTTGAAAGTTTACCATTGTTTATTGCCGCTATTTTAATGGCTGAATATATGGTGGTTCCTCAAACCCTGGTCATGACCTTCGGGATAGCCTATCTGGTATTTCGTGTGTTGTACGGCATTTGTTATCTGGCCAACTGGGCGACTTTACGTTCGATCGTCTGGCTGCTTTCAATCTTATGTCCTGTGGCTTTATTGCTGCTGATCATCAAGATTGTTTAAGCAATCAATTACAGTTCGCGGACATATTTACAGTTCGATATTTTAAAATCCAAACATTTCTTTAAAAACCGTTATAATTGTCGCGGTTTTTTAAAAGATATAACTTGTTAAAGAGTGATGCTATGAGCTACAGCAATATCCCAGCGGGTAAAGATGCGCCAAACGACATCTATGTCATTATCGAAATTCCTGCCAATGCAGCACCGATCAAATACGAAATTGATAAAGATTCTGATGCATTATTCGTAGACCGTTTCATGGGTACAGCAATGTTCTACCCAGCAAACTACGGTTATGTACCTAATACACTTTCTCTTGATGGTGATCCACTTGACGTATTGGTTGTAACGCCACACCCAGTAGAGCCAGGTTCTGTGATCCGTTGCCGTCCTGTTGGTAAACTGAACATGGAAGATGATGGTGGTGTTGATGCGAAACTGGTTGCAGTTCCACACGACAAATTGACTCCAATCTACAAAGATATTCAGGAATATACTGATCTTCCGCCATTGTTGATCAGCCAGATCGAACATTTCTTCCAGCATTACAAAGATCTTGAGCCAGGCAAATGGGTCAAGCTGAGTGGTTGGGAAGGTGCTGATGTTGCGAAACAAGAAGTACTGGACTCAATTGCAGCTTATGCAGAAGCAAACAAGTAATTGCTTTACGGTTTAGGTTTTAAATTTTTAAAGCCTAAAATAAAAAACCTGCACAATGTGCAGGTTTTTTTATGGCTTGAAATTCGAGTGAATTAGAATAATTTCACAGGAATGTCTAAGAATAAACGCCATTCGTTAGTATCTGGCATGTAAACATCATTATAGGCTTGGTCAGCACGGTAATATGAGTGACGTACACGAAGGCTCGCGTCTTTGGCAAAACCAGATTGAACGGTATATTTCACTTGGTTAAAGAATTCACGTTCTTGTGCATCATCAGTTGTAATAGTACGGCCAAGTAGAGCTGAATCACTATCATTTGGGTCTACACGAACAGCACGGCTTGCATCAATATCCCAGCCATATACAAATGCAGAAGTCCAAGATAGGCCAGGAACATTTATTGCACCAAAATCAAAAGTATATTGAAGTTGAACAGATTTTTCATCATTGCCTATGAAGTCAGATAGGTATGAGTTCGGCATATAAATAGTTTGATGACCATCACCTACACCTTGACCTAGACCGTAGTCATAACCTGTATTACCCGTATTTTGTTGGTAAGCAAGCATGACATTGTGTGGGCCTTTATTATAAGTTGTTGAAATCGCCCAGATTGAATTTTTGAATTTATCGTCTACAGAACCGATATATGAATAAAGACTATTATTAGCTTCACGATCCCAGTTCGTATGATAACCACTAAAGTCATGAGTTAAGGTGCTGTCATTAGCAAGTTTATAACTATAGTTGGCATTGACATAATGACGCTCTAGGCGGTCTTTAATGTCTGTACCGTAATAAGAAGCATTAACTGCATCATTAAATTTATATTTCGCACCCCAAACGATTGCGCGATCCAGTTCATTACCATCAGATTTGATCTGGCTTGAACGTTGATTTTCAGTAAATTTACCAGCAACTAAGTTTAAGTTTTCAATTTCATTGCTTTCAACTAACACACCTGTGAAGTATTCAGGAACCAAGCGTGCTGTATTACTTGCCAGCACAGGCAAGTCTAAAACTTGAGTACCATAAGTTGCAGTCGTGTTTGAAACACGTGCTTTTACATATGCGCCACCACGTGCCCAATGATCATAAGCATCTACACGACCTTGCGCATCTTGACCACCGTGTGTCGGGATCATGTCATTACCAGCATGTGCATTTTCACCTAGTTTGAAAGATGCATCGCCAATAATACCGGCACCAAAGCCTACGGTACCTTTGGTGAAGCCTGAGTCTAATTTTACAATTGCTGTCTGAGCAAATGAACTGCGATCTGAGCCAGGTGTAGTATCTTTATAGTCACGGCTGATATAACCGGTACGGAACAGTACAGAACCTTCAGCATCTTCTACAAAACCTTTCGATTCACTTTGCTCGCTAGCGAAAGCAGTAGAAACCAAAGCAGCCTGAATCAAAACTGCTAATGTTAATTTTTTTGAATTTTGCATTGGGAAGAGAGCCTTATACAAATTGATCGGAATTTTTTAGGAATTGTATAAGAAATGCTAAAAAAATGTCATTTTTTATTAGATATATTCCACTAAAGTTTAGATTTTTTTAACTCAATTAAACAATAGCAAGGATTTGAGGTGATTAATTTTTAAACTGTCGGTAAAAAGTGAGTAAAAACATAATTTTATTGGAAGATATAAATGATATTTCTGAAGGGGTGAAATGAACATAAGCAGCTTATTTATTTTAGAACGTGCAAAAAATGTGATCAAAAATTACGCACTATTTTTTAGCACAAATTTTAATCATTACAAAAATAGAATCAAAATGGGGCAAATTGTAAATGATTATGTATAAGTATTAAAAAATTGATGAAATACCCTTAACTACATTTATTTAAAAGAAAGCTTAGATAATTCATTTTTTCATAATTTTAATTTTTATTTAAAAACAATGGTTTAAATTTTATTTGTCTTTTTAGATTTATTATTTTGGTTCCTTTTATCCAGATTGGCATAGCTCTTGCAAATTTTGAGCTTGAGTTTAATCAATGATCATAAAAACGTCTCAGACGATCTGGGGGAGCCACACAATGAAATTAACATTAAAAGTATTATCTCTTGCTTTATTGAGTGCTGTATCTTCTTTTACTTTTGCCGAAGAACCTGTTGCTGAACATACGGTATCTGGAAATATCAGCGTACTTTCAAGCTATAACTTACGTGGTATTACGAGTGCACCTGAAAATAAGGGTGCAACGCTTCAAGGTGGTTTAGATTATAACCATGCGTCTGGCTTCTATGCAGGTTGGTGGGGTTCTACACTAGATTATGGCAGCGATAATGGTAGCGAATTCGAAAATAACTTTTATGCAGGTTATAACGGTTCAATTAATGAAGATTTGGCTTATACCGTCGGTTTAACTTACTATTATTACTATGATGTCGGAAATACAGACTCGAATGGCTTTGAAACCATGTTAGGTCTGAGCTACAAAGATTTCGGTATAAGCGCTCAAATACTTTTGGAAGATACCGCTTGGGGCAATACTGGCGATACCTACATCAAAGGCAGCTATAGCTATGCCTTACCTCATGATTTTAGCCTGGATACCGCACTGGGTTTGTATATTTATAAAGAAAGTGGTGATTATATTCCTGACTCAACTGAAAGCTTTGGCTTCCGTCATTTTGATATCGGTTTAAGCAAGCCGCTTGCCGATACAGGCGTAACGGCAAGCATGAATTATATTCTGGGTGGTTATGATCGTAATGATGTAAAACAAAATAATAAAGTAGTTTTTGGGTTGGCTTACAGCTTCTAATTTCCTCTAGATAAAAAGCGACCTCAGGTCGCTTTTTATCTGTTGATTTAGATCTGTTGCTGTCCCCGATAAGACAAAGCTTCAGACAGATGCTGACTCTGGATTTCTGTGCTTTGATTTAAATCAGCAATAGTACGTGCCACCCGTAATACCCGATGATAGCCACGTGCGGATAAATTCAGTTTTTGTTGAGCCAGTTCAAGCATATTCTGGGCAGTCGGATCCAAGCCAGCATAATGTTCTAGCTGCTTTGGACTCAAACTCATATTCAAGCTATTTTGCCGTTGCATCTGAATCTCATAAGCTGCTATCACGCGTTGTCTGACCGTTTCAGAGTCCTCTGTCGGCTGGTTATCCTGTAACTCATGCGCCTGTAAGGGCGGTACATCAATATGTAAATCAATCCGATCCAGCAGCGGCCCTGAAATCCGGTTCTGATAGCGCTTGATACTGTCAGGCGAACATTGGCAGCGAATATCCTGATTAAAGGCATAACCGCATGGGCAAGGATTCATGGCAGCCACCAGTTGAAAATTGGCTGGAAAAGTGATCTGACGTGATGCACGTGAAATCACAATTTCTTTGGCTTCAAGAGGCTGGCGCAAAACTTCCAGTACCTTTCGATCAAATTCAGGCAATTCATCCAGAAATAACACGCCCAAATGCGCCAGCGTAATTTCACCCGGTTTGGGGTGTGAGCTGCCACCGACCAGTGCAACAGCAGAAGCGGTATGATGTGGTGCTCGAAACGGCCGCTGGCCAAAAGGATGATTGGCATTGGCGACTGAATAAATACTGGCAACTTCCAGATTTTCATGGGTTTTTAAAGGCGGTAAAATACTGGCTAATCGAGATGCGAGTAAGGTTTTTCCTGTCCCCGGTGGTCCTCGAAACAGCAGGGAATGGCCACCCGCTGCTGCAATTTCCAGTGCACGCCGTGGCCGCAATTGGCCTTTGACATCGGCAAGATCACATTTATAAAAATGGTTGGTATCGACTGGAATGGTTTGTATTTCTGCTAAGCACTGCGTCTGTGCAAGATGCTCACACACCTCTTTTAGATGATTGGCAGCAAAGACCTTAAAGTCCGGGAGTTGGCAGGCTTCTTGTGCATTCGGACCCGGCAGCATCAGTTGATGCTGATCATGTTGACAGGCAATCGCAATACTCAGGATCCCTGTGACTGGGCGCAGTTGACCATCGAGAGCCAATTCTCCAATAAACTCAAGATTATCGGTGCAGTTTTCCGGAAGCTGTCCGGAGGCGACCAAAATGCCTAAAGCAATCGGTAAATCCAGACGCGAACCATCTTTCGGTAGATCTGCTGGAGCCAGATTAATGGTCAGGCGTTTGGTCGGAAACTGAAAGCCACTATTTAAAATGGCAGAACGCACCCGGTCTTTACTTTCCCGGACTGCGGCTTCAGGAAGCCCCACAATCGTGAGTGAAGGCATGCCGGAACTGACATGAACCTCGACTTCAATTAAAGGCGCGTGCAGGCCAAGCAAGCCTCGCGTATAAATTTTGGCAAAAGACATTATTATTGTTCCAATTTAGTGCATTATTTTTATCGGTTTTAGGTCTTTTGTGCACTGTACTTGTGCTTATTTTTTATTCGAAATTTTATCTTCTAAGGCTTCAACCTGTTTCAGCAAATCATTGAGGCGATGATTGGCATTATCGAGGGCAGTACGTTGACGTTCAATTTCTTCTTTGGACACCAGATCCATTTTTGTCACAGCTTCATTTAATAGAGCACGAATATTCTGTTCCAGATCTTTCTTAGGTTGTTCAACTTGCTGCAAAATTGCTTGTAATAGGGTTTCAATCATTGTCTGATCCATCGCCATCGAAAGGAAGCGACAGTTTAGCATTGCTCGAATACAGACCCTAGTATTTCAGACAAAATATAGGCTTAATCGATAAGAGATATTGTAAAAATCCACATAAAAAATGTCGGTTTTTTAAAGATTCAAAACCTTTATAAGTATAAAATAAGGTATAAATAAACCGCATGCCGGGCTTTCTAATTTCCCCCGACCTTAGGAATCTTGGCATGAAATTTGAACGTAAAACCTTACTGGTGAAATAAGCCGAAGGAAAACAAACATGAAGCTCGTAACTGCAATCGTAAAACCTTTTAAATTGGATGATGTTCGTGAAGCATTGTCTGAAATTGGTGTTCAAGGCATCACTGTAACTGAAGTGAAAGGCTTTGGTCGTCAAAAAGGCCATACTGAACTCTATCGTGGTGCTGAATACGTTGTAGATTTCCTGCCGAAAGTCAAAATTGAAATCGCGATTAGCGATGACATGGTTGACTCCGTCATTGAATCTATTACGCGTGTTGCTAGCACTGGAAAAATTGGTGACGGAAAAATTTTCGTGACGAACTTAGAACAAGTCATCCGTATTCGTACAGGTGAAACAGGTGCAGACGCTGTTTAACTTGGCACGAAGTTTGCTGAGTACCTAAGAACTCACAAAAACTTGGTTGGGGGATACGAATGAAAAAAATGCTACTTGCGTTCGGTATGGCCGGCGCACTTTTTGGTGGTTCTGTTGCATGGGCTGAAAATGCTGCAACAGCAACACCACCCGCAGAAGACATTGTGCTTGTTGAAGAAACAGGCGAAACCACACTGAATAATACGGCAGATACTCCAGCAGCAATTGCTGAAGCAGCGCCAGTTGAAACAGCAGTACCTGCAGAAGAAGAAGCAACATTAGATACAGGTGATACTGCTTGGGTTTTAACGTCCACCGCATTAGTTTTACTCATGACCATTCCGGGTCTAGCACTCTTTTATGGCGGTATGGTCCGTAAGAAAAACGTCCTGGCGACCATGGCGCATAGCTTTATTGCTGCTGCAGTCGTCAGCATTGTCTGGGTGATTATCGGTTATACCCTGGCCTTCGGGGAAGGGAATGCCTTCATTGGTAGCTTGGACAAATTTATGTTGGCCGGTATTACCACAGAGGCGCTTTCAGGCACCATTCCTGAAATTCTGTTTGTCATTTTCCAAATGACTTTTGCCATCATTACCGTTGCAATTATTAGTGGTTCGATCGCAGAACGGATGAAATTTGGTGCTTTCGTTGCTTTCATTGCACTTTGGGTGGTGATTGTCTATGCGCCGATTACTCACTGGGTCTGGGGCGGCGGCTGGTTGGGTAATGACGGTGCGCTCGATTTTGCTGGTGGTACAGTGGTTCACATCAACTCGGGTGTTGCCGGTCTGGTAGCAGCGTATATGCTGGGCAAACGTATGGGCCTGGGCCGTGAATCGATGGCGCCACACAACTTGACCCTTACTGTGGTGGGTGCATCTTTACTTTGGGTGGGCTGGTTCGGTTTCAACGGTGGTTCTGCCTTGGGTGCGAACGGCTCTGCAGGTTATGCGCTGGTGGTGACTCAGGTGGCAGCGGCAGCGGCAGCGCTCTCTTGGCTGATTACTGAAAAACTGGCACGTGGCAAAGCATCTGTATTAGGCGGCGTATCGGGTGCAGTTGCTGGTCTGGTGGTGATTACGCCAGCCGCAGGTTTTGTGACTGTCGGTGGTGCATTGGCGATGGGTCTGATCGGTGGTGTGGTGTGTTTCTGGGGGATTACTGCGCTGAAACGTGCCTTGAAAGCCGATGATTCTTTAGATGCGTTTGGCCTACATGGTGTAGGTGGTGTGGTCGGTGCAATTTTGACCGCTTTTTTTGCCAGCGAATTCATTATGGGGGATGCTGCGCCAGCCAACATGATGAGCCAGCTTTGGGTTCAAGTTGAAGGTGTACTTGCGACCATCGCTTACTCTGCCATCATGACCTTCATCATCCTGAAAGTGATTGACTTGATCATTGGTATCCGTGTCGCATCTGATGATGAGCGCATGGGTCTGGATTTGAGCCAGCATGGTGAACGTGTCGAATAATAATAAACACACAATAATCAATATATAGTGCAAAACAGCCCAAATGGGCTGTTTTTTTTCTATATGTTGCGTAAGACTCTACAAAGTTTGCAATTTTTGCTACACTCGGAATCCATCTGGATTTGTTCAATTAAACCGCTATGCATTGCCCATTTTGCAATACTGCCGACAGTAAAGTGATTGATTCACGCCTGGCAGCTGAAGGCTGTCAGATTCGTCGTCGCCGTGAATGTGTCAGTTGTAATGAACGTTTTACGACTTTTGAAAGTTATGAAGTGGTGATGCCGCGCGTGATTAAATCGGATGGCAAGAATGAACCCTTTGATGAAGCCAAATTACGTCGTTCCCTGATGCATGCCTTGCAGAAACGTCCGGTAACCCAAGAGCAGATTGAAACAGTTTTGAGCGATATCCAGTTACAGATTCGCCGTTTGGGTGAGCGTGATGTGAAATCGCGTACCATCGGTGAAATTGTCATGCAGTCTTTATTCGCACTCGATCACGTGGCCTATGTGCGTTTCGCTTCGGTTTATCAGGATTTCCAGGATGTTGAAGCTTTTCGTCATCAAATTGAACAGATGCAACAGCGAGAATCACAAGAATAAGCATGTCTGAACTGAATCAAGATCAAGTCTGGATGCGCCGCGCAATTCAGCTTGCCCAGCAAGGTCAATACTCGACCAAGCCCAATCCGAATGTCGGCTGTGTCATTGTCAAAGATGGCGTCATTATCGGTGAGGGTTTTCATCCTCAAGCAGGGCAGCCGCATGCTGAAGTATTCGCGCTGCGTCAGGCTAGTGAGCAGGCACGTGGTGCAACCGCGTATGTCACTTTGGAGCCGTGTGCGCATTATGGGCGAACGCCGCCATGTGCCAAGGGTCTGGTTGAAGCTGGTGTGGCTAAAGTGGTCGTGGCCTGTCCTGATCCAAATCCGCTGGTGGCGGGCAAGGGTGTACAGATTTTAAAAGATGCCGGTATCGATGTTGAAGTCGGGATTGGTCAGGAACAAGCGCATCAGCTGAATCAAGGTTTCCTGAAAGCCATGGCGACCGGCATGCCGTATGTGCGTCTTAAAATTGCATCCAGTCTGGATGGCCGTACGGCGATGGCATCCGGTGAATCGAAATGGATTACCGGAGCCGAGGCGCGTCAGGACGTGCAGTATTGGCGGGCCATTTCCGGTGCAGTCATCACTGGGATTGAAACAGTTCTGGCCGATGACTGTCAGCTGAATGTGCGGCAACTCGATGGCATTGAAGATATTGAAACAGTAGTACAGCCCAAGCGTATCATTTTGGATCGTCAGGGGCGTTTGCCATTAACGGCGAAAATTCTAGCGCAAGCCGACACCGTGTTGGTGATGGGACCTTTTCGGCAAGAGCTGGCCGATCTGGGTGTGTTACAATTGCCGGTACAGCCTTTAAAACAATTATTGTCCCAGCTGGCTGAGCAGCATCAGATTTATGATGTCTTGGTGGAAGCAGGGGCGACCTTATCTACGGCATTTTTACAAGAACAATTGGTTGATGAACTGATCAGTTACGTTGCACCGACCTTATTGGGTCAGTCTGCACGTACTATGTTTAATGCAGAATTCAGCCTTATGGCAGAACAACTCCGATTTAAGCTGCGCGATGTGACCCGCTTGGGTGATGACGTGCGCTTCAGGTTAATTCCTTTTCAAGAGACACTATGAGTTCAGAGTCTACGGTTTATCATAAACGTCGCCATGCGGCACGTACCACCGATGAATATCTTTTCCATCAGCTGGTTCCTTATCTGGGCAACAAACGCCGTTTATTACATTTGATTCTGGAAGCACTTGAAATTACAGGAACTCTGAAGCGTGAAGATGGCCGTGCGCCGATTTTTGCTGATTTTTTTGCTGGTTCTGGTGTGGTATCACGCTTAGCCCGTCAAAATGGTTATCGCGTGATTGCCAATGACTGGGAACCCTATAGCCATGCATTGAATCATGCGGTGCTGGCCTGTACTGAAGCACCGGCGTTTAAAGAATTGGGTGGCTATCAGAAAGCCATTGATTATCTGAACCGTCTGCCGGAAGTGAAAGGCTGGGTCACGCATAACCTGTGTCCGCGCAATGATGAAATTTATGATCCCGCCCGTGACCGTTTGTTCTTTAAACGTCGTAACGGCATGCGTATTGATGCGATTCGTCAGCAGATTGCAGCTTGGCAGGCCCAAGGTGCCATTGACGATGTAGAGATGTCTGCCTTGCTGGCACCATTACTGTATTCAGCCAGTTTTGTCAGCAATACCTCGGGCGTTTTCAAGAGTTTCCACCACGGCTGGGGCGGAAAAACCCAAACGGCGCTGGAACGGATTGAATCTTTACTGTGGCTGACCCCAAGCCGCTTTTGCGAGTCGGATCAGAAGAAAGGTATGGCTGCCGAAATGTGGTGTGTCGATGCCCAGCATCTGGCCAATCAGATGAGCGGTTTTGAAGTAGATGTGGCTTATCTGGATCCACCGTATAATCAGCATGCCTATAGCAGTAATTACCATGTCCTGAATGCTTTGACCTTATGGGATCAGGCCGATTTACCGACGCCAGATACCAAGGGCTTCAAGAGCGGGATTGACCGGGCATGGCGCAAAGAGCGTCCGAGCCAGTACAACTCTTCCAAATATGCCAAAGAAGCCTATGAAAACTTGTTGGCGACCATCAATGCGCGTTTCATTCTGACCAGTTATTCAACGGATGGTAATATCAGCGCCACTGATTTATTGCAGGCCAACCTGAAACGTGGCCGGGTGACCTTGCTGACTCAGGATGTACCACGTTATCGGGTCAGCAAACAGCGCCAATCTGAACGTGCACGCGTACTGGAATTTATTGTGATTACCGATACCCATGCCAGGTCAGGTCCACCGATCCGTCAACTCCTCAGCCAGTTGCATCATTATGCAGAATTGGGCGGTGTGGATACCACCGGTGTCAGTACCCAGTTGGCACTCTGGTAAAAGAATAGAAAAGGAAATAAAAATGTTTACAGGTATTATCGAAAGCCTTGGCAAAGTAGACAGTCTGCAAAGTGTGGGTGGTGATGTACGTTTACGTATCCAGACTGACCTGGACATGTCGGATGTACATCTGGGTGATTCTATTGCTACAAATGGCATCTGCCTGACAGTCATAGACTGGGGCGAAAACTGGTATGCAGCTGATGTGTCCCGTGAAAGTCTGAACCGGACGACACTGGGCAACTGGAAAGCCGGTCAACCTGTTAACGTCGAAAAAGCCATGTTGCCGACCACGCGTTTTGGCGGCCATATTGTTTCAGGTCATGTCGATGCAGTCGGCGAGATCACTTTGGTGCGTGCAGATGCACGCTCGATTTATTATGAAGTCACTGCACCGGCTGAAATTGCCAGATATCTGGCAGAAAAAGGTTCGGTCACAGTCGATGGTATTAGCCTGACCATTAATCACTTGCGTGGCTGTGTGATTAGTCTGAACTTGATTCCGCATACGGCTGAACGTACCAATATCGGTACCTGGAAAGTGGGTAGCAAGGTCAATCTGGAAGTGGATGTGTTGGCACGTTATATCGAGCGTTTATTGCTCGGTGATAAAGCCGCAGATACCACTGAACAGTCTAAGATCAGCATGGATTTTCTGGCTGAAAATGGCTTTTTAAAATAAGCGGAATGCTTAAATACTGAACAGTCTGATTGAAAAATTAGACTGTTTTTTTATTTTTCGGGATAATCAGCAATTCAATTTGCAAATATTGCCTTGGTGGACGGGTCGAATGCTCGATTTTTTACTCAACTTGGAACAGTCATTACCGCTATTGCTTGATCAATATGGGGTATGGATCTACGCGATCCTGTTTCTGGTGATTTTTGCGGAAACCGGCTCAGTATTTTTCTTTTTTCTGCCCGGTGACAGTTTATTGCTGGCTGTAGGAGCTTTATGTGCCAGCAGCGATATATTGACCCTGCATTCGATGGGATTACTGCTCTTTACTGCATCGGTACTCGGCTACACCGTGAATTATTACACTGGAAAAGTGCTGGGTCTAAAATATTTTAATCGGCATTCACGCTATTTCAAGCCAGAATATATGGTGAAAACCAATCACTATTTTATGAAACATGGCGGTAAAACCATTCTGATTGCGCGTTTTATTCCTTTTGTTCGTTCATTTGGCCCTTTTGCTGCCGGTTCAGCCCATATGAGTTTTGCCACATTCAGCTTTTATAATATTACGGGTGGTATTCTCTGGATTGGTACTTTATTAAGTATTGGCTATTTGCTTGGAAATGCTGCCTTTATGCTGGCCGATGTGCTCTAAAAGATCAAATTAAAAATCCGAATCAGCCGGATGCCAGTTAGTTAAGCAATTGACTGGCATTTTCTTTTTTAAATTCATAATTATATTTGATGGATGGAAAGGTCATCCGCAACTGTCTGAGGCATGCGGTGAATTGCACCGCAAGATGTCCTCCTTGCGAAGCTCCGCTTCTCATTTGGGCAAAACCAAATTAACCAATAATTTACAGATGTTTGATGTAAAACCTTAAGGCTCCATCGTGAATAGCTAAACAGTTAAAGCATCTATTTCTAAACTCCTTAACTGATCAGCATTACCGAATGAGCGGGCTTTTTATATGAGTTGGAATTTTTAATCAGGTCTCACTTGCCCGGAAAATTCTGAATTTTTCAGTATGTAGTCGATTTCTTCTTGGGCCGCCACACGCATTTGTTCTCTTAGTGCATTGATGGTCTGTTCAATCACCGTTTCTGCCTCAAGTTCCAGACGCAAACGCACACTCTCTAATTCGGATAAAATGGTGTGGTCTTGAATCTGGATACGACCTTGGGCAAAGTCAAAACTATGCTCAGGATTTTTCTGATAACGGGCAACATAGTGCTGCATTTCTGTCTCTAGACTGAGGTTTATGTCAGCGAGGGCTTGGGTCTGCTCAGCAAATTTACGCTGTTCATCCTGATATAGCTGTGCAATCGCAGCCTGCTCTGCGGCACGTTTATCGGCCAGAGCCTGTTCGAGTGCCAGCTGTCTGCGAATACGTGCAGCCTCAATCAATTCAGCCTTGCGCTGCGCATAGGCTTCTTCAATCTTGCGTTCAGATTCCTGCTGTAAGCGCTGATCACGAATCTGCCATTCTTCTAAAGAGGTTTCAGGCTTTAAAATGTCACAGATCCGAGAGAGGTCATCGATAAAGGTCTGACGTACAGCTTCCGGCACATTTAACCAGCGCTGTTTAAAATCTGGACCTACATTTAATGCCACATGCCTCTCCTTGTGGGTGATATCGGTTAAAGCTTATGGGTGTTGGGCTCAATACCTAAACGACGATATTGTTTGAATTTTTCACGACCCAGCTGTTTAGCCGTTTCATGGTTTTCAATGATCTCAATAATGTGACTAAATTTTGCGTAAGGTTCAAGTGCTTCCGGATTAAAATTGAAAATAATCCAGTCGGACTGTTCAGGCAATGTTGCCGAAATACACACGCTCGCCTCAGGCTGATCAATGCCATGCGGAATGAAACTCGCGGGATCAAAGCTCCACAGGCGTTCATCCAGCTGCTGCTGCAAGGCTGCATCGGCACATAGTAACCAGATCCGCGCCGGCTGGCGCAGAATCTTGCGGCATAAACGACAAGCACTTTCGACTTGTCGTTCAGGACTTTTTTCAAATAAATAAAAGCTGACCTTAGCCATTCGTTTGAACGCGGTTGGCCAGGAACTGCATTAATAATGGCACTGGACGCCCGGTTGCCCCCTTATTTGCGCCTGAGTTCCATGCTGTACCTGCAACATCCAGATGTGCCCAGCGATATTCACGGGTAAAACGCTGCAAGAAGCAGGCTGCAGTGACAGAACCGGCTTTTGGGCCACCGATATTGCCAATATCGGCAAATGGTGAATCGAGTTGTTCCTGATAGTCATCTATGACCGGCATACGCCATACCCGGTCAAATGAATGCTGGCCGGCAGTTTCCAGTTCTGCTGCCAATTTATCATCTGGTGTGAACAGACCTGTCAGCACGGAACCCAAAGCCACCACACATGCACCGGTCAAGGTCGCAATATCAATCACCAGAGCAGGGTTGAAACGTTTCACATAGGTCAGGGTGTCACATAACACCAGACGACCTTCGGCATCGGTATTCAGGATTTCAACCGTTTGACCGCTCATCGTCGTGACGATGTCACCCGGACGAGTGGCTTTACCAGAAGGCATATTTTCTGCTGCGGCAATGGTTCCTACCACATGCAGAGCTAAGCGGGACTCACACAATGCACGCATGGTACCCAGTACAGAGGCTGCACCGCACATGTCGTATTTCATTTCATCCATACCTGCGCCAGGTTTGAGTGAAATACCACCGGTATCAAAGGTAATGCCTTTACCGACCAGTACCACTGGCGCTTCACTACGCTCTGATTGATATTCAATGCTGATAATACGACCCGGACGCTCTGAACCCTGGCTGACTGCAAGGAAGGCACCCATGCCTAAATCTGCCATCTGTTGTTCATCCAGTACCGTGACTTTCAGTAAATCCGGATATTCAGCAGCCAAGGCGATGGCCTGATCTGCCAGATATTCCGGGAAACAGATATTGCCCGGACGGTTGCCCAGATCACGTGCCAGGTTTTGCCCGCTCTGTACTGCTTGAACCAGTTGCAGCTGTTCTGTCGTTAAAACGCTATGCGTGGCAATCAGGTCGATCTGTTCAAGTACAAATTCATTCTTTTTCGACTTATATTCATCATAACCATAGCTGGCTTGAGTCAAAGCCAGAGCAAACAGATAATGCAATTCTTGTGGAAGTTGTGTCAGGTCTACAGAAATCTGTTTGAATTTTTTTTGAGTGGCCTGAATAATAGTCTGGGCAATTTTTGCGAGTTTTGCTGGTTGCAATTCAGCGACTTTGCCTAAACCGATCAGTGCTGCATGGCTGGACTGGCTGACTTGGCCAATCAGGCTCAGACTTTCAGCCAAAGCCGCTTTGAACTGAGATGCTTCAATTAATCGGTCTAAATTGTTGATTTGATAGGTTGAGGTGGTATTTTGAAGTTGTTCTGAGTCAACTAAAATCAACAAAGATTGACTTGATCCATTCTCTGGGAATGACGTATTAATTGTAAGTTTCATATTCTGTTTTCACGCCTGTCTAGATTTGTAAATCATTCAGTCATTGAACCATTTATCTGAATAGAGTTTCAATGGGTAGGGCCGTCTAGGTTTTATATTTTTGCTATTCGGGTAAACTAGCACTCGTTTTATAGACCTTATTTTGGAAGAATTAATTTGATTATTCGGCGTTATCTGGTCAAGCAAGTTGTCTCGACATCTTTGGTGGTGATTGCCTTATTGACCTTGATCATGATGGGTGGCCGACTGATCAAGTATTTTGGTGTCGCAGCGCAAGGCCGTCTGGATGCAGGCATTTTATTTAGCATCATTGGCTACCGTCTGCCTGAGTTTTTAACCTTGATTCTTCCGCTCGGTTTCTTTATTGGCCTGATGCTGGTATTTGGCCGTTTATATGTCGACCATGAAATGGCGGTGATGAATGGCAGTGGTGTCAGCCGGCATCAATTGGCGCGCCTTCTGGTGCCGATGACCTTGGTGTTTCTCATTGCCCAAGCCGGCTTGATGCTCTGGGCAGCGCCATGGGGAATCCGCCAGTTTGAAGCGCTGACCACCAGTCAGGCGGTACGCACCGGCTTTGATCTGGTACGACCCAAAGAATTTATTTCCTCTGGCCCCTATACCATTTATGCCGGTGATCTGTCTGAAGACCGCAAGAACTTAAAAGATATTTTCTTCTATCAGCGGGCAGAAAAACCCGGTAAACCGGATGTGATGATTCTGGCCCAAGAAGCCACCCGCATCGAGGTGCCAAATGATGCGGCCAATGTGGTCGATCTGGTTCAAGGTCGCCGTTATGAAATTTATCCGGGCACTCCGCAATATACCCAGGCTGAATTTGCAAGCTATCGTCTGCGTTTAGAAAATGATGAGGAAGCACAGTTTGCCAGTGCTGAAGTTGAAGCCCTGCCAACCTCGCACTTGTGGCAGAACCGTCAGGATCCTGTGGTGGCCAGTGAATTAGGCTGGCGGGTATTTGTACCATTTGCGATTCTGATTGCTTTGATTCTGGCCGTGGCCTTGTCTGAAGTGAGTCCGCGCCAAGGTCGTTATCTCAAGTTATTTCCGGCGCTCATGATCTTTGCCAGTCTGATTGTGGCGTTAATGGCCGTGAAAACCCGGATCAGTAAAGAGGAAATGGGGATCTGGGCTTATCCATTGATCCTGATTGCTTATGCGATTGCGGGTGCCTTGTTCTCACGTAAACAGAATTTGGCCCCGAAAATCAAGAAACAGATTCAGCGAGTGAGGTCTTAATAATGTTGGCACGTCGTATAGTTGCAAAACATGTGACCCAAACCACTGCGCTGGCGATGCTGGGTGCAACCGCTGTGTTGGCGGGTTTACAGGTGTTATTTACTTATCTGGGTGAGCTGGGTTCACTAAAAGAAGGTTATGGCGCCTGGGATGCCTTGAAATATGTGCTCTGGGGTGCTCCGAATTATCTTTATGAAATTCTGCCGATCTCGGCGCTGATCGGTGCGGTTTTAGGTTTGGGCACATTAGCCTCAAATAGTGAACTGATTGTGATGCGCTCGATCGGGATCAGTCTGTGGCGGATTGTTGGCTGGGTGATCCGTTCAGCATTACTGCTGGTGGTCTTGTCATTTGCCTTAAGCGAGTGGGTGATTCCCTATACCAATGAACAGGCCAAGAGCGTAAAAAGTTCGAGTAAAGCCGCGCAACTGGGCGAAGTGCGGGGTTACTGGACACGGGAAGGGCAGCGCTTTATTTATATTGATTATGCCAATTCGCAAGGTCAGCTGAAAAATGTGCAGATGCTGGATTTTGATGAAAATTATCGCTTACGCGGCACCTTGCAAGCGGATCAGGGTGAATTCGTCACAGATGGCTCCTGGACATTAAGCAATACCGAGCAGTTCGATATTCTGCAAAATGGTAGTGCTACCCTGATCAAGCAGGAACAGCAACCTTTGGCACTGGCATTACAGCCAAAATATGTGCATATGGTCACCATCGATCCTGAAGACTTGTCACCGAGCCAACTGATCAGTTTCACAAGTTATATGCATGAATATAGTCAGGTGCCAAAAACCTATCAACTGGCTTTCTGGCAGAAACTCGGTTCTCCTTTTGCCCTGATTGCACTGGTGGTGATTGCCTGTTCATTTATTTTCGGGCCGCTGCGTCAGCAATCCATGGGTTTTCGTCTGGTGATTGCCTTATTTGCCGGTCTGGGCTTTTTCTATCTACAGGATTTCCTCGGCTATGCCAGTCTGGTCTATGCGCCATCTCCGGCATGGTTTGTCTTTATTCCAATTCTGATCATGTTCGGTATTGGGGGTTACCTGCTGCATCGGGCACGCTAAGACCCAGGAAAATAGAACAAATCAATCGCGATGAGCGGCTTAAACCATACTCTGGTCATGGCCTCTTTTTGCAAACTTCGCTAAAATAGAGCGATTAATTCGTAGACGAACAGAGTATTTCATTATGACGGATGCAACTGCTGGCAAAATCCCTCACGTTTTGGTGATTATGGATGGTGTGGGTCATCGCGAAGCGGTCGAAGACAACGCGTTTTTAGCAGCTAAACGACCAAATTTAACTGCAATGCAGGACAAGCATCCGCATGGTTTGATCTCGGGTTCAGGCGAAGATGTTGGTCTGCCAGATGGCCAGATGGGGAACTCGGAAGTCGGACATATGAACCTCGGTGCAGGTCGTGTGCTGTATCAGGATTTTACCCGGATTACCAAAGACATTCGTACCGGTGATTTCTTCAATCATGAAGTACTCGTCGATGCGGTGGAGAAAGCCAAAGCTTCAGGTGGTGCAGTGCATTTGCTCGGCCTTTTATCTCAAGGCGGTGTGCATTCGCATGAAGACCATATTGTTGCGATGGCTGAACTGGCACTCAAACGTGGTGTCAAAGTTTATTTGCATGCTTTCCTGGATGGTCGTGATACGCCGCCACGAAGTGCCCAACCGTCATTGGAAAAACTGGATGCGCTGTTTGCACAATATCCGGGTCAGGGTCGTATTGCCAGCATGATTGGTCGTTACTTCGCGATGGATCGTGACAACCGTTGGGATCGCGTCGAACAGGCCTATCGTTTATTGACTGAAGGCGAAGCGGCCCGTACAGCTGCCACCGCAGTTCAAGGTCTGGAACAGGCTTATGCCGCAGATGAGTCGGATGAGTTTGTCAAAGCCACCCGCATTGGTGAGCTGGCAAAAATTCAGGATGGTGATAGCGTGGTCTTCATGAACTTCCGTGCTGACCGTGCCCGTGAAATTACCAAAGCCTTTGTTGAAAAGGACTTTGCTGGATTTGCACGTAAAGTGGTGCCAAACTTAGCCAAGTTTGTGATGTTGACGCGTTACCAAGCAACGATTGATGCGCCTGTGGCCTATATGCCAGAAGCGTTGGTCAACTCGATTGGTGAATACCTGTCAAATCTGAGTAAAACCCAATTGCGTATTGCTGAAACTGAAAAATATGCACACGTGACGTTCTTCTTTAGTGGCGGTCGTGAAGATGAATATCCGGGTGAAAAACGTATCCTGATTCCATCACCAAATGTAGCAACTTATGACCTCAAACCGGAAATGAGTGCTTATGAAGTGACTGATGAGCTGGTCGCTGCGATCAATTCAGGCGAATTTGACCTGCTGGTGGTGAACTATGCCAATGGTGATATGGTCGGTCATACCGGTGTTTTTGATGCCGCAGTGAAAGCGGTCGAAGCGGTCGATACCTGCTTAGGCCGGGTTTATGAGGCGGTGATGGCGCAAAAAGGTCATATGCTTATCACTGCCGATCATGGTAATGTAGAGCAGATGCAGGACTATCACAGTGGTCAGGTGCATACTCAACATACCACTGAATTGGTTCCATTTATTTATGTAGGTCCAACTCAGGCCACGATCGCAGAAGGTGGCGTATTGGCAGATGTCGCACCGACCTTATTAAGTCTGATGCAAGTTCCAGTCCCTGCGGAAATGCAAGGTCGCAACCTGATTGAACTGAATCAATAATTTTCGATAAGATCTAAAAGAAAGGTAAAAAATGGCAAGAACACATTGGAAGTCTGTCGTCATACCATGCTTACTGATGTGTTTGAGTCATTCGGCCTGGGGTGCGGGCTCAAAAGAGCCGGCATTCGATGATATGGAAATGGATGGTCAGGTTTATACTGAAATTCCTGTGGCATCCATTCAAGAATTTGTACAAATTTACGGCATCGTCAAAGACAATTATATTCAAGACAAAAATGACGACGCCTTGTTCCAACAGGCAATCCAAGGGCTGGTCAGTGGCTTAGACCGCTATTCGCGTTATTTGTCTCCTGAAGATTATAAGCAGCTACGTGAATATACTGAAGGTGATCTGGCCAGCATTGATTTCGATCTGCAATTTAACTCGCAGATGAAGCAATGGATGGTGCAGGGATTGAGCGCCGATGCCGACTCTGCCAAGCAGGGACTGCGTAATGGTGTCACGGTCTATAAAATTGATGATCAGGTGCTGAGTAGCCTGAATCAGGAACAGGTGCGACAGCTATTGAGCGGGGCGGTCGGCTCTACGCTGAGCATACAGCTTTCCCCACAAAGTCCGGTGGTTCGTCTGGTAAGGAATACCAAGCTCGATACTGAAATTAAATCCAGTCTGCACAATAATCAGGTACTGGTATTGCAGGTCAAAGTTTTCCAGCAAGATACAGCCAATGAAATCAAGCGCCTGATTGAAAGCTATTCTGACAGACGCTTAAAAGCGGTGATGTTTGATCTACGCAATAACCCGGGTGGCTTACTTTCTGCCGCAGTAGAATCGGCCGATTTATTTTTGAATCAGGGTGTGATTGTCTCGACCCAAAGCCGTTCGGAAGGCAATCAGCAATTTCAGGCGCTGCCAAGTTTTGAATTTCAGAATCTGAAAGTGGGCGTTCTGATTAATAACCGTTCAGCTTCGGCAGCTGAAGTCTTTACGGCAGCATTGAAAGAACATAGCCGGGCTTGGGTGGTCGGTGAGCAAAGCTATGGCAAAGGTGTGGTACAAAAGCTATTTCCACTGAGTAATGGTTCTGCTTTACAAATGACAGTGGCACAATACTTCAGTCCGAGTGGTCAGATGATTGAAGGGCGGGGCGTGCAGCCACATTTCAGTTATCCGTTTAAGCAGGAAATGCGTGAGGAGAGCTATCTGGAACACGTCACAGACCTGCTACTCCTGCAAAAATAATTATTCGTCTTCCTCAGTATCCAGTCCGAACTTTTTCAAACGATAACGTAGGGAGCGGAATGACATACCGAGCTTTTTCGCGGCCAGTGTGCGGTTCCAGTGCGTTAGATTCAGCGCATTGAGTAGGACTTCTTTTTCAATCTTTTCTAAATATAGCTCTAGGCCTTCTTCTGGGAGCTTTCTCGGGGCAATCAGGGTGTCAGTCGCAATGATCTCGCTCGTGAGCGTATTCATCTCCTGAGCGCTGTTAAGAGCCTGACGTAACGGTGCACTTTGCAGGTGCTGAAGATCAATCCGTTCTTCATCACTCAAGGTAATTGCACGTTCCATAATATTACGCAATTCACGAACATTACCCGGATAATATTGTTCCAATAAAAATTCTTTACTGCGTTCTGTCAGTTTTTTATTGGCAATGCCCCATTCCTGGCAAATCTTCTGAATAAAATGTTCGGCGAGTAAGAGAATATCCTGACTCCGTTCACGCAGCGGCGGTAAAGTCAGATCCATCACATGAATACGGAAATATAAATCCTGACGGAATTTGCCTTGTTGTACCAAGGCTTCCAGATCCTGATGAGTGGCACTGATGACGCGGAAATCCACATCAATTTCAGTATCTGAACCGAGTGGACGAATACGTTTTTCCTGTACGGCACGTAACAGTTTGACCTGCATGGAAAGTGGCAGTTCTGCAATTTCATCCAGAAACAGGCTGCCACCATGTGCCGATTGAATCAGCCCCTGTTTGTCCTGAGCGGCGCCAGTAAAGCTGCCTTTCTTATGCCCAAACAGTTCGCTTTCCATCAGTTCGGTGGGAATCGCGCCACAGTTAATTGCAATAAAAGGGCCTTCATTACGGTTGCTCAGGCGATGGACCAGATTGGCCACCACTTCCTTGCCAGTTCCCGATTCGCCAGTAATAAAAACCGGTGCCTGTGAGCGGGCAATTTTTTGTAAGGTAATACGTAAGTGCTGAATCGGTATCGATTGCCCAATCAGCATTTTATGTTCTAAAGCATCATTTGGATTATTATGGGAATAATCCACCGGTTTATTCAGCGCTTTTTGTAGCAGCTGTTCCAGATGTTTCTGATTGATCGGTTTGCTGACAAAGTCAAAGGCACCGGCCTTGAGTGCAGCAATCGCGATTTCCATGTTGCCATAGGCAGTCAGAACTGCGACCGGAAGTGCAGGATAGAGATGACCAATCCACTCCAGTAACTCCAAACCATTGCCATCGGGCAGGTTCAGGTCAGTTAAACAGGCATCATATTGATGATCTGCAAGACATTTTTTAGCATCTTGCAGACAATGTGCGATGTGCGTACGAATCCCCATCCGCAGCAACGACATTTGCATGAGGGTGCATAAATCTTCTTCATCATCCACCAAGAGCACCAGTGGCTGTTGTTCCACACTCATTTCCCTTAAACCCCTTTATACCGTAATACGTTGGCAGCTAATGCGAAAGCATGCGCCCTGTTCTTGTTGTATATAGTTTAATTGTGCCTGATTTGCTTCACAAAAACTATGTGATAAGTACAGTCCTAATCCGGTTCCACTAATCGAGGTGCTGAAAAAAGGTTGAAATAATAGGGCCTGGTCGTGTATGGCTACACCTGAGCCGAAATCCCGGATATCAATCCAGACCCGATGTTCATAGGGATGTATATTCAGCTGAATGTAATTGGCATCTGCTGAATTGTGACGGATGGCATTGCGAAGCAGGTTAATCAGGACTTGACGAAATTGTGCTTCATCGAACTGAATCAGCAGCGGCACATCAATATTAAATTGAATCTGATCGCAAATATCGGCCAAATCTTCCTGGATAAATAACGGGATAAATTCATTGAGATGAATCGGCACCGGATGGGTTTCTTTATTTTTGACCATATTCAGCGTGTCCTGAATAATCCGGTCGATCCGGGTCGCCTGTCGGCCAATCATCTGGTTGAGTACTTGTTGTTCATTGTCAGAGTCAAGGTATAAATCATTGGCCTGCACAATAGCTGCCAATGGATTACGAATTTCATGCGCAATACTGGCTGAAAGCTGGCCCAGTGCAGCAAGCTTGAGTTGCTGCACCTGTTGATTGAGTTTTTTGGCATCCTGTAACACCAATAACATCAGGGTTTGATGCGGCACAATCAGCTTTTGTACCTGTACATGAATGTTATAGCGACTTTGCTGTGATTCAAATTGAAAACGCTCGCCATTTTCCAGCGTTTCAAACTGGATCAGTTCAAATAAATCTGGTTGTGACTGGTAGAGGGTAAATTTCTCATGCGCAAATTTTGCTTCGATCCCGAGCAGTGTACAGGCCGCAGGGTTACTCAGGACCACATGATAATTTTCATCCAGCACCAGATAGCCAGTTTCGATCTGTTCCAGAATATAACGGTTAATATTCTGTAAGCGATAAAGTTCCAGAGATTGCGAAAAGTTCAGGTTTTCCAGAATCTGAAAACGGCGCACCGCAATTTGCCCAGTTCCATAGACCACAAAGAACAAAAAGGCCAGCAGGGCACTATTACTGATATTGCTTAAGGAAGAAAATGCAAAAATACTGCCGATAAAATGTTGATATATGACACTAATCACAGCAATCAGGGTGACCACCAAAGCTTTTTTTGCATCCAGCAATAACGATGCAGAAAAGATGGTAATCACAAACAGCAAACCAATTTGCAGATTAGGCCCGTCACTTGCCAAAGTCAGTAAACTTAAGACGCAGACATCGCTAAAAAAAATCATAATCAGCTGCGGCTGGATCAGGCGTCTGATCCATTTCAGTGCGAACAGCTGCGCTGTATTAATGGCAACACCGATTCCCAGCGCATAATAATACAGTTGTGGATATTGATAATCGCTGGTTAGCTCGGGGTAGGTCAGCAGAAAAATCAGCAGCAGGCCAGTGCTGATCAGCAGGCGATACGCGCTATACCAGATACCTAAATGATACTGATTGAGTTCAGAATAATGTGATTTTTGTGCCATATGCGCCGCGACTCGCCAAAGGCTAAGGTTTAATCAGCCCATAGCGCATGGCCAGATGCGTCAGTTTGACATCACTATCAATATTCAGTTTTTCAAAAATACGATAACGATAGGTATTTACGGTTTTGACGCTGACAAAGAGCTTGTCAGCAATCTCCTGAGCGCTGATACAGTTCACCACCATCATCGCCACTTGCATTTCACGTTCTGACAGTGCATCAAAAGGCGATTGCTGTGTATCAGAAAGGTAAGAACTCGCTAACTGTTCGGCAATATCGGCACTAAAATATTTACCGCCTTGCATGACTTTATTGATGGCGCGAACCATTTCTGAAATCGGCGCCCCTTTGGTGATATAACCTTTGGCTCCGGCTTTTAATAATAGCGAAGGATATGGTTCTTCTGCCAGACCGCTGACGGCCAGCACTTTGGTTTCAGGGGCACTCTGAAGCAGGCGGCGCGTGGTTTCCACGCCACCAATGCCCGGCATATTCACATCCAGTAAAACCACATTCGGATGATGCTGACGAACCAGAGAAATCGCTTCTTCACCAGATTCAGCCTGTCCAATCACCTGAACCTCCGCATGGTCTTCCAGCATTCTGCAAATTCCAGTACGTACTAATTCATGGTCGTCCACAACTAAAACTGTGATCACCTACGCTCTCCCTCTGTTAAAAAAATCATTTTTTTGTTACATAAAGCAAAATAAGCTTGCAATGAAAGTACAAAATTAGCAATCCTATTCGCAAGATAAAATCTGAAACTTATCACACAGTGTCAAGATCAAAAAATGTTCTGCAATGTGTTTAAATGTAAGGCATATTAGAGGTAATACGCAAATCAATCTTACCTCTGTTAGTTGAGTGAAGAAATAGTGAAGAAAATAAACAAGTCTTTAAGGCATGTATTGGGCCTGTCCGTGTTAGTCAGCATGAGTGCGACAAGTTTTGCTGAAATCATTATGAATTCTGGCACGACAGAGGGCGGATCCAGCATTAGTTGGTCTTCTGAGGAAGTCAATCAGCTGATGAGTGATGATTTCCGTGTGGCTGCTGATGAGCCTTCACCACCCGGTTCAGCCACCGTGACCACAACCTTGCGTCAGAGTGTACCGAGCACCCAGCAGTCGGTCAGTGTTCAGCAACCAGCCAAAACAACACAGATTTTTGATACAAACAGTTATAGCAATCAACCCTCTGTAAATGCCCGTGCTGCATTGGTTATGGATGCGCAAACTGGTGAGGTGCTGTTTAGCAAAAACACCAATACCGCTTTGCCGATTGCATCTATTACCAAATTAATGACAGCAGTGGTGATTTCCGATGCACGTTTAAACATGTCAGAAAAAATCACGCTGCAACAGGCTGATTTCTCTTGCGCAGGTTGTAAAAGCTCAAGCTCGACCTTACGTGCTGGCGATAGCATGAACCGTGCCGAAGCTTTATTGTTTGCTCTAATGAAGTCTGAAAACCCGGCAGCTGCAGCCTTGGCGCGAACGTATCCAGGTGGTCGCAGTGCATTTATTGCAGCGATGAACAGCAAGGCCAAGGCCTTAGGCATGAATTCATCCCGCTTTATGGAATCAACCGGCTTACACCCTGGAAATGTGGCATCAGCACGTGATTTGGGTATTTTAGTGAATACTGCTTCTCAATATGGTTTGATTCGTCAATTCTCGACCACACCAAGCTATGACTTTAACTTGGGTTATCGTGTACTGAAATCGAATAATACCAATGCACTGGTGCGTAACGGCGGCTGGAATATCAATATTTCTAAAACCGGTTTTATTAATGAAGCAGGGCGCTGTGTGGTGATGCATACGACCCTGAATAACCGTCCGGTGGCAGTGGTACTGTTAGGTGCAAATAGCTCACAGGCGCGTACCAATGATGCGACCCGTTTGATGAGCTGGGTGAGCCAGCAACCAAAACGAATCTAATCTCTGCGCTCATAAAAAACCCTGCAAATGCAGGGTTTTTTATTCTGGCTGAAATTACATGTTCGACAGAATAGAGTCTTTTACCTGAGCCATGGTTGCGTCGATAGACAGCATCACCGCATCGGCACATTGTTTGATCGCGGTATCTGGATCTTTTAGACCATTACCGGTTACGGTACATACGATTACTGAACCTTCAGCGATTTTACCTGCTTTGATATCACGGATTGCACCGCCAACAGACGCAGCAGATGCAGGTTCTACGAATACACCTTCATACATCGACAGCAGACGTTGCGCTTCAAGAATCTCAGCATCCGTCAGTTCATCAAACCAGCCGTTTGAATCACGAACGACAGCTTTGGCATGATTGAAGCTTTGCGGATTACCAATACGAATTGCAGTTGCAACAGTTTCCGGATTTTCTACTGGACCACCACGCAGGAACGGAGCAGCACCAGATGCTTGGTAACCGGCCATGATTGGCAAGCCAGCCGGTTTAGGACCAGTGAAAGCATCGGTTTCAGCATCGTAAATCACTTGCTCAAATTCTTCTTTCGACTGATTGGCCACCGCTTCGGTATAGCCCATCCAGTGTGCAGTGATATTACCTGCGTTACCCACTGGCAGGCAGTGGTAATCCGGGGCACGACCTAAAGCTTCAACGATCTCGTAAGCAATGGTTTTTTGACCCTGCAGGCGGTACGGGTTGATTGAGTTTACAATCGTTACCGGTGCCTGATCAGCAACTTCCTTCACCAGACGCATGCCGTCATCGAAGTTACCACGAATTTGCATGGTGATTGCACCATACATCATCGCTTGGGCCATTTTACCCATGGCAATTTTGCCTTCCGGGATGAGCACGAATGCTTTGATACCGGCACGAGCAGCGTATGCAGCCGCAGCAGCAGAAGTATTACCAGTGGATGCACAGATGATGGCTTTAGAGCCTTCTTCAACGGCTTTGGTCACTGCCATAGTCATACCGCGGTCTTTAAATGAACCAGTCGGGTTTAAGCCCTCGTACTTCACATAAATTTCAACATCTTTACCAATAATGCGTGGAATATTCTCAAGCTTGATCAGTGGAGTATTACCCTCACCCAAAGAGATCGCACGAGTAGTTGCAGACACTGGTAAACGGTCGCGATAGCGGTCAACTAAACCAGTATAACGATTGGCATTCGACATGATGATGTTCCAATTGTGTGTAGAGCTTGGCAAGGGGAAATACTCCCCTTAACCCGATTAATTATCAAGCGATTCTAAACGAATTCGTACAATTTCGCCATGAATGACGGGTAATGCTTGAATTTGTGAGAGCGCTGCATCCATTTTTGATTCGACGATAGGATCGGTCAGAATCACGATCGGAATAAGGTCTTTTAAGCGAGGTTGCTGCATGATGGCATCAATACTGATTCCGGCACGACTGAGGATCGTGGTGACATCGGCAAGCACGCCCATTTGATCTTCGGCATTAATACGGATGTAATAGCCGGTGGTCATTTGTTCACGACTCAAGATCGGTAAATCGGTCAGGGCTTCAAAGGCCAGTTGCGGAATGGTTCCGGCACCGTCTTCGGTATAAATGATATCACGAACAATATCCACCACGTCTGCGACCACAGCAGAAGCCGTTGGGCCTGCACCCGCACCTGCGCCGTAGTATAGTGTTGGACCAACCGCATTGGCCTGTACCAGTACGGCGTTTTTCACGCCATTGACGTTGGCAATCAGTTCTTCTTCAGGAATCAGGGTTGGATGAACACGGAGTTCAATCCCGGCATCGGTGCGGCGTGCAATTCCCAGGTGCTTGATACGGAAACCGAGGTCTTCTGCATATTTCACATCTTGTGCAGTAACTTTGCCAATACCTTCAGTAAAGACTTTGTCAAACTGTAGCGGAATACCAAAGGCACATGAAGCCAGAATGGTCAGCTTATGTGCAGCATCAATACCTTCAACATCAAAGGTTGGATCGGCTTCAGCATAACCGAGTTCCTGTGCTTCTTTCAGCACATCGTCAAAAGCACGACCTTTTTCACGCATTTCACTGAGAATGAAGTTACCAGTACCGTTGATGATGCCCGCCAGCCATTCAATCTTGTTGGCTGCCAGACCTTCACGAATCACTTTAATAATGGGAATGCCACCTGCGACTGCCGCTTCATAGGCAATTTGTACGGCATTGTCTTCAGCCGCCTTAAACAGTTCATTACCATGTTCAGCCAAGAGTGCTTTATTGGCTGTCACGATATGTTTGCCATGTTTCATGGCTTCCATAATAATTTCGAAAGCAGGATGAATTCCACCCATGACTTCAACCACCACATCCACATCAGGTTGACGTACGATGTCCATCAAGTCTGCACTTTGTTTCACTGATGCAGGTAGGTCCAGATCAGGACGTGGACGACGGGTGCCTACATAGGTAATTTCAATTTCACGACCGGTGCGACGTTTAATCTCAGCAGCATTTTCTTTTAATAGTTTCAAGGCACCACCACCTACAGTACCAAGACCGAGGATAGCCAGACGAACTGGTTTCACGTCACACTCCAAATAAACAGTTTTTTACGAGAACCTAGATCATAGCTAAAAAAACGCCATGACTCTAGGGTCATTTCAGAATATCTTTATGTATAAAATAAAGTTAAATAACGTATTAAAATGAGTTATTTAAGTCGCTTCAATAATTCAGCGCTAGACAGATATCCGCCGAGGTAAACCCCTTCCGAACTATAAATGGCAGGGGTGCCATTGACGCCCATATTCAGGCCCATGTGATATTGATCTTGAACAGGATTTTCACATTTCTCTGCACTAATCTGTGCGCCGGCAATGGCCTGATCAAAAGCACTATGACGGTCAGCACTACACCAGATTGCTTCCATGGCCGGCATATGCTGTTCACCACGCGGCCAGGCGATATAACGAACCTCAATACCTTTACTATTCATTTCATCCATTTGTTCATGGAATTTATGGCAATACGGACAGCTGACATCGGTAAAGACATAGACCACATGCTTGGCCTTGCCTTTGGCCGGATAGATCAGCAGATCTTCTGCTTTCAGTTCGGCAAAGAGTTTGTTGTTGATTCCGGCTTGCAGGTTTTCACTGACATTATGCAGCTGTTTATCACCGAGTCGGATCACGTCGCCCTGAATCAGGTATTTACCATCGCTGGTGACATAGACCGCAGACATACCTTCCAGACTGACCCAGAACAGGTTCGGTACTTCGGTGGTTTTAATATCGATAATTTTGGCACTGATCCCCGCAGTTTTGAAATGCTTTTCCAAGGTAGAGACCAGACGCTGTTGTGCATTGCGTTCGGTCAGGGTAGAGGCTTCTCCCGTTGCTGGTGCACTTGCAGTCAGTGTATCTTGCTTTTTAGTGTTGTTATCGGAATTGGAACATGCGCTAAGCCCCAAACCAGCAGCAAGTGTACAAGCCATAAAAACTTTTGAGCGGGCAAATGTCATAAATAACCCTTTTCTTCTTGGACTAAAAACAGAGCATTAGCATAACAAAAAAAAATACAAACACGTCAAACTTCTCAGTTTATTCCATGTGTAGATGTTTTAAGCCCGTGGATGATGCGCTGCATGCAGCTGCTGCATCCGCACTTGCGCCACATGGGTATAAATCTGGGTGGTCGACAGATCACTATGTCCAAGCAGCATCTGTACCACACGTAAATCTGCGCCATGATTGAGCAGATGCGTTGCAAAGGCATGCCGCAAGGTGTGCGGTGACAGCTCGGATGCAATTCCGGCCTGTAAAGCATAGCGTTTAATCGCATACCAGAAATTTTGCCGGCTCATGATGCCGCCATGCTGAGTCAAAAACAGATAATCGGTTGAGGTCTTATACAGTTGAGGACGGGCTTCATTCAGATATTTTTCCACCCATTCACAGGCCATGTGTCCCATCGGTACCAGACGTTCTTTATTGCCTTTACCGACGATGCGTAAATAGCCCTGTTTTAAGTTAATCAGTTCCAGACGCAAGTTAATCAGTTCAGTGACACGTAAACCGCAAGCATACAGCACTTCAAACATGGCACGGTCACGCAGGCCTAAAGCAGTATTGATATCGGGGGCATCAATCAAGGCCTCAACATCGGCTTCAGACAGGTCTTTGGGCAAGGCACGGCCAAGCTTCGGGGTTTTATGCGCTGCCACCGGATTATCACTACGCAGCTTCTGTTCACGCAGAAATTTATAAAATGAACGCAAGGCTGACAGACAGCGGGCAATTGAGCGTGGGCTTTTTTGCTGTTTGGTCAGTGCAATCAATACATCGGAAATATCGTCATGGGTCCATTCTGGCAAAGGCTTGCTCAGACATTCTGCACATTGCAGCAAATCAGATAAATAGGCATTTCGGGTGTGTGGACTAACCGTTTGCGCAATCAGATAATCACGAAAACCCTGTAAATAGCTCAAGGCTTCAGGAATTTGAACCGGGGCGGGAATACGGGGTTTTTTATTCAGCATAGGGTGCAAGGATCTGATCTGAAAAAGCGATGAATTTAATAGGTATTCTCCACTGTAGTTTAATTTCACCAGACTGTCGATGTGATATAAAAACTAATTCAGCATGTAATCAATCTTATTTGTTAATTATTCTCATTTGTTTGTATACTGTACAAAATAGTTCAGGAATTTCACGGTGCGTTTGTCTGATTTAAAAGCAAAACAAATTGCCATCATTCGAAAAGTGAGTCGAACAACTGATGGTGAAAGTGCTCTACACGATGTCGTCGCGAGTCGTTTGGAAACTCTAGGCTTTGTGCCGGGTACGAAGGTACAGGTGATTACGAAAGGTATTTTTGGTGGAGATCCCATTTTGATTCAAGTTGGATTTACCCGTTTTGCTTTGCGTAAATCAGAAGCAGCCAAAATTGAAATCGAACAGGCGGTGTCGGCATGAGTGATACATTACGTATTGCCCTTGTCGGTAACCCTAATTGCGGTAAAACTTCATTATTCAACCATTTAACCGGAACACGCCAAAAAGTTGGTAACTATGCGGGGGTCACGGTTGAACGTAAAGTCGGTACGTTTCAGCTTGCTTCAGGCAAAGCGGTGCGGGTACTGGATTTGCCAGGGACTTATAGTCTGGATGCGACCAGCCCGGATGAAGAAATCACCCGTAATGTGGTGCAAGGTAAAATCGCAGAAGAACAGCAGCAGGATGCATTCTTATGTGTGGTAGATGCCACCAACCTGAAACTGCATCTGGGGCTGGTCTTAGAAATGATTGCTTTGGGGCGTCCGATTCTGGTCGTACTCAATATGATGGATGAAGCACGCCGTCGTGGGATGCAAATCAATACCCAGAAGCTGTCTGAACGTCTCGGCGTGCCCGTGGTGGAAACTGTAGCGGTACGCAGTTCAGGGATTGAAAACCTGAAGAATGCCTTGGATCAGGGAAAATTCTCGGTACCGCAGACTGAACTGAGTGGCTTAAAGGGTGACCCGCATCAGCAGGTGGAAGTCATTCTGAACGACGTGGTCAATTTCGTCGATCAGGAAGACAAACGTACCGATTTTCTCGACAGGATTTTTTTACATCCGGTACTGGGTCTACTCAGCCTGGCTGTAATGATGTTCGTGATTTTCCAAGCGGTATTTGCCTGGGCTGCGCCGTTTATGGATGGCATCGAAACCTTCTTTGGTTGGCTCGGTGAATTCCTCGGTGAATATATTGCTCATCCTTTACTGAATAGTCTGGTGGTGGACGGGATTATTGCTGGTGCCGGCGGGGTGGTGGTATTCCTGCCACAGATTCTGATTCTGTTCTTCTTTATTCTAGTCTTGGAAGAATCAGGTTATTTACCACGAGCAGCCTTCTTGCTCGATAAGCTGATGTTTAAAGCGGGCCTGTCAGGCCGTGCCTTTATTCCGTTATTGTCCAGCTTTGCCTGTGCCATTCCGGGCATCATGGCATCGCGTACCATCAGTGATCCGCGAGATCGTTTAACCACGATTTTTGTGGCACCGCTGATGACCTGTTCAGCACGTTTGCCGGTATATGCCTTGCTGATTGCAGCTTTCATTCCACAGCAAACTGTCTGGGGTTTTATGAACCTGCAAGGTCTGGTGTTATTTGGCCTGTATATGGCGGGTATTGTCAGTGCTCTGGCGGTGTCTTTTGTACTGAAATTTTTCCATAAAGATAAATCCCAGCACATGCTGTTGATGGAGCTGCCAAGCTACCGTTTCCCGGATCTGAAAAACGTCTGGATCGGCTTGCTGGATCGCGGCAAAATCTTCTTGAAGCGGGTCGGCGGTATCATCTTTGCCTTATCGATTGTACTCTGGTTCCTGTGTACCTTCCCGCAACCCCCAGAAGGTGCGACTTTGCCGGCGATTGATTATTCACTGGCAGGTATGCTCGGTCATCTGATGCAGCCAATCTTTGCACCGCTCGGTTTTAACTGGCAGATCTGTATTGCCTTGATTCCAGCCATGGCAGCACGTGAAGTGGTGGTTGCTGCATTGGGCACTGTCTATGCACTGTCTGCCGTAGATGACGATGCAATGTCCGAAGGTCTCTCTTCACTCATCAGTAGTGGTGGTGATCTGGGCTGGTCAGTGGCGACAGGTCTGTCTTTACTGGTGTGGTTTATTTATGCACCGCATTGTCTGGCAACTTTGGCGACAGTCAAACGTGAAACTGGTTCCTGGAAAACGGTCAGTATCATGACGGTTTACCTGTTTGGCTTGGCATATTTCATGTCATTCCTGACTTATCAAATTGCTTCATATTATTTGGGCTAATCTCAGGTTGGCCTCGGCCCGTTGAGCTTGCCTGAGTATATGCATGGGAGATTGAGATGATTGAAATTCTGATTGTGGCGGCACTGGTGCTGTGGAGTGCGCTGGTGGTATTTAAAAAGGTGTTTCCGAACACCTCTCACTCAGTCTTCCAGAAGCTGTCTGATGCCTGCGCAGCAAAAGGCTGGACGCGTCTGGCCAAATGGCTGCGACCGGGTATGGCTGCAGGCTGTGGTGGCAACTGTGCCTGTCCGGTGTCGGAGCAAAGTGCACAGGAAAAGCCGGCCCAGCAAGCGGTCAAATGGAAATAAGTTCCTTTTTGGCTGTAATTTTAAAAACCGTCATGAGCATGACGGTTTTTTTACGCATGGACACAAAAAAATATGCAGAAAGCTCAATCAGAAAAGGCATTCAAAACAGCAAAGTGCTACCATTTCGTCAGTTTCAAAATAGACCAAAATATGGGGCGAAAATGTTAATACAACGTGGTGGGTTAAAAGTCGTTGCAGGACTCGGAATATCAGGTGTTGCAGCAGTCAATTTCTTACATGACCAGGGCTACCGCGTTGCAGTAACGGATTCTAGAGCCATCCCTCCGGGATATGACCAGATTCCGGCCGAAGTCCAGACCAGTTTCGGCCAGTTTGATGCCGAGCTGTTGCTGTCTGCAGAAGAAATCGTGATCAGTCCGGGACTGGATCCAAAATTGCCAGAAATTCAGGCGGCGATGGCGCAGGGTATTCCTGTGGTGAGTGAAATCCAGATTTTACGCCGTGCTACGGATAAGCCCATTGTCGCGATTACCGGTTCCAATGCCAAAAGTACAGTGACCACTTTGATTGGCTTAATGGCAGCCGATGCTGGCAAAAAAGTCGCGGTCGGTGGCAATCTGGGACGTCCTGCACTGGATTTAACCAAAGATGATCCTGAGTTATATATCTTAGAATTATCCAGTTTTCAGCTGGAAACTACTTCAAATCTGGCGGCTGAAGTGGCGGTGGTACTGAACATGAGTGAAGATCATTTGGATCGGCATGGCGATATGATGGGCTATCACACCGCCAAGCACCAGATTTTTCAGGGTGTGAAAAAAGTGGTGTATAACCGGGATGATTCTTTGACCCGTCCTTTGGTGCCAGATGTGACGCCGATGCAAAGTTTTGGCCTGAATGCACCCGATATGAACCAGTACGGGATTCTTAAAGATACCGATGGTGGCATCTGGTTGGCGCGTGGTCGTGAACGTCTGTTAAAAAGTACCGAGATGTATATGCAGGGCACGCATAATGTTGCCAATGCCCTGGCTTGTCTGGCACTCGGTGAAGCGATTGGTTTGCCATTGGACAGCATGCTAAACACTTTAAAAACCTTCAAAGGTCTGGAACATCGCTGCGAATTTGTCAAAGCAGTGCAGGGCGTACGTTATTATAACGACTCCAAAGGCACCAACATCGGTGCAACCTTGGCGGCTCTCGATGGTCTCGGTATGGCGATTGAAGCTCAAGGTGGCAAAGTTGCGATTATTCTCGGTGGACAGGGCAAAGGACAGGACTTTAAGGCTTTGCGTGAATCATTGAGTAAATATGCCAAGATTGCAGTGCTGATTGGTGAAGACCGTCCGATCATCGAAGCAGCGATTAGGGGCACGACTGAGCTGGTTCATGCAGAGAGTTTGCAGCAGGCCGTAGAAATCTGCCAAAAGCACACCCAGGCAGATGATGTCGTGCTATTGTCTCCTGCATGCGCAAGTTTTGATATGTTCTCGGGTTATCCTGAGCGTGGTCGCAAGTTTGTTGCGTATGTGAATGAACTCAATTAAGAATAACAAGGATTCGTGATATGGCTGGGTTTGCTCAGACTACGATCAATAAACTAAACCAATTTTATAGCCAGTGGGTACCCAAGCTCCCCGCTGAGCTAAATCCACGGAATGTACTAATTTTCTGTGTATTGGCTTTACTGTGTATTGGTTCGATCATGGTGGCATCGGCCTCGATGCCTTATGCTGAACGTATGCATGAAAATGCCTTTCATTATATTAGCCGCCATGGCATTTCGATTTTTGTGGCAGCAGTAGCCGCCTATCTAACCTATAAAATTCCCTTAAAGGTCTGGTTTAATAACACCTTCTTTTTGTGGATTATTACCATTGTACTGTTGGTGGCCGTGCTGGTGGTCGGGACTGAGGTCAATGGTTCCAAGCGCTGGATTCGGGTGGCCGGATTTACCTTGCAGGCCTCGGAAGTGGCGAAAGTGATGATGGCGATTTTTACCGCGGACTATGTGGTACGCCGTGCGGAAGAAGTCCGGAACAATATTAAAGGTTTGGTTCGTTTAAGTGCGATTATGGGTGTGACCGTCGGTTTGATTATTCTTGAGCCGGACTTGGGGGCAACCGTAGTAATTACCTTGACCATGCTTGGCGTGTTTTTCCTCGCGGGTGCGCCGTGGATTCAGTTTGGTGTGGCCTTTATGACCTTGGTCGGTGCATTTGCCGCAGCGATTTTATTAGAGCCTTATCGCTTGCAGCGTTTGATGTCTTTTTCAAATCCATGGGAAGATCCACTGGGTAGCGGTTATCAGCTCTCGAATGCACTAATGGCCTTCGGCCGTGGTGAGTGGGCCGGGGTTGGATTGGGGCACAGCATTCAGAAAATGTCTTATCTGCCTGAAGCGCATACTGATTTTATGCTGGCGATTTTAGGTGAGGAATTTGGCTTTTTAGGTATTGCGACCATCCTGATCCTGTCTTTTACCATGCTGGTCTGCTGTATCCGGATCGGACATCGTGCCTTGCAACATCAATATCTACGCGCCGGCTATCTGGCCTATGGGATCTGTATCATTTTCCTGTTACAGATTCTGGTGAATGCCGGTATGAATATGGGCGTGTTACCGACCAAAGGTTTGACCCTGCCATTTATTAGTTATGGGGGTTCATCATTGATTATCTGTGCGGTGATGATCAGTTTAGTGCTGAAAATTGATTCGACCACTCGGCAGGTCAATCCAAGCCGGGAAGAATCAAGCTTCTAGATTGGAGTTGGACCCGGGCTCCGGCTGAGCATGGTCAAGCACTGTGCTCGGCATTGCAGTTCCGCAATTGGAACAGGTCACAAAAGCAGTTTTAGGCTTGGAAAGTGGAATCAATGGAATAAAAAACAAAGAAAAATAATGACGTTGCTGTTTCAGCTCATAGCCTGTACGGGTTCGGCAGACTGGACACAGGAACTGGCTCTTTTCAATAGTTTTGGTTTTAGGACCGAATCCAAAAATAAAAAACATCTGCTTTTCCTCTCTGATTTTAATTCTAGAATTCTAGCTTAAGCCAAAACAGGTTTTTATTGATAACAACCTTGTAGCGCTGTTGTATGTGGAATCCGTTCAATGTTCCATTGCGCAACCGCCTGTTGCAGCATGCGTTGTGGCGTATCCAGATCAACTTCAGCCTGATGCAAAGCATTAAGTGCCTGTTTTAAGAGTTGTGGGGCCTGACTTAAATCCAGTGCTTGGGCCAGATTCTGTTTTGAGAGTTTTTGTCCCTGATCATTCATCGCCAGGGGTAGATGCATATAATTCAGACGCGGATAACCGAGCAACTGCCCCAGATAGATTTGCCGTTCGGTATTGTCCAGCAGGTCAGCACCACGTACCACATGGGTCATGCCTTGCAGATAGTCATCGACCACTACCGCCAGCTGATAATTAATAATCCCGTCACGACGTTTTAAGACAAAGTCTCCCAGATCTTTCTTCAGCTTTGAGCAGTGTCGACCTTGTAATTGATCTTCAAAACAGATTTCGATATCTTCGACTTTTAAACGGATCGCTTGATTGTCGAATGCCAGAGCTAGGTCACGGCAGGTATCCTGATAGATATGATTGGAACCGAGCATTTTACGGGTACATTGACAGGCATAAACCAGACCCTGCTGACGTAATTGTTCGATCACATCTGCATAAATATCTAAACGGTCTTTCTGGAAAATGATTTCGCCGTCTGGCTCAAGCTGAAAGGCGTCCATGGCACGCAAAATATGTTCTTCGCTGCCGGGATAAATGCGGGGAATATCGGTATCTTCAATCCGGACCAGCCATTTACCATGATTGGCTTTGGCATCGCAGTAACTGGCGACTGCGGTAATGAGGGAGCCAAAATGCAAAGGGCCGGTTGGCGATGGCGCGAACCGACCCACGTAATTCACTTCAGCTTTCCCTCCCTTTATTAAAGGGAGGGGCAGGGAGGGATTACTTAAAGACATGCTTAACCGTTGTTTTGCTTCTCTTTGATCTCTGCAAGCGTTTTGCAGTCAATACATAAAGTAGCCGTTGGACGTGCTTCTAAACGACGCAGACCAATCTCGATACCACAGGTTTCACAGAAACCATAGTCATCATTCTGGATCGCTTCGATCGACTGTTCGATTTTACGAATCAGTTTACGTTCACGGTCACGGGTACGTAACTCAATCGCAAATTCTTCTTCCTGAGTCGCACGGTCGTTTACATCTGGAAGAGCAGTATTTTCGTCTTGCATCGTATTCAGGGTACGATCCACTTCTGACATCAACTCAGCTTTCCAAGCCAGCAAGATTTGGCGGAAATGCTGAAGCTGACCTTCAGACATGTATTCTTCATTTTTTTTAGGTTGATAAGGTTCAATACCAAATAAGCTAGCAGTAGAACCACCGTCAGTCGTTTTAGGCTTAGATTTGCGTACGCGCTTTGCAGCTTTCTCTTCTACAACATCAGTTTGATTGTCTAAGACTTGATTTTGGTTGTCATTCGCCATTTAGGGCATTCCTCATCTATGCGTATGATTGCTACGCAAAAAATATGGTGATATGCAATTTTTATCCACCCTGTAGAAGGATTATCCTCCTGTGGGGGCCGTCATCATATAGACTTTTTATGCTTATTGATAGTCTTTGATGTCTGGACTATGCATATCACATTTCCTTTGGTTGCAATAAAGTAATGCAAAAAAAACAAATTGAAAAGTTAATAACCTGAAATTTCGGTATTAATATTTTGCTGGCTCAGTGCCACCCGTTCAATATAGGTATCAAACTCACCATTTTGTTGCAAATGTAATACACGATAACCGGGTGCCGCCTGATCGAGCGCGAAATCTTGGCTTTTAGGTTTAAACTGCACACTGGTCGATGGCGTGGATAAAAAGTAGATACCATGCCATTCGTTGCAGGAATCCTGATGCACATGACCAAACAGAACCAGCTTGATATTCTGATGGCGTGCCAATACATCTTTTAAATCTTCAGCATTTTTCAGCCGGTGCTGGTCAATCCAGTGCGATTTCATCGCAAAAGGATGATGATGGCAAGCAACGATGACATGCTGATGCTTGAATTCAAGCAATAATTGATCCAATTGGTCGAGCTGGTCCTGTTCCACCCAGCCATCGACCTTGCCTTGAACAGCACTATTTAACAGGATCATGGTCCAGGTGCCAAAATGAATGGCATGCACCTGATTCGCATTCTGGTGAAAAGGGAACACCCGAGAATCGTCATGATTGCCTGGAATCTGATAATGCGGCACGTTTAAAGACTGAACAAATGCTAAATAGCGCTGATAAGTCTGCTCGACCGGCACCTGTGCCAGATCACCAGTATGAATCAGTGCATCTATCTTGGGAAAGCGCTGTTGGATCTGCTGCATTACCTCATGAAAACTCTGCTCGGGATTCATCCGGGCAAATTCCAACTCTTCCCGATCCATCAAATGGGTATCAGAAATCTGGATAATGGTCCAATCAGGCTGTGTGCTTGTGCTTGACTGCTGAAAACTCATGTCTTTCCCCTTAGACATATTCCTGCAGTATGAATATGTTGTTGCAACCATTGCAAGGCCATAATGACAGGCGCATTTCTTAAGCGGCCATTGGTGAGCAAGACGGGAATATCGGCATAATCCAGAATATGCAGCTGGATATTTTCCCCTTCATCCGGCATGCCAAAAATACCGCCCTGTTCAGGCAATTCGGTCTGGGCCACATATAAATGGAAAAGCTCAGAACATGCTCCGGCGGAAGGATAGAAGCTGAAAATGTGCTGTAGCTCATCCAGAGTACAGCCTGATTCTTCGAGTGCTTCGCGACGGATGCACGTTTCAGGCGCTTCATCGCCATCCAGAACGCCAGCAATCACTTCGAGTTGCCAAGGAGAATCGACATCGTCCAGTCCGCCAATCCGGAACTGTTCGATCAGGCCAAATTTCTGCTGTTGATGGTTGTATATCAGCACACCCGCTGCTTCTGGCCGATGAATCAGCTCACGTTGCAAAATAGGGGTCGAGCTTTCCTGATTAAATAGACGATGTTTCAGGCTGACTTTTTCTACCTGAATAAATCCCCGGTACAAGAACTCACGTGCCTCTACGCTAAAGTCTTTTTTATTATAAGAGGCCTGTTTAATAATATTCATATGCTCAGATAGAATGAATTGATTTATTTTCATCCTATCTGAGTTTTTTTTGAAGACAACTGTTTTTTTTACAGTTTTATAGTTTATGGTATAAATTTTGACCAGAGTTGTGGAAGCTGGCTTTCATCTGATCCATGCCGGCTTCAATTTCGGCCTGAGAGCTTGCTGGCTGATCAGGATTGGCCTGTTGACTGGCATAATCCCGAACATTCTGGCTAATCTTCATTGAACAGAACTTCGGTCCGCACATGGAACAAAAGTGCGCGGATTTATGTGCCGCTTTCGGCATGGTTTCATCATGCATGCTGCGCGCCGTGTCCGGATCCAGACTCAAGTTAAACTGGTCTTCCCAGCGGAACTCAAAACGCGCCTTGGACAGGGCATTATCCCGGGCCTGTGCACCTGGATGACCTTTGGCCAGATCGGCAGCATGCGCGGCAATCTTGTAAGTAATAATGCCATCTTTGACATCTTTTTTATTTGGCAAGCCGAGATGTTCTTTCGGCGTCACATAACACAGCATTGCGGTACCATACCAGCCAATCATCGCAGCGCCGATGGCTGAAGTAATATGATCATAACCCGGTGCAATATCGGTGGTTAATGGTCCCAAGGTATAAAATGGTGCTTCCTTACAGACCTCTAGTTGCAGGTCCATATTTTCCTTGATCATATGCATCGGTACATGGCCCGGGCCTTCAATCATAACCTGAACATCATGTTCCCAGGCACGATGGGTCAGTTCGCCCAAAGTTCTGAGTTCGGCAAATTGCGCTTCGTCATTGGCATCCTGCACACAGCCGGGACGTAAGCCATCGCCGAGACTGAAAGACACATCATAGGCTTTCATGATTTCGCAGATGTCATCAAAATGGGTATAGAGGAAATTTTCCTGATGATGTGCCAGACACCACTGCGCCATGATCGAACCGCCGCGCGATACGATACCGGTCAAACGGTTGGCAGTCAGCGGTACATATCTTAAAAGCACACCGGCATGAATGGTGAAATAGTCCACGCCTTGTTCCGCCTGTTCAATCAGGGTGTCTTTAAAGATCTCCCAGCTCAGGTCTTCGGCCACACCATTGACTTTTTCCAGTGCCTGATAGATCGGTACGGTTCCAATTGGAACAGGTGAGTTTCGGATAATCCATTCACGGGTTTCATGAATATTCTGCCCGGTCGACAGGTCCATAATCGTGTCTGCACCCCAACGTGTCGCCCAGGTCATTTTCGAAACTTCTTCTTCGATACTTGAACCGAGTGCAGAATTACCAATATTGGCATTGATTTTGACCAGAAAATTACGTCCGATAATCATCGGTTCCAGTTCCGGATGATTGATATTGGCCGGAATAATCGCGCGGCCGGCAGCGACTTCCTGCCGTACAAACTCCGGGGTGATTTCGGTCAGGTTTTTAGCACCGAAATTTTGTCCCGGATGCTGGCGCATATCGACACCTTCCAGTTGACGCAGGTTTTCACGAATGGCGATATATTCCATTTCTGGCGTAATCATGCCTTGTTTGGCATAGTGCATCTGGGTGATGTTCTGGCCGCGTTTGGCTTTGCGCGGTTTTTGAATATGCGCGAAACGGATGGCCGCAGTACGGATATCACGTAAACGTTGTCGACCAAACTCAGAGCTTAAATCGTCCAGCATTTCCGTATCGTTACGCTGTTCAATCCAGCTGTCACGGATATTGGGCAGGCCTTTATTCAGGTCAATCGTCACATTGGGGTCGGTATAGACACCAGACGTGTCATAAACCATCAAGGGCGGATTATATTCACCGCCCAAGCCGGTCGGGGTTTCACTGAGGGAAATTTCCCGCATCGGTACCTGAATATCAGGACGCGAGCCTGGCAGATAGACTTTACGTGAAGCGGGTAGAATGCGCGTTAAATCACGTGCTTCCTGTTCATGAGCGGAGAGAGAAGTTTCAGAAGAAAGATTCGTTAACTGGTTCATGGCTATGATCCTTATGAATGACATCAACGAATCAAGCACGACCAAAAACGCGGGCAGATTTATCCTGAGCAGATAAAGCAGGGGCTGGGTTTTTAGCTGGCTTGATTCCTACGCAGGTATTAACCTGATCAGGTTCAACGGTACCCATGCTCAATTCCTGATAAAGATAAAAGGAATCACATGATCTCAGCGAGGGATTACTCGCGCTCCGTCAAGCGAGGCTAAAGCTTAGCTCAGTTTATGCCGAATAAACAGGTCTAAATCTCTCAACTTTAGCGATGATCTCTTCAGGCAGGGGAAGCTGGACTCAAGCCAAATATTTCTAGCTAGATACAGAATGCATCCATAAAACAGTCTTTATCATATTTTTGTGAGGGTGGGCTGATCTTGGCATAATACAGAATCTGTTCAGCATCCGAACGGTTTCGATAGTCGGCAGGCAAGGCTTGCTGGCGCTGTTGTGGATTCATGTCCAGAAACTCCAGAAATTGGCGAGCCTGGGTCGAAAGCGTTGATTTCTGACCGCTGGATAGACCAATAATGGTTTCCAGATGACTGGTATCGACTGCATAACGGTCGCGATAATCCTCAGAAACGGGAGATGCTTCGGTGCCTCTAAACAAAAAATAGGTATATTGTTTCAGCAGGTATTCGGCATCCCGCTTATAGCTGCTCTCAGGATAGGTCTTGAGATAATCTTCCCAAAGCAGACTGCGGGCTGCAATGTCAGCTGCTTCAATTTGCAGGCGTTTTTCCACCAGTACCGGCTGCATATTCTGTTCAGCCAGATGTTCAATAAAAACTTTTTCAGCGTCGGGTAAATAAGGCGCAAAAATGCGGGCCAGATATTCCGGACTACGACGATAATGTAAGTTGCCATCGCCAAGATCCAGCAGTTCGACATAAGCCTGACCTTTGTGTTTTAACAGGTACTGGTCACGTGAGGTGAGCTGCTGAAAATGGGCTTGCTGAATGGTCGGATGCTGGGCCATTTCAAGCGCATACTGTTCAAAGGCGCGTTGCTGGAACTCGGTACGGTCGACGGCTAAAAAGCGCTGATACATTTCAGTAGAACGCAGCATCAGATGCTTCTGCTCCGCCAATTCCATCAGGGGCAGACACACTTTAAGATCCTGATTAACCTGTTCCAGCGCAAAAGTGGTGCGCTGGTCATTAATCTGGGACATATTTTTTTCAATATTCTTGCACATCAGGCTAAAGTCATTGACTGGACTTTGCTTCTGATTGGTCTCAGTCTGTTCAACCTGGATCTGTGGTTCTGACGGCTGCTGACAGCCTGCCAGAAACAGCAGACTGCCGGAAATTAGACAGGCTTTGAATATCGACGGGAATGGCATTAACACTATGTTTCAGGACTCTGTATAGGTGAATTCAGAAAATAACGGCCTTGCTGGGAGATATATTGTATAGATCAAATAAAAATACTATGTTTAGTATTGTGAATTGCTTTGTTACATTGCGGGTATAGATCTTGAAAATTGAATTAATCGTGGATAAAACCCGAGAGTTATATTAAAAAGTTAATAAAAATCATACGCAAAAATGCAAAAAATCTCTTTAGTATGGCTTAGCTTAAAGCGCCAGAATTTTTGATCTGAATGGCTGTTAGGGGTTAACACTATAAAATGAAACTAAAACTCAGTGTCATGGCCGGTTTATTGTGCAGTAGTCCGGCGATTTTTGCCCTGGATTTGCAACAAGCCTATGCGCGCGCCCAGCAAAACGATCCGAACTGGCAAGCGAATCTGTTGCAATATCAGGCCGATCAGCTCAATCTGGGGATTGCTAGCGGAAATTTACTGCCGACCGTGAGCCTTTCAGGAAATATCACCCGTAAAAACCAGTCTGTTGATGCACCTGCCGATCCACAGTTTTCTAATTTCATTACTTCCAGTAATACCACCCGCCAGCTGGCTTTAACTGCACGCCAGCCTTTATTCCGCTGGGATGCCTGGCAGGGCTATAAACAGGTCAAAACTTCGGTCGAACTCAGCGAAGTCAACTTACGTCTGCAAAAACAGCAGCATATTTTACAGGTGGCAGAAGCCTATTTTAATGTCTTGCGTCAGCAGTCTTTGACCACGGCATATTTGCAGGAAGAACAGGCTCTATCTGAGCAGCTGCGCATGATGAATGCCAAACTAAAAGAAGGTCTGGTGGCACGTAGTGAGGTCAGTGAAGCCAATGCCCAGTATCAAAGTGCCCAAGCCAACCGGATTTCGACCCAAGTTCAGCTGGTTCTCGCTCAGGAGCAACTGGCTCAGCTGATCGGGCCTTATCAGGAAAATCTGGCGGTATTACGCAATGACTTCCAGTTTCAGAAACCGATTCCAAGTGACATGCAGTCCTGGACAGATTTGGCACAAAGCCAGAATCTGAACATTCTGCAAGCCCGTCTGCAAAAACGCTATTCTGAAGATGCCAAACGGGTTGAGCAGGCCGCTCTCTATCCGCAGGTTGAAGCGGTCGGCACCTATGGCTATCTGAAACAGACACCAGAAACGATTATGTCCAGCAATGGTGATTTCGACCAGATTGGGGTGGAAGTCAACTGGAACCTATTTAGTGGTGGCCGTACCCAGAAAAGTATTCGTCAGGCTGGGGTCAATGTACAAAAAAGTGCAGCCCAATTAGACGCTGCGATCCGCAAAGCCAATACCGATGTGAAGCAGTCCTTCATGCAGGTAGAAACCGATCAGGCCAAACTGAATGCGCGTAAAGCGGCGATGGAATCTTCGGAAATGGTTTCACAAGCCTCCAGAGCCCAATATCAGGAGGGCTTAAAGACCATGGTCGATGTGTTGCTGGCCCAGCGCAATGCTTTTTCTGCCAAAACGGATTATCTGAATGCCAAATATGATTATCTGCTGCATGTACTACAGTTACAGGCTTCAGTCGGGCAGCTGACCGAAAAGGAGCTGGTAGAGCTGAATGCCTGGCTGATCGAATATGATTCACCTCAGCCCAGATGACGCTACTATTGTCATCAAACTTTCATCATAAATATGCTTTAATGTGCTTTATTATTGATCATCGCTATATGCCGTTTCAGGAGTAGACTTCCTTGTGTCCAAATAATCCTGTGTTAAGTCATCACATTTCTTCGCAATTTAATGAAGAGTTGCAGGACGTCAATACCAAATTCATGACCATGGGCGGACTGGTGGAACAGCAGGTGGCCAACGCCATTCATGCCTTACTGGATACCGATGTCGCCATGGCGATTGATGTGCAGTTTCAGGACAATGTTGTCAATCAGATGGAAAGAGACATTGATGAAGCACTGACCCTGATTCTGGCACGCCGTCATCCTGCTGCGATTGATTTACGGATGGTACTTGCCATGTCCAAGGCCAATACCGATCTTGAGCGTATTGGTGATGAAGCGTCTAAAATAGGCCGGATTGCACAAAGCCTGAGCGAAGAGGGTAGCTCGCCGCGCGGTTATATGGAAACCCGGCATATTGGCAACCAGGTTCGGGTGATGATTCATGATGCACTGGATGCTTTTGCACGTCTGGATGTAGATCAGGCCTTGAAAGTGATGTTGGCAGATGCGGATATCGACCGTGAATACCAGTCAGCAACACGTACCCTCATGACCTATATGATTGAAGATCCGCGACATATTAGTCGTGTTATCAATGTACTATGGGTGCTTCGTTCACTAGAAAGAATTGGCGACCATGCCCGGAATATTTCTGAACAGGTGATCTATATGGTCAAAGGTTTTGACGTACGTCATACCAGCGTCGAAGAAATTGAGCAAAAAGTTCAGCGTTAAGAGTGATCATCTCTCAATAAAAGACCTCCCGCTCGGAGGTTTTTTTATTGGTTTGGAAGAAACGCTAACTATGGGTTTCTTCCTCGGCATCATCCTCAAAAGTCTTGGCGATTTTTTCAATATTCAGACTCTTGGCCATGGCATCAAAAATTTCCTTATACACGCCTTGCTGATGATAAAGCTGAGCGTGCTCACCATGTTCGGCAATCCTTCCCTCTTTCATCACATAGGTATAATCTGCGTCAATAATTTGCGACAGGCTATGTGAAATGATGATCACGGTACGGCCTTGCTTGATTTGATCCAGACTTTGCTTGATCTGTTCGGTGGCGATGGCATCCAGACTCGCCGTCGGTTCATCCAGAAAAATAATCGGTGGGTTTTTCAGGAACATCCGCGCCAAGGCAATGCGTTGCTGCTGTCCGCCAGACAGCATGAGGGCATCACTATCATAGCCATCCGGTAACTGTAAAATCTGCGCATGAATCGAGGCTTTTTCTGCCGCCTCAATTACATCCTCCATTGAGGCAGTAGTTTTGCCGTAGCGGATATTGTCAAAAATGGTGCCCTGAAAAATATGGTTTTTTTGTAAGACTAGACCAATATGATCGCGTAGATATTGGGTGTCATAATCTTTCAGGTCAATGCCATCCAGTTTGATCTGGCCTTGCTGTGGTTCATAAAATTTATCCAGCAGACTGATCAGGGTAGATTTTCCGGCACCCGATAAACCCACCAAGGCGGTAATTTTATTAGGGCGAATTTCCATATCAATATCTTTCAGGGCATGGTGGCCGTTTGGATAATAAAAATTCACGCTACTCAGTTCAAACTTACCTTGGACAATCGGTTTCTGCTGACCGCTTTGTTCAATTTCATCATCGGCTTCCAGAATCTTAAAGAAGCTTTCTGAATAGATCATGGCATCATTCACTTCATCATAAATCCGGTGCAGTGAGCGAATCGGGGCGGAGACATTATTAAACAGCAGCACATGAAACATGATCATGCCGATACTCATCTGGCCATCCAGCACAAAATAAGAGGTCAGAATAATAATCAACACAATGCCGATCTGTTCCAGGAACGTTTTCAGACCATCAAACAGGAAACTGGTCTGGCGGGTTTTCATCTGGTTGTCGGTTAGTTCGCGTTGCAATCCTAACTGCTTTTCCGACTCAATCGCTTCCCGGTTAAAGGATTTGATCACGGTAATTGAATTAATAATACTGAGAATACCTTGACTCTTTTTCTCGCGGCCATCTCTTAAACTGCGGCGCCAGCCACCGAGCTTTTGTGCCTGCTTATAGGTCAGCCAGAAATAGATCGGGACAATGGCGGTGGCCACCAGGCCGACATACATATTGGCATAGTACATCAGGCCCAAAGCCACAATCGCGCTGGTAAATAATGGTAAAATATCAATAAAAAAGATTTGTACCAGACGGGTCAGTGAGCCAATACCACGATCAATTCGGGTCTGTAATTTTCCGGCCTGATTATTTTCCTGATTAAAAAATTCCAGACGATATTTTAAGAATTTTTCAATAATTCCTTGGGCCAGATCCTGAGAAACAAAAATCCGTAGCTTTTCTCCATAGAACTTCTGGCCGAACTGGACAAAGGCATTGATAATCTCTTTACCGAGCAAGATCGCTGAAATCGTAATCAGAATATGCCAGCCTTGCTCCAGTCCCTGACCTTGCTCCAGCAGCGCATTGATACTATCGACTGCATATTGCAGGGTCAGCGCATTGACCTGTGCGGTAAAGGAACCGATCAGGGTCAAAATCAGCGTGGCAATGACCAGCACCCGATAGGGCTGAACAAAAGGACGAAGTTTCTGAAACAGCTGCCATAAGTTCATAAAGGATTATTTTTATTGTGAAAGTTAAATTCAGTTTAGGCAGGAACAGGACAAGTCACAAGAGCAAATCTTGTAGTCATTTGTGAAATCCGGTTGTACTTTTTCAAAGTCAATGTCAGTATTTTCAGTAAGATACTCGGTCTAATTGAGATGACTTTAGATTTATTTGCGCTCCAACCTGAAACGAATATCTTACCCTTTGATGGGGTGGTGGAGGACTATGGTCTGATTCTGGAGCAGGCGCAAAGCCAGCAGTATTTGCAGTATTTTCTGAGCCAGTTGGCCTGGCAACATGATGAAGTACGGTTGTTCGGCAAGCACTATGTCACAGCACGCAAGGTGGTCTGGTATGGCGATGCGCACTATCAATATCGCTATTCGGGGACGCTCAAGCAAGCTCAGTTGTGGACCCCGGGATTATTGCGTTTAAAACAGCATATTGAACAGCTGGTGGGTCATCCCTTTAATTCCTGTCTGGCCAATTTATATGAAGATGGTTCACAAGGCTTGGGCTGGCATAGCGATGATGAGCCTGCCTTATATACAGGAAGTTCTCGGGAAAATGTCATTGCTTCTCTGAGTCTGGGCGCGACCCGTAAAATGAGTTTTAAACATAAAACCCACGGGGATAAAGTCGAGTTGCTGTTACACAGTGGCCAACTGATTGTAATGCGCGGCCAGACCCAGCAGTACTGGAAACACAGCATTGGTAAAAGCAGCAAAGTTTTGACACCCAGAATTAATCTGACCTTTCGTTATTTTTACCCTTAAATCATGTTTTTAGGCATAAAAAAGCATCCCAAAGGATGCTGATTTTAAAATTTTATCAGCAGTTTAAGGGGTGATTCCGGCAGGATGGCGATACCAACTTTCAATCAATAAGGCTGCGGCGATACTGTCCGCAGACAACCTTTTGCCGCGACCTTGCGCCTGATAATGATCCAGTTCATCGCGTGCTTCACGGGTGGTCAGACGCTCATCGACCATCAAGGTTGCAATATTGGTCTGGTGCCGTAAACGGCGCGCAAATTTACGTGCCCGTGTCGAAAGCTCCGATTCACTATCATCCATATTCAGTGGCAAACCGACCAGAAATAGATTCGGTTGATGGCTTTTTACTATTTTGAGCAGTTCATCCCAGTTCGGAATACCGTCTTTCATGGGAAATAAAGGTAGGGGACTGGCACTTGCAATCAGGGATTGTCCAACAGACATTCCCATTTTTTGTGTACCAAAATCAAACGCCATAATGGTTTGTGGCGTGTTTACATCAGGCATGTCCAATCTCGGAAGATAACCAGTTGCGGTCGACGCCCATCTTTTTATAGGCAGCATCCCAACGGTCGTTATAAGGTAAGTTAAAAATCAGATCCATATCAGAATCACAAATCAGCCAGTCACCGTGGGCAATTTCCTGTTCTAGCTGGTGTTTGCCCCAACTGGCATAGCCGAGTGCGATCTGATAGCGACCTACACCTTCATTATGCGCAATTGCATCCAGAATATCTTTGGAGGTGGTGATACAGACATTTTCACCCACCGCAATAGAGGAATGCCAGGTCGGCTGACCGGTATGCAGCACAAAGCCGGCCTCAGGGCGTAAAGGGCCACCTTGCAAGACTTCATGTGGATTGACATTGTCTGCTTCAATATCAAGATCATTCAGCAATTCTTTAATTTGAATACCGGCAGGGCGATTGATGATGATGCCTTGTGCACCATCTTCATCATGGCGAGCCAGATAGATCACCGTCTGGGCAAAAAAATCATCATCCGCATGTGGCGGCGCAATCAGACAACGATGTGTCAGAAACTGTTTGGTCACCTGAGCAGTTCTCCTTAAAATCAATTTCTTCGCAAAGAAATCGTATGATCCTAACCGCTACGTTACTCGAGCTTTATGGATTTACCAACTTTTATTTGTCTGGATTGTGATATTTAAACCTGCTGAAATTTCAACTGACGTAACTGACGGGCATGTTGTAAAGTCGTTTCACTGATTTCAACACCACCGGTCATGCGCGCGAGTTCATCAATACGTGCATCTTCTTGCAGACTCAGAATGGTGCTGCTGGCCGGGTCGGTTTGCTGCTTTTTCACGAGTAAATGCTGATCGGATTGTGCGGCCACTTGTGCCTGATGGGTAATACACAGAATCTGTACATGCTGGGCCAAACCTGCCAATAAACGCCCGACAATCTCTGCTGTACCGCCACTGATCCCGACATCAATTTCGTCAAAGACCAGTACTTCGGCTTCGGTTTTTTCTGCATTCATGACCTGCATCACCAGTGCAATACGCGACAGCTCACCACCTGATGCCACGCGAGCCAGGGGTTGTGCTGGAATGCCTTTATTGGCAGTAAATAGGAGTTGAATAAAGCTGAGGCCTTCACTCGATGGCTGTTCCAAAGCTTCAAACTTAAACTCGAAATGGGCTTCTGGTAGTGCCAGTTGTTTAACCTGTTCTGTGAGCTGCTTGGCCAGAGGTGCTGCGGCTTCACGGCGAATCTGATCCAGGTGTTGGGCTTTCTCCAGAAAATCCTGATAAGAGACTGCAACCTGTTCAGCCAGTGTTTCTGGGTCTTCCAGTTGATGCAGCTGTTCTAATTCGGTTTGCCAGGTTTCATATTCTGCCTTGAGCAATTCCGGTTGAGTACGATATTTACGAGCCAGACGGTGGAAAACCTCTAAAGTTGAATTCAGTTCTTCCATGCGTTCCGGGTCAAAACTCTGACGATCCATAAACTGACGTAAATTCGCCGCAGCATCTTCAAGTTCGCTTTGTGCATTTAATAAGGAATTATAAATTCCGGAAAGCTGCTCACTACGACCGGCATGCGATTCGACCCGACGCATAATTGATGCGAGTTCCTGGGTCATGTTCTGTTCAGCCTCATCGAGTACATTCAGGCTATAGACACAATCCTGCATGATGGCTTCATGATGGGAAAGCCGGTCAAATTCCTGCTCAATCTCCTGATAATCAGTCTGAACGATGTCTTCCAGTTCTTCCAGTTGCAGCTCAAGGGTTTCGATACGCTGTTTACGGGTGGCTTGTGCATCCAGTGCTGTCTGATGCTGGCGGATATTTTTCTGCCAGGTACTGTAAGCATCCCGTACCGCTTGCGCCGGCGCATAAAAGTGATAATAACGATCCAGCCAATGCTTCGGATAAGGGGGTTCGAGTAGTTGTTGCTGACTGTGCTGGCTATAGAGTTGTACCAATAAACGCCCAATTTCTTTTAGTTCGGACAGGCTGCTCGGTCGTCCATTGATCCAGGCTTTGCTGCGACCGGTGGCAAAAATTACCCGGCGTAAATGGATTTCACCTGATTCATCATCCAGCTCATGTTCTTTCAGCCACAAGGCCTCTGGGCTATTTTCCTGATAGCTAAAGCTTGCAGTCACATCGGCTTTTTCGGAACCATAACGTACATAATTGGTATCGGTTCGCTCACCCAGACAGGCAGACAAGGCATCTAACAAGAGGGATTTACCTGCACCGGTTTCACCGGTTAAAACGTTAAAACCTTTATCAATATCAATAGCAAGGTGCTCAGCTAAAGCAAAATTGATCAGAGTTAAATGTGTCAGCATAAACGCATCCGGGCTGCGAAAAGTTTGAGTGAAATAGCCTGATGTTGGATTGGGGTCACAACACGGCTGTGATTATAAATCAGGATGAATCAATTTCATTCTATCTTAAATTTTAGCGATTCATATATGCTTATTTCACTGTATTTTCGAAAGAAGCTGACTCAAAAGCCGGCAAATTCACTGCTTGTTTTCATAGTTTTGACATTGTCAAAGTTTAAGCTAGAAACCAAATCTGGCGGGCTGAATATACCATCAAGCCAGTAAACAAGCGGCCAGAATACCCCTTTCGCAACAGGCATTCAGGCGAGATAGAATATTTCACCGCTGCCGACAAACTTCGATTGATTAGTTGAGAGTGCACATTTAAACTACAGCAATCAAAATATTACAAAATGCTTTATCTGGAGAAATCGCATGTCAGCTCAGTTTGATCATGTATCTGTACTTAAAAAATCAAATGTATATTTCGGCGGTTTATGTATCAGCCATATTGTTCAATTTGAAGATGGCACCAAAAAGACTTTGGGGGTCATTTTACCATCAGAAAATGCCTTAACCTTTGAAACGCATGTGCCTGAGCGCATGGAAATTGTTTCAGGTGAATGTCGTGTTCAGATCGGAGATAGCGAAGAAAGTGAGCTGTTCCGTGCAGGCCAGTCCTTCTATGTGCCGGGTAATAGCCGTTTTAAAATCGAAACCGATGATGTGCTGGACTATGTCTGCCATTTTGAAGGTTAAGTACAGCGCAAGATCAGTGCAAACCGGGCAAGAAATTTCAGTGCGAATCGGTTAAACTAATCATTCTATAGAAATCCTGTGAAGTCAGCTTTACGGGATTTTTCTTTTATATATAAATTTAATTTAGAGGTCGTTCATGGCAAAACCTGAATATTTTTATGGCGTACATTCAGTGGAGTCATTGTTAGAGCTTGAGCCTGAACGTGTCTTGACATTATTCACTCTCAAAGGACGCGATGATCAGCGTTTAAAACGTGTACTGGAACTGGCTGAACCGTTTGGCATCAGTGTGCAGCAAGCCAGCCGTGACAAACTGGAAAAATTGGCCGGTCAACCCTTTCATCAGGGTGTTGTAGCAGCCGTTCGTGCCCATCCGGTCTTGAATGAAAAAGATCTTGAGACATTATTGAGCACAAATCCGCAAGCCTTGTTATTGGCCCTTGATCATATTACCGATCCACACAACCTCGGCGCATGTGTGCGTACCGCCGCTGCGATGGGTGTTGAGGCGGTGATTGCACCACGTGATCGTTCTGCAAGCTTGACTCCGACTGCACGTAAAGTGGCTGCCGGTGGTGCTGACAAAGTCAAATTTATTCAGGTGACCAATCTGGCGCGTACCTTGGGGCAAATCAAAGAAGACTTTAATGTGCGAGTCGTCGGTACCATGCTGGATGAAAAAGCGCTGCCGATTCAGGAGTTTGATTTCACCGGTACTGGTGTCTGTGTGGTGATGGGTGCGGAAGATACCGGTCTACGTCCAATTACACAAAGCCAATGCGATCAGACGGTGTATATCCCGATGGCGGGTAATCTACAAAGCCTGAATGTCAGTGTGGCGACCGGTATGGCACTGTATGAAGCTTGCCGTCAGCGTAACCTGTAATTGATGATGGCATTGTCAGATCGTACACAGGGCTATGTCTTTCTACTGACGACCATGTGTATCTGGGGCGGTTTTACTTTAACCGCCCGTCTGAATGCGCTTTGGAACATCAGTGCCTGGGATATCGTGGCTCTGCGGTTTTCTCTGGCTTTTCTGATTCTGATGCCGATCTTGCTCTATCGCAAGGAGGCGGCTTTTTTACTGAAAAAAGAACCCTTTATTCTGGCCATGATTGGCGGAGTAATTTACTGTCTGTTTGCCTATAGCGCCTTTCATTATGCGCCTACCGCCCATGCCGCGATTTTCTTGAATGGCTGTATTCCGATTTGTACTGCAATCATGGCTTTTTTCCTGATGGGGCAGGCTTTTGATAAGCATACCTGGGCCAGCCTGATTATTATGATTGCGGTGCTCTGTATCATGAGTCTGTTGATGTATCAGGAAACCGGGGTGGCATTCGGGGCAGGGGATGGGCTGTTTTTTATCAGTGCAATACTCTGGGCAATTTTTACCGTGTTATTGCGGAAATATCAGTTAACTGCATGGCAGGCAATGAGCGGTGTCGCGATCTGGTCAGCAGTGGTTTACGTACCTGTTTATCTGCTGTTTTTACCCAAAAATTTGAGTGTGCCAGAACCCCAGCATTTATTGTTTCAAACCATCTTTCATGGGGTTTTTGTGGTAATTATTGCCACTTTAAGCTATGTCGAAGCAATCAAGCGTCTTGGTGCATTTAAAGCCGGTAGTATTACCAATCTTGCACCATTTATTGCTGCGATTCTGGCGGTACCTTTATTAAATGAAGCGCTGAGCCTGGCGATGATCTGCGGCTTGGTGGGGATGGCAATTGGGGCCTTACAGCCTTGGCGCTGGATTGGCCGTAAAGATAGTTTAGAAGCACAACTTGCAGCACAGAAAAAGCAGTCTTAATCGGACTGCTTTTTTTTATACTTCAGGCAGCTGCCATGTTTAAATATTTTTCATGCAATGGGCGGAGATGGGCATAAAGATGATCCAGATGACCATCATTCAGCACAATATCATCAGCCATGGCCTGTTTCTGTTCACGTGGCATTTGTGCGGCAATAATGTTTCGGATTTGCTCAATATTTTGACCATCACGTTGTGAGGCACGTTCAATTTGCAATTCGATTGTGGCATCAATCAGTAAGCGATGCTGAGTGAGCTCATGTTGATTGGTCTCAAACAGGAGCGGTGAAACCAGAATGGCATAGGAACTTTGCGCAGCATCTAACTGCTGAATAATCGAAGTGCGAATTGCTGGATGAGTAATATTTTCCAGGGTTTTACGTGCTTCAGGAGACTGGAAAATATATTCGCGCAAGGCACGACGATTCAGTGAACCATCTTCAAGCAGTACCCAATCCCCAAAAGCCTGCTGAATCTGGGCGAGTGCAGGCTGGCCAATCTCGACCACTTCACGCGCCACCACATCGGCATCCACAACGACAATGCCTTGTGCTTCAAACCATTGACTGGCCGCAGACTTGCCACTGCCAATCCCGCCGGTTAATCCGAGTATAAATTTCACTTTATTGACCTAAATACACTTTCATAATCTGCTCGCCCCACAGAAAAGCAATCCAGCCGGCAATCGCGATATAGGGACCAAAGGCAAAAGGCTGATTTTCCTTACGGACTTTCAGCAGGATAATCCCGATAATCGCACCCACTAAAGAAGAAAGGAGCACAATTAATGGTAATAGCAAAGGCCCCATCCAGGCACCCAAGGCGGCAAGCAATTTAAAATCGCCATAGCCCATACCTTCCTTGCCAGTGACGATTTTAAAGACATAATACACCACCCACAGACACAGGAAGCCAATAATATAGCCCCAGATGGCAGAACTCGGTGAGGTATAGAGGGCATAACTATTGACGCCCAGACCCAGCGCGGCCAGGGGCAGGGTATAACGGTCTGGCAATAACTGGGTGTCAAAATCAATAAAGGTCAGTGCAATTAAGACATAAGTCAGAATCAGCCCAAATAACATCTGGACAGTCGGACCAAAAACAGCCACCACCATCAGCGCACAGGCAGCGGTCAGAAGCTCAATCAGTGGATAGCGGATACTGATGGGATTCTGGCAGTTGCCGCACTTGCCGCGCAAGACCAGCCAGCTGATGACGGGAATATTCTGGTACCAGCGGATTGGTTGATGACATTTGGGGCAAGTCGAATCGGGTTTGCTTAAACTTAATTTGGTCTCATCAATAATTGGCTGTTCCGGATGCAGGAACATCTGGCAATCGGTACGCCATTCCTGTTCCATCATCTTGGGCGTACGATAAATCACCACATTTAAGAAACTACCAATGCAGAGGCTAAAAAGCCCAACTGCGATATACAGCGCTGTTGGGTTTTGAATGAAATAAGAAATAATATTACTGAACAAGATATTTAACCTGCTGATTAGCCAACGACTGAGCCCATTTGGAAGATTGGAAGGTACATGGCAATCACCAGACCACCGACGAGTACACCGAGAACAGCCATGATCAAGGGCTCCATCATGGAAGTGAGACCGTCTACGGCATTGTCGACTTCATTTTCATAATGGGTAGCGACTTTATCCAACATGGCATCCAGCGCACCGGATTCCTCACCAATCGCGACCATTTGCACGGCCATAGATGGAAACTTGTTGGTTACCCGCATGGCAAACTGTAATTGCTGACCAGTGGCAACATCTTCGCGGATTTTCATGACGGCATCTTCATACACCACGTTATTGGTTGCGCCGGCAGTAGATTCCAGTGCATCAATCAAGGGTACACCGGCTGCAAAAGTGGTGGCCAATGTACGGCTATAACGGGCAATAATGGCTTTATACACCAGATCACCGAAAATCGGTGCTTTAAGTGCTGCTTTATCCAGAAAATCGCGGAATTTTTTACTGCGTTTTTTTGCTTCTAAAAATGCTGTAATCGCTATTCCAATCCCAATAATCAATAAGAACCAGTATTTTTGGAACCAGTTTGACATGTTTACAACCATTTGTGTGAATGCAGGAAGATCAGCGCCGAAACCTTGAAATAGTTCTTGAAATACAGGAACAACCTTAACCATCAAAATGATGGTAACTGCAATTGCAACCACAATGACTGATATAGGATATTTCATGGCTTTTTTAATTTTTTGCTTGAGCAGTTCACTTTTTTCCTTGTAGATCGCGACCCGATCCAGCATGGTTTCTAGCGCACCGGATTGTTCACCCGATTCGACCAGTGAACAAAATAGTTTATCGAAGTATTGTGGGTATTTACGCAGTGCACCGGCAAAGGTATTACCACCTTCCACCTCACCTTTAATCCCCAGAACGACTTCACGCATGGCTGGATTCTCCAGACCCTCTGCAACAATTTCAAAGCCTTGTACTAAAGGTACGCCGGCTTTCATCATGGTCGCGAGCTGTCGGGTAAAAATCGTGATGTCCAGTGTGCTGACACGTTTTTTCATTAAGCCTTCGAGAATATTTTTTTTCTTTTCCCGAATGGTCTTGATACTGATGCCCTGTTTTCTGAGCGTCACTTTGGCCAGTGCCATATTGCGCGCCGGCAATTCCCCCTTGATCTTTGCCCCTTTACGATCAATTCCTTCATAGCTGAAGATCGGCATCATCTGGCCTTTCTTTACTGCTGCCATACCTTTATCCTTATTTTAGATCAGCGCACGATCATTCGCTGGTGACACGATTGACTTCCTGTAAAGAAGTCACCCCCTGCATCACCTTGATTAAACCTGATCGGCGTAAATTGTTAAAACCTGCACGGGCAGAAGCATCGGCAATTTCAAGTGCATTGCCATCTTCCATAATAATTCTAGAAATTTCAGGCGTCACTTTCATGACTTCATAAACACCTACACGACCCTTATAGCCTTCGCGACACTCATTGCAACCCACCGGCTCATAGATCTGGAACTCTGGTTGCTGGAGATCTGCTTCGGTAAAGCCCATTTCCAATAAACTCTGCTGTGGAATGTCAGCAGGTTTTTTACATTGTGAACACAGGCGACGTGCCAGTCGTTGTGCAATGACCAGATTCACTGAAGTGGCAATATTAAAAGACGGCACGCCCATATTGCGCAAACGGGTCAGGGTCTCAGGCGCACTGTTGGTATGCAGCGTCGACATCACCATATGACCGGTCTGTGCCGCTTTAATGGCAATCTCGGCAGTTTCCAGATCCCGGATCTCACCGACCATCACGATATCTGGATCTTGACGTAAGAATGACTTCAAGGCAGCAGAGAAGGTCAGGCCGACTTTATTGTTGACGTTGACCTGGTTAATTCCTTGCAGGTTGATCTCGACCGGATCTTCCGCGGTGGAAATATTGGTATCTTCACGATTCAGGATGTTCAAACCGGTATAAAGTGAAACCGTTTTACCAGAACCCGTTGGCCCGGTAATCAGCAGCATGCCTTGCGGTTTATCCAGCGCCTGCATAAACAGTTCTTTTTGTTCCGGTTCATAACCGAGTGCATCGATCCCCAGCATCGCGCTAGATGGATCTAGAATACGCAGTACCAGTTTTTCGCCAAACAGGGTCGGTAATGAGTTGACACGGAAATCAATGGCTTTGTTCTTTGAGAGTTTCAGCTTGATACGGCCATCCTGAGGAACACGTTTTTCAGAAATGTCCATTTGCGACATGACTTTTAAACGTGAAGACAGGCGGGTTGCCAACTGCAGCGGCGGTGTTGCAATTTGGCGTAATACCCCATCGATCCGATAACGAACCCGGTAGATTTTTTCATAAGGTTCAAAATGCAGATCCGAAGCACCCATACGAATCGCATCGATTAATAATTTATTGATATATTTGACAATCGGTGCTTCTTCTTCACCTTTGTCTTTTTCATCTTCTTCTTTACTCGGATCAGATGAATCGAAATCTACATCCAGATCAAAGTCTTCATCAAACTCAAAAGTGCTTTCTTCGGTAAAATTCTGCTCGATCAGTTTTTCCAGTTTATTGTGTTCAACAATAATGGTTTCAATATTGAGCTTGGTTGAAAAGCGAACGGCATCAATCGCTTCAATATTGGTCGGATTACTGATGGCAATATATAAAATACTGGAATTTTTAAAAATTGGCAGGATGCGATGCTTGGTAATCAGCTTCTCATCAATGATATCCCGCAAAATTTGCGCAGGATCATAGGCACTGATATCAAACAGCGGCTCACCAAATTCGACTGAAATCGTTTCAGCAATAACGGTTGGGGAGAGCTGTTGCTGGTTAATCAGCTCCGCCACAATATCTATTTTTTCTTGCTTGGCATGTGCCAAAGCACTGCGCATATCTTCAGCCGAGATGACGCCTTCCTCGACCAAACGACGAATAAATCCGGTAAATCTTGGCGACCCCTGTAATGCTGTCATGCTATAAATGCCTATAAATCAAATTTTTTTAATTGCTATATTAAAATTATACGTTTGTTACGTAAAAATACCATAGCTAAGAGTGCTGCTACCTTCCTCATATCCAGTAAAACTTTGAACTGGTTAGAAGAAGTTCCCATTTTTTTAAGTGATAACAAAAAACAACCATTTTGAATAGTCTAAACCTAGAATAAGTGATAAGAAAACTATTCTTTAAATTTTCCAATTCCGTGTAGAATGTGCCCAATTCGAAATATGTAAATAAAATAGGTTAATTATGTCAGTTTCGACGATTACCCCTTGGGTAATAGGTAACTGGAAAATGAATCCGCTGCAGGCAGATGCATTAACACTGGTGCACGGTATTAAAAATTTACTGGAAACTGCACCAATCGCCGCAGATAAATGTCATATCGGTGTAGCCCCGATTGCTCTTGCCCTGACCCAGATTCAGGCGGAACTGTCATCTGCGACTCGTCCTGTTTACACTGTAGCACAAGATGTTTCACGTATTTCAGGAACGGGGGCTTATACCGGTGAAGTGAGCGCTGAATTATTGCAAGACAGCCAGATTCATTATGTACTGATTGGTCATTCCGAGCGTCGTGAAGTTTTCGCAGAAAACGCAGAAGTTCTGAATGCCAAAATCAAGTATGCATTAACTGCCGGTTTAACGGTGATTTACTGTGTGGGTGAAAGCCTGGAACAACGTGAAGCAGGGCAGGCGGAAGCGGTCGTATTGCAACAGATTTGTGATATTGCAGCGGTAGTGGACGCTGAGCAATGGAAAAATATCGTGATTGCTTATGAGCCGATCTGGGCAATTGGTACCGGTAAAACCGCCTCTCCTGAAGATGCACAAGCCATGCATGCACAAATCCGTCAAGGTTTGAGCCAGATCACCGGCTATGGTGCAACCATGGCGATTTTATATGGTGGTAGTGTCAAGCCGGAAAATGCAGTAGAGTTAGCAGCCTGCCCGGATATCAATGGAGCACTGGTCGGTGGTGCATCACTCAATGCTGAGTCGTTCCATAAAATTGCTCACGCATTTGCAAATACACAATAATTAGGAGTTCAGCATGCAAACTTTTGTGCTGGTAGTACATATTATCTTAGCTGTTTTGATGATTGTCTTGATTTTGGTTCAGCATGGTAAAGGTGCAGATGCTGGTGCCTCTTTCGGTGGCGGTGGTGCGGCGACAGTATTCGGGGCATCGGGTTCCGGCAATTTTATGACCCGTTTGACTGCCATTTTAACGGCGCTATTTTTTGTGACCAGTTTGACTCTGGCTGTTTTGGCCAAGAAAGACAGCACAAATGCCTATAGTTTGGGAACGGTTCAATCTGCGCCGACCATGCCTGTGCAATCGAATGAAACTTCACCAACTGCACCAGAAACGACCGAATAGTTTTAATTAGTCCTTTCTTTTTTCCAGTGATGCGACTAGAATGCGTCACAGCTGCGGTGGTGGTGGAATTGGTAGACACGCTACCTTGAGGTGGTAGTGCTTTCGGGCGTGGGGGTTCAAGTCCCCCCTTCCGCACCAACTTATAATCCAGAAATTTAAGTTGGTGTATGCAGCTGAAAAAACTTCTGTTGATGCGGGATGGAGCAGTCTGGTAGCTCGTCGGGCTCATAACCCGAAGGTCGTTGGTTCAAATCCAGCTCCCGCTACCAATCAATCCTTTTTAAAGACGCAAACTTTTAAGAGGCAGTTTAATAAGTTATTAAGCTGAGAAATATAATTTGCATGTTGTTGCGGGATGGAGCAGTCTGGTAGCTCGTCGGGCTCATAACCCGAAGGTCGTTGGTTCAAATCCAGCTCCCGCTACCAATCTTTTAAAGATGCAAACTTTAAAAGCAGTTTAAGTTTTTTTAAGCTGAATGTTATTTGTACGCTGATGCGGGATGGAGCAGTCTGGTAGCTCGTCGGGCTCATAACCCGAAGGTCGTTGGTTCAAATCCAGCTCCCGCTACCATTTAAATAGTTTGGTAAACGTTATTTATAGATTTAGTTGATTGCTTGTCGGGCTCAACTCTCTATAATCTAGCGAAGGTCGTTGGTTCAAATCCAGCTCCCGCTACCATTTAAATGGTTTGGTAAACGTTATTTATGGATTTAGTTGATTGCTTGTCGGGCTCAACTCTCTATAAACTGGCGAAGGTTGTTGGTTTACATCCAGCACCCACTACCATTTTTTCAGTCACAGATGACAAATATGCAGAATGATGCAGTTTTGATTGAAAAGCTCTCATCTTTTGTATATAATTTTTGCACGTTGATGCGGGATGGAGCAGTCTGGTAGCTCGTCGGGCTCATAACCCGAAGGTCGTTGGTTCAAATCCAGCTCCCGCTACCAAGTTTCTAAAAAGAGGCTCACAACAAGGTGGGCCTTTTTGCACAGTGGGATTTGAAAAAAAATCGCTATTGTGCTTAATTGGGGCGATTTACGCCCTTTTTTATTGGCTATCGTGTAGTGTCGACATTATTTGGTCACGTCTCCATGTTTCACTACTACTATAGTTTGTATTGGTTTGTAGTGGTCAAATAGATCATAAAATCGCACCAGATGACGAGAGTAAATGAAGCTATCAAATAAAACTCAAGCACTTCAGGACTTGATTGCACCGGCAGTTGAAGCCTGTAATGTAAACCTTTGGGGGATTGAGTTCCTGCCACAGGGTAAACGTTCGTTATTACGTATCTACATCGACAAACCGGTCGATGCAAGCGCTGAACCGGCCGTTAATGAAGACGGTGAAGAGGAACAGGGGCGTGGTATTGGTGTTCAGGATTGTGTGCGTGTAACGCAGCAAGTCGGCGCCATGCTGGATGTTCATGATCCGATCTCGGGTGAATATTCACTTGAAGTGTCTTCTCCAGGCTGGGATCGTCCATTCTTCCAGCTCGAACAGATGTCAGGCTATATTGGTCATAGCGTAGCATTACGTCTGATTAGTGCAGTAGATAACCGTCGTAAATTCCAGGCCAAACTGGTTGCAGTCGACCTAGACAATGAAATGATTCAAGTTGAAGTAGAAAAGCAACAGGTATTGGAGATCGACAGTCACAATATCGATAAAGCAAATTTGGTCTTCCAAGATTAATTGAATAAATAAAAATTTAACGAATAGGTGACGTATGGCACGTGAAATTCTGACCGTCGTTGAAACGGTTAGTAACGAAAAGGGTGTACCTCGTGAAGCAATTTTCGAAGCGCTTGAGCAAGCTTTAGTTGCGGCGACCAAGAAAAAATTCTACGAAGGAACTCGCTCTGAAGAAGCACGTTTACGTGTGGAAATTGATCGCAAAACAGGTGACTACCGTACTTTTCGTCAGTGGGAAGTAGTCGCTGACGAAGATCATGAAATGCCAGCGTGTCAGGATGCGATTTCTGATCTTGATCCTGCACAATGGTCAATTGGTGATATTCGTGAACTCGAAGTAGAATCGATTGATTTCGGTCGTATTGCAGCACAAATTGCCAAGCAAGTGATTGTACAGAAGATCCGTGAAGCAGAACGCGCACTTGTGGCCGATGCTTACGAATCCAAAGTCGGCGAGCTGATCTATGGTGAAGTGAAGAAACAAACCAAAGATGGCTTTATCATTGACTTGGGTGATAATGCTGAAGCATACCTTGCACGTGAAGAAATGATTCCGAAAGAAATTCTTCGTCCGAAGCAACGTATGAATGCGATTCTGTTCAATGTGAACCGTGAAGGTCGTGGTGCGCAACTCCAGTTGTCACGTGCCAAGCCGGATATGCTGATCGCATTGATGAAGAAAGAGATCCCTGAGATTTCTGAAGAAATTATTGAAATTAAAGCAGCAGCTCGTCAACCAGGCGTGCGTGCTAAAATTGCAGTAAAAACAAATGATCACCGTATTGATCCGGTTGGTGCATGTATTGGTATGCGTGGTACACGTATCCAGGCTGTTCAACAAGAATTGAACGGTGAGCGTATCGATGTCGTGGTATGGTCTGACGACCCTGCCCAGTACATCGCCAGCGCACTGGAACCAGCAGATGTATCGAGTATTGTCATCGATGAAGATGCCCGTACTGCAGACATCATCTTTGCAACGAGTGATCAATTGGCTCGTGCGATTGGTTCACAAGGTCAGAACGTTCGTCTGGCATCAGAATTGACTGGCTACAAGCTGGACATGATGCTGGAAGAGGAATACTACGCCCGTCAACAAAACGAAGCGCAACAGTATCTGGACATGTTTGTAACACGTCTGGATATCGCGGAAGATTTGGCGATGGCACTGGTAGAAATGGGCTTCACCTCGCTTGAAGAAATTGCTTATGTCCCTGCAGAAACGTTTGATGAAATCGAACTTGATGCTGAACTGGTTGAATTATTGCAAAGCCGTGCGAAAGAAATTGCACTTGCTGATGCATTACAACAGCAAGAGAATATACAAGCGCCAAGTGAAGAACTTGTTGCAATGGAAGGCATGACAGCAGAGATCGCGCAAGCTCTAGCAGCTCGTGGTGTGGTAACAGTTGACGATTTGGCAGATCAGGCGACCGACGATATCGAAGATATTGAAGGTTTGGGTGCTGAGAAAGCCGGTCAACTCATTATGAAAGCGCGCGAATCATGGTTTAACTAGGAGGTAGTATATGACGGACAAGTCGATTAAAGAGTTAGCCCTCAGCGTGGGTCGTCCAGTTGAGAAGCTCCTAGAGCAGGTTCGTGAGGCAGGTTTACCACAGCGTAAAGCTGACGATATTATTACCACCGAACAACAAGATAGCTTGATGAGCCATGTGAAGAAATCACAAGGTTCAGAAAGCCAAGCAGGGCAAATCACGTTGAAACGTAAAACAACCAGTACTGCAAAAGTTGCGAGTACTTCAGGTAAGGCGAAAACGATTAATGTAGAAGTTCGCAAGAAGCATACATTTGTTAAGCCTGATCCAGAACAGATCAAAGCAGAAGCATTGGCGAAAGCCAAGGCTGAACAACAGGCCAAAGCTGCGCCTGAGCAGAATACAGCACAAGCTGCTTCTTCTGCTGAAGCTCCGAAAACTGGCGTAAATAACGCGAGTAAAGCTCTAGAAGCGATGCGTGCTGCTGCAAAACAAACCAGCGACAAGCAAGAAGTTTCTAAAGCGGCAGTCGTGGTAAAACGCAAATCGACCAACAAGCCGATTGTAAAACAGGTTGTTAAACAAACTGAAACGGCTGAACAGAAAAAAGCACGTGAAGCTCAGGCAGCGCAATTAAAAGCGACTGAAGAAGCAGCACGTCGTAAAGCGGCTGAAGAAGCGCAGCAACGTACGCTTGAACAAATGCGTCAGATGGCGTCTAAGTACACCGCTGAAGATACAACAGCAACGATTCGTGTCGTAGATGATTCTCCGCTTGCTGCCGGTCTGGTAGGTCAGGCATATGAAGACTCATTTGCCAAAGAAGACCGCGAGATCAAACGTGGTACCAATACCCCAGCTGCACGTGCACCGAAAAAAGGTGGACGTCGTGGTCAGGAAGAACAGAGCTTCAGCAAACAGCCTAAACGCGGTTTGAAAACTAGCCAGGGCAATAAGCACGGCTTCGAAAAACCTGTGAAGAAACAGGTTTACGATGTTGAAATTGGTGAAACCATTGTTGTGGCTGACCTGGCTGCGAAAATGGCGATCAAGGTTCGTGAAGTTATTAAATCTCTCATGAAAATGGGTGAGCTGGTTACTCAGAACCAAGCCATTGATCAGGAAATTGCAGCGTTAATCGTAGAAGAAATGGGTCATAACCCGGTATTGGTTTCTGATACGCAAGCTGAAGATAACCTGCTTGAAGCGGCTGAAGAAGCACGTGGTGCACAAACAACGCGCGCACCAGTGGTTACGATCATGGGTCATGTTGACCATGGTAAAACATCGCTTCTTGACCGTATCCGCCGTGCCAAAGTGGCGCAAGGCGAAGCAGGCGGTATTACCCAGCATATCGGTGCTTACCACGTTACAACCGACAAAGGTATTATTACCTTCCTTGATACTCCGGGACACGCAGCGTTTACTGCAATGCGTTCACGTGGTGCCAAAGCAACGGATATCGTGGTACTGGTTGTTGCAGCAGATGATGGTGTTATGCCACAAACTGCGGAAGCAATCGACCATGCACGTGCTGCAGGTACACCAATCATTGTTGCAATCAACAAGATGGATAAAGAATCTGCAGATCCAGATCGGGTATTGAACGAATTGACCACCAAACAGATCGTACCTGAACAATGGGGCGGTGATGTACCGGTTGCCATGGTTTCGGCGCATTCTGGTCAAGGTATCGATGAACTTCTAGACCTGATTTCGATCCAGGCTGAATTGCTTGAACTGAAAGCATCGGAAGAAGGTGCTGCACAAGGTGTGGTGATTGAAGCACGTGTAGACAACAGCCGTGGTGCGGTCACGTCTATTCTGGTTCAAAACGGTACCTTGAAAGTGGGTGATCTGGTTCTTGCTGGTTCATCTTATGGTCGCGTTCGTGCAATGACCGATGAAAATGGTCAGCGTATCAAATCTGCAGGTCCTTCGATTCCAGTGGAAATTTTGGGTCTTCCAGAAGCGCCAATGGCAGGTGACGAAGTTCTTGTTGTCAGCGATGAGAAAAAAGCACGTGAAGTTGCCGATGCACGTATGGATCGTGAACGTCAAAAACGTCTTGAGCGTCAATCTGCAATGCGTCTTGAAAACATCATGGCGTCTATGGGCAAGAAAGATGTGCCTATCGTGAACGTGGTGCTGAAAACTGACGTACGCGGTACACTGGAAGCCTTGCATGTTGCACTTGCTGAACTTGCAACGGATGAAGTGAAAGTACGTATTATTGGTTCGGGCGTTGGTGCAATCACCGAGTCTGACGTAACACTGGCTGAATCTTCAGAAGCAGTTCTACTTGGCTTTAACGTTCGTGCGGACAACACTGCGCGTCAAAAAGCCGATGCAGACAGCATCGACATTCGTTACTACTCAATTATCTATCAATTGATTGATGATGTGAAAGCAGCAATGAGCGGTAAGCTGGCACCTGAACATCGTGAAACGATTCTGGGTGTTGCACAAGTACGTGAAGTATTCCACTCAAGTAAATTCGGTGCGGCTGCGGGCTGTATGGTTCTTGAAGGCGTATTGCATCGTAACAAACCGATTCGCGTACTCCGTGATGACGTGGTGGTATTCCAGGGCGAGCTTGAATCTCTTCGTCGCTACAAAGAAGTGGTTGAAGAAGTTCGTGCCGGTATGGAATGTGGTCTTGCGGTGAAAGGTTATAAAGACATCAAAGCACTGGATAAGATCGAAGTGTACGATGTTCAACTGATTAAACGGAGTCTTTAATGGCGGGTAGTCAACGTCTGAAGCGTATGGCGGATACAGTACAACGCGAGTTGTCAGAACTGATCCGTCAGGAGCTGAAAGATCCACGCTTAGGTGGTCTGGTGACCATCTCTGCTGTGAAGGTGAGCCCGGACTTGGGATATGCGGAAGTTTATGTCACTGTTATGGGACGTGAGCTGGGCGATGAACAAAGTGAAGCGGCGAATAAAGAAACTTTAGAGGTATTAAACAAAGCCTCTGGTTTCCTGCGTCACGAACTGAGCCGTCGTATCAAAACCCGTATTACACCTCGTCTACGTTTCCATTACGACAAGACCAATGCCTATGGTAACTATATGTTTGGTCTGATTGCTGAAGCTGTGAAGGACTTACCTGAAGCTGAAGCAAAAAAAGATGATGAATAAGTCTTAGGACAATAAAAAAGCCACCTTCGGGTGGCTTTTTTATAGCTGGCTTTATTGAAACTTTAAACATTAGAAGTGAATCGACCTATCTAAAAATAGTCCAAATCAAGTGAGATCATCATTTTTATGATTCATTTTTTTCTCATAAAAAGCACGGCGACGCGAACGTTGCCAAGGCAGAGGGCGCTCCAGTGTTTCTGGAACCTCGCCACTTAGCGAGCGTAAACGTAAATGCAATGCTGCCTGCGCCATCAGATTGGCCGATACTGGCGCAGTGATAAAGGCAAACAGGGTAATCAGCACTTCAGCAAAACCGAAACGGCCGTACATGGCCGAGAAAATAATTGCTGCAATTAAAAAACTACCAAGGCCTAAGGTACTGGATTTGGTCGGTGCATGCAGCCGCATAAACAGGTCGGGCAGGCGCACCATCCCAATCCCACCGACCAGCATGAAGAAAGCACCAATCAATAAAAAAATCGAAACTAGTATTTCTAAAATTAACGGCATTTAAAAACTCCTAGTCGATGACATGGCCAGTGGTGAAATAACGCGCCAAAGCTGCTGTAGAGACAAAGCCGAGCATCGCCACCAGTAAGGCCTCTTCAAACAGAAAAGTGCTGCTCCAGTAAATTCCCAAAATGACAATCAGACAGGTGGCATTCAGGAACAGGGTATCGAGTGCCAGGAGGCGATCAACGATAGAAGGGCCGGTAATGAGTCGGATCAGGCAGAGTAACATCGAGACAGTGACTGCACCCAGGCAAATCATTAATGCATAAGGCAGAATCGTCATATTTTTTCTCCTGTCTGTACGCTGAAAATTTTAAGCAAGGGCTGTTCATAACGTTGTTTGATCAGCTCGATTTCAGCTGCTTCATCATCCGTGCTTAAAGCATGCACCAGAATATCACCACGATCCTGATCAATACCGGCAGTGACTGTGCCCGGTGTGGTGGTAATAATCATGGCCAGTAAGGTGTTGACTTCTTCATGCTCGGTTTCCAGAGGCACACGGAACCATTTGGGATGTAGGTTTTTGGTCGGACCCAAGACCAGTTTTGCAACTTTAAGATTGGCCACCACAATGTCCCAGACCACGACAAAGAACAGACGCAGCGCAGGCCGCCACTGGATATTCGGGGTATAGTCAATAAACGGCGCGACCATTTTGGGAATGACAATCGCCAGAAGCAGGGCCACCAGCAAGGTTCCGGCTTCTGTGCTATGTGACAGTAAAGTCCAGCTGAGTCCCACGATTACAGAAACCAACGGGTGCGGGAACCAACGTTGCAGGAATGATTCAGCCATTAAGGTCCCTCCGCCGGTTTAAGTTGATTATCATCATGTTGGGTTTGTTCAATATGCTGCTGGTCAATCTGACGTTGTTTGAATTCAGAAATATTTTCACCTTCTAAAGTGGCTTCTGAAATCATATAAGGAATCAGATGTGCATTTGGATCCACCACCTCGCCACCATATTTGGTTTCTGGCAAATAACTTGGATCAAAGGGTTGCACACTAATAAATTGACCTTCTGCATCACGTTTTAACAGGGCAGCTTCATAGACCGGATTGTTTTTAATCTGTTCTGCCGTCTGATAGTTATATTGATAGATCGGTCCAGCAAATACAACATAAGCTGTTAAGCCGGCAAGTAGCAAATAGATCGTGTGATCATTACGTGCAGGTGCCTTACTGGGTAAAGCTTCATATTTGTGGAAATCGTCAGAATTCAAATCATCTTCAGGTTTGGTCGAGCGCCAGAACAGCATAAAGCCGACTCGAGTAAAAGCCAGAATACTGAGGAAACTCACCAGCAGAATGGTCAGGATAATGATCATCTGATGCTCTGAATTGGCAGAAGCCTGCAAAATAAAGACTTTGCCAAAGAAGCCGCTGAACGGTGGCAGACCGGCCATCATCAAGGCAATGATGAAATAGATAATCGAAACCAGCTTGTTCTGTTTCATCAGCGGTGCGATTTTAAAATGATCTTTGAACTCACCGCGCTGTGAGGTAATCCAGCCAGACAGGATATAAAATGCCGCAGCAATCAGGGTACTGTGTACCATATAGTATAGGGCGCCGGCCCAGGCTGCCGTCGTATTCATGCCAATGGCCACCAGAATCGTACCGACTGAAGACAGCACCATAAAGCCGACAAAACGGCGCAGGCGTTCTGTACCAATCGCACAAATGACACCATAAACTGAAGTAATCAGACCGATCACCAGTAGACAGTTCATTAGAATCTGATGGCTATACTCATCATCAAAAACAGTTCCATTGATTCGCAAAATCGCATAGATCCCGACTTTGGTCATGATGGTAAAGAGTGCGGCAACAGGGGTGGTGGCTACGGCATAGGCTTTGGGTAACCAGAAGCCCACCGGCAGCATTGCCGCCTTAATCCCGAAGACCACGAATAGCATGAGTCCACCGGCAACGGCCAGTTTATGCTGATCTGCTGCCAAGGTAGGCATTAAGCGCGCCACATCGGCCATGTTCAGACTGCCGACACTGCCATAAATCATACCGAGTCCAATCAGGAACAGCGCAGAAGCCAGCAGGTTAATGGTGACGTAATGAATTCCCAGCTGGAAACGCGCCTTGCCCTGTCCATGTAATAGCAGCACATAGGATGCCATCAACAAGATTTCAAAGAATACGAACAGGTTGAATAAGTCACCGGTCAGGAAGGCGCCGGTCAGGCCCATCAGCAGGAAATGCACCATGGTATGGAAATAACGGCCACGGGTATCCCATTCTTTACTGGCATACCAGACCACCGGTACTGCCAGGGCATAGGTCAACACCAGCATCATGGCAGAGAGTTGGTCCAGCACCAGCACGATCCCAAAAGGTGCCGCCCATTCGCCCAGTGTATATACACTGACTTGACCCTGACTGCTGTCAATTAAATAACTGACCGCAATGATCAGACCCAAGATACCCGAGATATGGCTGATACCACGACGCCAAGGCTGACGCCAGTCTGTGGTCAGGGAGCCAGAACCCGGATTACCTAAAAGTACCAGACTAAAAGCGGTAATGGCCGGTAAAAGAATACTGAAAATTGGCGTATGTTGAGACCAGAAGTGAAGAAGATCAGTCATTAAGGCTCATCCTCACGTGGGTCAATCTGAGGTGTTTCTTCTTTTGAATCAACGTGGTCTGTTCCTGATTCATAACGGCTACGCAGTGCCAGCTGAACAATAAAGGCAGTGGTGGCAAAGCCAATCACGATGGCGGTCAGCACCAGTGCCTGCGGAAGGGGATCGGTGACTCTGGAGGCCTCGGTCAATACGGCAGGCGAATTCATCTGGATCCGCCCCATGGCAAATAAAAACAGGTTGACCGCATAACCAATCATGGCCAAGCCCAGCACCACCGGAAAAGTACGCGCACGCAGAATCAGATAGATTCCGGTGGCGGCGAGTAGACCAATGGCGGAGGCTAATAAAAATTCTAAACTCATCATTCTATTATCCTCTTGGTACTGGGCCAGTCATACTGGAGTGACGTGAATCGCCCAGCACAGAAATCATCAGCATGGTCGCACCGACTACAGTGACATAGACACCGACATCAAACAGCGCCGCCGAAGCCAGATGCATTTCTCCAATCACGGGTGGCGAGACATAAATATGCGCACTGGTCAGGAATGGGCGTGACCAGAACCAGGCTGCAACCCCGGTCAAACCGGCAATGGTTAAACCCACGCCAATCCAGATTTCATACAAACGACCAGATTTGGCACCCAGCAACTGTTCAGTTTTATCCTGTCCCACTGCAATATATTGAATAATTAAGGCCAGTGAGGTGACTAATCCTGCAATGAATCCACCGCCCGGCAGGTTATGGCCACGCATAAAGATATACAGGCTGACTACCAGAGCTACAGGTAAAATCCATGATGCCGTGATACGTAACATCAAGGGGGAGGGATTAAATCGATAGGTCAAACCTTGAGTCATGGTGGTGCCATGCGCACGCATGCCATCCATCAGGCTAAGCACACCAATCGCGGCAATCCCGAGTACAGTAATTTCGCCGAAGGTATCGAAACCACGGAAGTCGACCAGAATCACATTGACCACATTGGTTCCGCCGCCGAGTGGAATTGACTGCTGCAGGAAGAACCATGAAATAGAATTATGATCGCGGGTCATGATCAGCCAGGCGATGGTGGCAATACCGAGACCGCCGCCCAGCGCAATGATCGCATCGCGCCAGCGCCGGGTTGGACTGGATTCATAAGGGGTTAGCTGCGGTAGCAGAGATAAACTCATTAATAACAAGACGGTGGTTACTACATCGACCGTAATTTGGGTCAATGCCAGGTCAGGTGCCGAGAAGCCAATAAAGACCATGGTTACCACCAGACCCACTGCACCACTGATCAGTACCGCTTTAATCCGTTCATGATGGAACCATAGCAGCATCCAGCAGGCAGAAAATAGCAACATCCACAAGACAATGGCCAGGGCAGGGGCATGGGTCAGCTCACGCGTACCGCTACCGATACCATTGGATAGCAATGGGAAACCAACCAGACCGATGGTAAAGATCACAATCCATAATAAATAGCTTTGTAATTTGCCAGTTTCAGTGGCACGGCGGAAACGACGTGAATTTAACAGCAGATTTTTCAGGAACAGGTCAAACAGGATCCGACCCTGTAAGCGGCCCAGTTTTGGATCCAGATCAATTTCACGTAAGGCACCACCTTTAGCCAGAGAAAAGTAAAATACTGCACCACCGGCCAAAGCAATCACACTCATTAATAATGGCAGATTAAACCCATGCCAGAGGGCCAGATGCGTACCTTCAAAAGCAAAATTTTGAGTCGTTGCCTGCGTGGTACTATTCACGATTTTTTCGACTAAAAGTGCTGGCAATAGACCCACTAAAATACATAGAAATGCCAGTAAAGTGGCGGGTGCGCGCATGCCAAATGGTGGCTCATGCGCATTTTTATTCGGGACTTGCTTGCCCAGTGGGCCGTCGAAAAATACCCCATGCACCAGACGAATCGAATAAGTGACTGCAAAAATTCCGGCCAATGTTGCCACAATGGCTGAACCGACCAGCACTGGCCCGCTTAAATTGGCCACCAGCTCAGTAAAGAACATCTCTTTGGAGAGGAAACCATTGGTCAATGGAACACCGGCCATAGAGGCCGCAGTGATCATGGTCAGCGTTGCAGTAAAGGGCAGCAGTTGCCATAGACCTGAAAGCTTACGTAAATCACGGGTGCCAGATTCATGATCGATAATACCGGCAATCATAAACAGGGCCGCTTTAAAGGTGGCATGGTTAATAATATGGAAAATTGCCGCTGCGACTGCCAGTGGAGAACCAATCCCGAGCAGACACATGATCAGACCCAAATGACTGATGGTTGAATAGGCCAACAAGCCTTTCAGATCTTCCTTAAAAATGGCAAAAAAGGCGGCCATGCACAGGGTAAACAGACCGACAAAGGTCACAATATTATGAAACAGTGCCGCGCCCGCAAAAATCGGGAGTAAACGTGCGACCAGAAACAGGCCGGCTTTGACCATGGTGGCCGAGTGTAAATAGGCAGAGACCGGTGTCGGTGCTGCCATGGCATTGGGTAACCAGAAATGGAAGGGGAACTGCGCACTCTTGGTAAAGGCACCGAGTAAAATCAGCAACAAAGTGGGAACAAATAGCGCATGTGACTGGATCTGTTCAGTCATCGTCAGGATTTGATCAATCTGATAAGTGCCGGTAATTTGACCCAGCAGGATGAAGCCACCAAGCATGGCCAAGCCACCCATGCCGGTAATGGTCAAGGCCATACGTGAGCCGCGCTGTGCGGCTTCGTAATTGCTCCAATAGCCCACCAGTAAAAATGATGAAATACTGGTAAGTTCCCAGAAAACCAGCAGGATCAGCAAGTTATTCGACAATGAAATTCCGAGCATGGCTGCCATAAACAGCATCAGCAAGAAATAAAGTTTGCTCAGCGAATTTTTAGGATTGAGATAATAATAGGCATAAATATAGATCAGGGTGCCTATGCCACTGATCAGCAAGGCAAACAGCAGGGCCAGAGAATCCAGACGGAAACTGAAATCGATCCCGAGCTGGGGCAGCCAGGACCAGGTCTGAATGATCACGGCACCATCAAAGATGGCAGGCGCCTGACTTAATAATAATAAGAAACTGCTGAGGCTGACACCAATTGCCCCTAAAGCCGTTACCCCGCGCGAAAATTGCTTCAGCCACGAGACAAGGGTTGTGCCTAATACTAACGGTAACAATATAATAATCGGCAGCACACTCGTATCCATTGTCGTGATTTAGGTTGTGACCAACCTAGGGTGAATCTTCATCTTTCAAGGACTACAGGATTACAAGGAGCAACCCAAACTTCTCAATCTTGAAAGCCAAAAGAATATTCAAAAAGAATATAAAAACAGTTGTATTGCGCAACTTATAAACGATAGCAAATTCCGATTTTACAATGAAATTCGCAAATAAAACCGATCATATTACAGGATAACAACAACATCAACGTTTTTATGTCGAACTTATAAATTATACGCGAGCAGGCTTTTGGCGTGGGGTGGATGCTTAAACAGATCATCCAGAAGTGACCGAAAATTAAGATTAAATTGCAAGCATTGATTGTAAATATGACTAAATACAGTTTTACAATTGCAAAAAGACAGCACTAAAATGGTCTGGATAAATCTCGATATTCATCGAAACGATCATTACTGTTTTTCAACGTTGCTTAGAGCGATTGCGGTAGCGTCGGCTGATCCTGAGCAAGTAAACGTAACAATTCCTGCTGCTGTTCAGGATTCAACTGTTGCTGAATCCGCTGTAATACAGCAAGCGGTGTAGTCGGTTCGGTGACGGTTTCTATTAGCGCTTCTTCGGCAGGAATTGCGTCTGGATCAGTATGTAGACCCATTTCGGCATAGATCTGATCAAACTGGATTTTCATGCTTTCAAGATGAATTGGATGCAACTGTTTATTTTCGAGTCTTAAGCACTGAAAGGCCTGTGCATGTTCCAGTAACTCAGGTCGGTTGCCGGTGGCAATAATTTGCAAGTTAGGAAATGCCTGATGCAGACGTGGCAGAATCTCTGCTGCCAGATCCTGATCCAGCTGATGATCAATGGCATCAATCAACAACACCCCTGTACCTTCCTGACATGGAAATAAACTGTTCGGATTGAGCAGACAAAGACGCCGTACGATATCGCCCACCAGTGCAATCCAGATGCGGACGCTATTGGGAAGCTGCTGAAAAGTAAAACGCTTGTCCTGATAGGTCAGCATCAGTTGCAGCTTGGGCTGGTATTTTAACTCAATCTGGCTGATGTCAGGCAATACCTGCGACAGGGCATTTTTTAAGGCCGTTAAATGTGGGGTATGCAGCTGTGCCTGGGCTTTCTCGATCTGCCGCGCCAGTTCATCTCCCCGAATATCTTCAGGCTGCTGCAAGGCACGCGCTAAAATCTGATCCATGATCTTGGCGCTTTGCGCATTTTCAATATCACTGACTTCACGCAACCATTCAAAGAAACGGGCAAAGGTCGTAAACGGAATCGCGCTAATGTCGTAAGCATGCGCTGTATGGAAAATAGCCGGATTGTTTTTGCTGATCAGATTGACGTCATTGACAAAGCGGTCGGCAGGATAATAGGCAATCAGCGGCAAGCCGAGCAGAGGATCATTGAATCGGGCTTTCTGATAAAGGCCAAGCATGCTGTCCAGTTGCGCGGTTTCGGCTTTGCTAAAGCCGAGTCCTTGACTATTTAAAGTCTTATAGACTTGCCAGGAACAGCTCTGTTGCTGTGTAGCTTCAGTCTGGCTGGATTCTGTAAGCGCTGAAACCTCTTCGGGAAAGCCAACCCGGATATCAATTTTGGATTGCAGCCGGTGTTGCATGATGTCCTGATCTTGCATCACCAGACCGGCAGCCCGGCTATCGCGATAACGTGCTGCAAACCAGGTCAGCGCCTGATAAGCACAGCGTAACAAAGTGGTTTTGCCAGTACCCTGATTGCCCAAAATTAAGGTAAGCGGATATTGTGAATGATCAAGCTGAAGCTGAATCTCTGGAAAATGCAGGGTGTGTTTCAGTTGAAGCGCTTCGATGTGCATAGGTCACCTGTACCATGATTTTACATCCATACCTTAACCGACGGCTTGACGAAGCGACTGCGGCATCTTGATCTTCAGTTGTTGAATCAGGTCATAAATGTGATGAATATTTAAGCTTACTTTAGCACGTGTACAGGCCACGTAAAGTAAACGTAGCTCTTCATCACTAATTTTATGATCTTTTTCATTCAGCTTAAACTGATAGTCATCTTCAATATGCACCCGTTCCCACTCCAGACCTTTGGCCTTATGTGCAGTGGAAATAATATAGTCCGCCTGTCCAATCGGGGTGATTTTGGCCAAGGCTTTTTTCAATGGATCGGTGCCATGTTCATCGACTAGTTTAACCAGCGGTTTGATATCGCTGCCTTCATTGGTTTCACAGTATTCATGCACATCATGCCAGGAATTAAACCAGGCCAGTTCCGGCACATCAATCACCCGTTTGCCTTGTTTGAGCATGGCAGCCGCATCGACAAAACGATTCAGTTTGACATGATCGGCTTGCAGGCTGACTTTATCACCACGCACCAGTCCGGCAAGTAACAGTTCCATGGCCCGGGCATTGGTCCGGCACAGAATCGCATCACGCATTTTGGTATGCGGTTTATTCACGACTTTAGAATCTAACAACGGATTGCCAAGCAAAGGCACGGTTTCATTCAGTGCACCTAAAATGGCATTGGCATTTAACGCGATTTCAGGGCCAAAACGAAACGATGTGGTCAGGCGTGATTCGGGTAAAGGCAGTTGCTGCATGGCATTCACCGCACCGCGCCAAGCATAAATCTGCTGATGCGCATCACCGACATAAATCACCTGAGTATTCCGCTGTTTCAGCAAAATTCCGAGCATGAGTGGGTCGGCATCCTGCGCTTCATCAAACAGCACATAATCGGCCGGAATATTCGGTTCAGACAGCGCCCAGAGTTTCAGGTAAATATCATGGCCAATCCCGGCCTGATGATTGGGATCGATTGATTCTAGCCAGCGCCGTTCTACGGCCGGATAAAGTTTCTTTTGCAGGATCTCAATATCATCTGGATGTAACCAGCTCGGTGCCTGAATATGCCGCGGAGCAGGGTATTGCGAACTGGTCGAACAGAAATAGCCAACCGCATTGGCGACTAAACTCGCCAGACGCGAAGGCATCAAGACATATTTTTCATAACGCCCACCCATCATACGGCGCATGGTCATCGGTTCCAGACGGTATTCTTTGGCAATAAAGCTTGGGCTTAAACGGGGCAGACGCAGCTTGTCGGTGATTCCACGTGGAACACTGCGAAATGCCAGCGAGTGAAAAGTGCGGCAATCTACGCCACGATGAAATTTGGCTTGCGCTTCACTGGCAATGGCTTTGTTGAAAGCCAGATACATGCCACGCCGTTCAGGCATGGCATCACTGATCATTTGTAGTGTGGTGGTTTTACCTGTGCCGGCATAGGCAATCACTTTAAAGGAATTACCCAGACGGGCATTATCGATGGCAGTGGCCTGCTCATAAGTGGCCTTGGGTTTTTGCAGATCAGACACAGGCATATTCATCATTTAATGCTGACGGCTGGCTTTTTCAACCAGACCGGATAAGCCCTGACGACGTGCCAGCTCATTCAAGACCAGTTGCGGTTCGATATCGAAATAACCCAGCATCACAATGGTATGGAACCACAGATCAGCAACTTCATAGATCAGATCATTTTTATTGTCTTCAGAGACCTGAGCGTTGAAATCTTTGGCAGCCAGCACAGTTTCAAAGCTTTCTTCACCGACTTTTTCTAAAATCTTGTTCAGGCCTTTGTGATAGAGCTTGGCCACATAAGAGGAATCCGGATCGGCCTGTTTGCGTTCTGCCATCATCTGGCCCAGATAGGACAAGACTTCGACCTGTTCAGACTGGGCGCTTGACGCTTCCATCGCCAGCGTATGCGGATTTGTGGATTTTTCACCATAAATTGCAGACGGGTGTTTCAGCTGTGCATCGACAATTTCCCAGCCATTTGGCGTGAGTTTACGATAGAAACATGATTCACGACCAGTATGACAAGCGATGCCGCCATGCTGTTCAATTTGCAGCACAATTACATCGGCATCACAGTCCAGACGGATTTCATGTACGGTTTGAAAATGTCCTGATTCTTCGCCCTTATGCCATAACTTGCTGCGTGAACGGGAGAAATACACGGCTTGGTTTTTCTCAGCCGTTAGTGCTAGCGCTTCACGGTTCATCCAGGCCACCATCAAGACACGACCAGTTTGATGATGCTGGGCAATGGCAGGGACTAATCCTTGTTCGTTAAATTTTACTTCATCGAGCCATTGCGCGTTGTTCATAAGGGTTTCCATCATTTCAATCAAAATATAAAAATACGGATAGGAAATATCCGCAGATAGTGTACGTGATCTCGCAGCATTTGCGGCAAAAATCTGTGTCGATAAAGACAGGCTATGTCGTGTGTGATCCAGATGAGCTTGCTTTCACCTAGAGATTTAAAACTGAGACATCAAAAAAGCCGCCCGGTCGGCGGCTCGTATTTTCAGGAAATTATCCCAGTAAAAATTACCAGTGTTCGCCCGGGAACAGCCGTGCATATGCTTTTTGCACCAAATTTAATTTTTGTGGTTGACCCACAGAGGCACTTGAACTTGGGAACAGGTTATAACCAATCGACATCAGAACATTGTTGATATCCGGAGCAATCGAATAAGTAATCGAGGCCAGACGACCCAAACCGGTCGCAACTTTCTTCGGACGTTTCACAATCGCATAGGCAATCAGGTCAGCTGCCTGTTCCGGAGAAAGTGTCGGGACGTATTTATAAATTTTGGTTGGTGCAATCATCGGAGTGCGTACCAAAGGCATATAGATCGAGGTGATGGCGATTTTATGCGAATGCACTTCGGCAGACAGACAGCGACTAAAGGCATCCAGTGCGGCTTTTGACGCGACATAGGCCGAAAAACGGGTGGCATTGGCCAGTACGCCAATCGAACTGATGTTAATGATATGACCCGCGCGACGGATCATCATTTGTGGCAGGATATTCATGACCAGGCGCACGGCGCCGAAATAGTTCAGCTGCATGGTTCGTTCAAAATCATGGAAGCGGTCGACCGATTCATGCACGGCGCGGCGAATCGAACGACCCGCATTATTGATCAGAATATCAATATGATCGACTGAGGCAATGATCTGTTTGGAGACCTCATCAATCGCCTCCATATTGTTTAAATCGCATGGAAAGATTGAGGCTTTGCCGCCTTTGGCTTCAATGTCTGCTTTTACTTGTTCTAGGGTTTCTTGAGTACGGGCCACCAGTAAAACATGCGCACCTGCATCGGCCAGTTGATGTGCCGTCGTTAACCCAATACCGCTGGATGCGCCGGTGATCAGGACGGTTTTACCTGCAACAGATTTTTCCAGTTGTTTGTGTAGTCTAGTTTTCACATTTGTTATCCCTAATTTGAAGTCAGCGTTCAAATTATTTTTATTAAAGGTGTATGGCGCTCTAACAGGAGATGAGAGCGAAGGTGAGTACAGATATGATAACCAATTCTTCAGGAAAATCTATAAATTAAACTATTGAAATTAAAATAAAAATTAGAGTAATTGCTCTATTTGTGTTCGCTATTTCATTTAACTTTTACCATGAAAATAAAAAGCAAAGCAAGTGGCTGTTTTAGAATATAAATAAAAAAACTCCACCAGAAAGGGTGGAGTTTTGAGTCAGATGAAACACGCCTTTAAACGGTCGCTAGTGCCTGTTCCAGATCCGCGATCAAGTCATCGATATGTTCAATCCCAATCGAGAGTCGCACCATATCTTCACTGACACCTGCTGATTTTAACTCCTCGGCATTGAGTTGGCGATGTGTGGTGGTCGCCGGATGACAAGCGAGACTTTTGGCATCACCGATATTGACCAGACGGGTAAACAGTTGCAGCGCATCAATAAAACGTGTGCCGCCTTCAAGACCATGCTCTACGCCAAAGGTCAGAATCGCAGATGGTTTACCTTTTACATATTTTTGTGCCAAGGCATGTTGTGGATGATCTTTCAGACCAGCGTAATTGACCCATTTTACTTTAGGATGCTGCTGTAAATATTCCGCAATTTTAAGCGCATTTTCAGTATGACGCTCCATACGCAGACTTAAAGTTTCCAAACCTTGCAGGATCAGGAACACATTCTGCGGGCTGATCGCGGCCCCAGTATTGCGTAGTGGCACCACACGCGCTCGAGCGATATAAGCTGCTTCACCGAGAACTTCGACATAGTTTACGCCATGATAACTTGGATCGGGGGTATTCAGCGCGGGAAAGCGTTCAGGATATTTACCCCACGGGAATTTACCGCTATCGACAATGATGCCACCAATCGAGTTGCCATGACCGCCGATATATTTGGTCAATGAATGCACGATAATGTCGGCACCAAAATCAAAAGATTTTTGTAGCACTGGCGTTGCCACCGTATTGTCAACAATCACGGGCACACCGTACTCATGCGCGATTTTTGCAATCTCTTCCAGATCAATAATATTACCGAGCGGATTACCAATAGATTCAACAAAGACCAGTTTGGTTTTGTCATCAATTAAACTACGCAAGCTTTCGGGCTTTTCATAATCAAAGAAACGCACGTCAATGCCTTGCTTCGGCAGAGTGTGTGCGAACAGATTATAGGTGCCGCCGTAAAGTGTAGATACAGAAGCAATATTGTCGCCAGCTTCAGCAATGGTTTGAATCGCATAGGTAATTGCAGCCATACCAGACGCTAAAGCAAGCGCACCAATCCCGCCTTCAAGTGCGGCGATACGTTGCTCTAACACCGCCGTGGTCGGGTTCATGATCCGGGTATAGATATTGCCCTGTACCTTTAAATCGAACAAATCGGCCCCATGTTGAGTATTGTCAAAGGCATAAGATGTGGTTTGGTAAATTGGCACTGCTACTGCTTTGGTGGTGGCTTCAGGGCTATAACCTGCATGAATCGCAAGGGTTTCTGCTTTATAACTCATTATGACTGATCTTCTTGTGTTTAAGTTTATGATTTGAGTGTAACATTTTCATATATAAGTAAAAGTGCAATTTTACTGAAATAGATAGATGAAATAATCATATATAAATTGGGATTCGATGCACTTATTTGACTTAAATCAGCTGTTTGAAAAATCACCATAAATAAACTTGTAACAATGCATTGAAGTTCATGGCAATGGCTTATGTTTTCGCAGCTTTCTGCGTATAATAGCCGATTATTTTTTCGCTCTTTTTTGAGCTGGGGTGGTTGTTTTAACCCCATTTGGTTTTTCAGTTGAGGAGTCCTACGTGGCCCAATATATTTATACGATGAACCGAGTGTCTAAGATGGTGCCGCCGAAACGCGAAATCCTGAAAGATATCTCCTTATCATTTTTCCCGGGCGCAAAAATTGGTGTGCTTGGTCTAAACGGTGCAGGTAAATCGACCTTGCTTCGTATTATGGCGGGCGTAGATAAAGATTTCTCTGGTGAAGCACGTGCACAACCAGGTACTAAAATCGGTTATCTCGAGCAAGAGCCGCCTTTAGATGAAACTAAAGACGTGCGTGGCAACGTTGAAGATGGTCTGCGTGAACCGCTGGATGCTTTGGCACGTCTTGACGAAGTATTTGCAGAATATGCAGCAGAAGATGCTGACTTTGATGCACTTGCAAAAGAGCAGGAAAAGCTCGAAGCCATTATCCATGCATGGGATGCACATAACCTTGCCAATCAGATGGATCAGGCAGCTGCTGCACTGAACCTTCCAGCTTGGGATGCGGATGTTAAACTGCTTTCAGGTGGTGAACGCCGCCGTGTGGCACTGTGCCGTTTGCTCTTGTCTAAGCCAGACATGTTGCTTCTTGATGAACCGACGAACCATTTAGATGCATCATCTGTTGCCTGGTTAGAACGTTTCTTGAAAGACTTCCCGGGCACCATCGTTGCGATTACGCACGACCGTTATTTCCTGGATAACGTGGCTGAGTGGATTCTTGAGCTTGACCGTGGCATGGGCATTCCATACCAAGGCAACTACTCTTCTTGGTTAGAGCAGAAAAATGCGCGTCTAGAGCAAGAGAACAAGCAAGAAGAATCTTTTGCCAAAGCATTGAAAAAAGAACTTGAATGGGTTCGCTCAAATGCCAAAGGCCAGCAAAAGAAAAACAAAGCGCGTATGGAGCGTTTTGAAGAGCTTAACTCGCGTGAATTCCAACAGCGTAACGAAACCTCTGAAATCTACATTCCACCTGGTCCACGTCTAGGCAACAAGGTTGTAGAAGTTGAAGGCATCAGCAAATCGTTTGGTGATCGTACTCTGTATAAAGATTTATCATTCGTTGTACCGCCTGCTGCGATCGTGGGTATCGTCGGTGAGAACGGTGCAGGTAAAACCACACTGTTCCGCATGATGACCGGTGAACAACAACCGGATACCGGTTCTGTGGTACTGGGTGAGTCGGTGAAAGTGGCTTATGTGGGTCAGATTCGTGACACGCTTGATGACAACAAAACGGTTTGGGAAGAAGTTTCTGGCGGTTTAGACATCTTGAAGATTGGCGAATACGAAATTGCATCTCGTGCATATATCGGTCGTTTTAACTTTAAAGGCCAGGATCAGCAAAAACGTGTCGGTCAATTGTCAGGTGGTGAGCGTAACCGTTTACAACTGGCTAAAATCCTGCAAATGGGCGCAAACGTAATCTTGCTCGATGAACCGTCAAACGACCTGGATATCGAAACCTTACGTGCGCTTGAGGATGCCATTCTGGTGTTCCCGGGTACTGTGATGGTGATCTCGCATGACCGTTGGTTCCTGGACCGTATTGCAACGCACATTTTGTCATTTGAAGGTGAAACACCTGAATTCTTCACTGGTAACTATGCTGAGTTTGAAGAATATCGTCGTAAGCGCGATGGTGATGATTTGGTCGCGAAGCGTCAAAAATACCGTAAAATTGGTGTTTAATCCCTGATTTTAAAATAAAAAACCAGCCTTCGGGCTGGTTTTTTGTGCTTATAGGGCGGTGGGGAGTGACTTAGATTTCCCACTCGTGATTACATTCACGACATTTCCATTTCTTTTGGGTCTGCATGAAGGCCTGCATGGAAATTTTAAAATCAGGCAAGTCTTTATAGAACATAAAGCCTGCAATCAAAGAAAGAATAAAGACGATGACGGTTGCAGTCTGTAAAGTTGTACCTGCACCATCACCAAAGATCCACATCGCGATACTGATGATCACCAGCAATAATAATAGGAATAGGGCGGGCACCAGAAACATCAGGCTTTTAGGAACCACCGGACGTGGAGCTGCTTGACCTGGCTGGGCCACCGGCATGATTTTCGGGCTTTGACACTTAGGGCAACGATATTGCATTACAACTCCAAAATTCTAAATTACTGATTATTTTATCGGAAGATGCGAAGAAACCGAAATATTGCCCAACATAAAATATACAGGCAATAAAAAACCCAAGTCATAATGCTTGGGTTTTTTAAAAGACCACTTCAAAAGTAATCTTGAATATGGCGTCCCTACGGGGATTCGAACCCCGGTTACCGCCGTGAAAGGGCGATGTCCTAGGCCTCTAGACGATAGGGACAATTGAGGCATTACACAGCTAAAGCAAGACTTGATTTGGTGGAGTCAAGGAGGATCGAACTCCTGACCTCTACAATGCCATTGTAGCGCTCTACCAACTGAGCTATGACCCCAGTCTGTGTGAGCGCTATATTAGGGATATCGCGCTCACACGTCAACAAAAAAATTGATTAAGCTTGATCAACCGCTTCATTTTTCGGCAATTTTAAGCTTTCATTGAGTTTTTCCCAGACTTTCAGCTCTTTTTTGCTTGGGCTACCGACAATTTCCAGCGCATGACGTAAACGTGCGAAGGTCAAATCAGGGCCAATGGTGACCATAGTCTGCATCACCGGGGTAGACGCAGTTGAGCCGGCAATGGCAATAAAGAAGGCCGGCATGAAGTCACGCAGTTTAATTTCCATTTGTGCTGCCAAATCCATCAAGGTTTGGCTGACCGTGTCGTTGTTCCAGGTGAACAGGCTTTCTAAACGCCAAATGGCAAACTGCAAGCTCTGACGTACCTGTTCGTCAGACAGTTTTTTGCTGACAAACTGCTCCTGAGTCAGTGTCGGGAAGTGGTTGAAGTAATGCGCAGACCAGTTCACTGCTTCAGACAGCAAGTTGATACGTGGTTGAATCGCAGCTGCGATTTCTTCTAATTTGGCACGGTCTGCTTTCCATGCTAGCAGCGTATCGAGCAATTCAGCAGGAGAAAGGGCTTTGATCCATTGACCATTGAGCCAGTTGAGTTTTTCAACATCAAAGATTGGACCACCGAGTGATACACGTTTAATATCAAAATGTTCAATCATTTCTGCCAAAGTGAATTTTTCACTTTCATCTGGCATTGACCAGCCCATACGACCCAAGTAGTTCAACAAGGCTTCAGGCAGTACACCGATATCTTTGTAATAGTTGATTGAAGTTGGGTTTTTACGCTTAGATAATTTTGATTTGTCCGGGTTGCGTAGCAGTGGCATGTGACACAGCACCGGCATCTCCCAACCGAAGTATTGGTACAGCAACTGATGCTTCGGTGCAGATGGAATCCATTCTTCACCACGAATCACATGCGTGATTTGCATTAAATGGTCATCCACCACGTTGGCCAAATGATAGGTTGGCAAGCCGTCAGTTTTCAGCAGAATCTGCATGTCGACCTGCGCCCATGGAATCTCGACTTCACCACGCAGCATGTCATTAAATTTACAAATACCTTCAGTCGGTACTTTCATGCGAATCACATGTGCTTCGCCAGCAGCCAAACGACGCTCGACCTCTTCTTGAGAAAGGTTTAAGCCTCGACCGTCATAACGTGGAGATTCACCACGTGCTTGCTGTTCAGCACGCATTTGATCCAGTTCTTCGGCAGTGGCGAAACAGTAGAAGGCATGACCTTTTTCAACCAGTTCCAGCGCATAGTTTTTATAAATATCCATACGTTCTGACTGGCGGTACGGTGCATGTGGGCCACCCACATCTGGACCTTCAGACCAGTTGAGACCGAGCCAGCGCAATGAATCCAGGATCATTTTTTCAGATTCAGGTGTTGAGCGCAGTTGGTCGGTATCTTCAATACGAAGGATGAATTCACCCCCATGCTGTTTAGCAAAACATAAGTTAAACAAGGCAATATAGGCAGTACCTACATGAGGAAAACCTGTAGGAGAAGGTGCAATACGAGTACGAACAGTCATAGCCGGATATAATCTAGAATATAAATTTGGTTCTATTATAGCGAAAAAGCCACATCACTTAATGCTTTATTCAACATTCAGTGATGTGGCTTTAAATCCTGCTGTTATTCGAGTTGGTTAAAACTGATTAAGAATGATCGCTAGAAAATATGCTTTGTACGAAGCGGGTAAAGCGATAATTTTGTGCTGCAAAGAAATTTTGTGAAGGTGCGACTTTCAGCGCAGTTAAGACTTTAAGATTATCGTCTGTATGCAGGGTTTTTTCGCTTTTTTGTTGTTGAATTGCTTTTTCAATCGGCGATGTCTTGCTTTCAACAGTAGTGACTGAGGCCTTCTGCAAATCTGTCTTCACAACGACGGCATGACCCAGTTGAATCGAAAACAGCATGATCAGACTTAGGATGCTAGCTGTGAATAATTTAAATTTCATATCCAAACTTCCTCCTTGCTTCTGGTTGGTTTTATTCTGTTAAAAATGTTTTTTTAATACTCCGTCTACAATTTAATCACAGTTGATTATAAAGAAGTAGAACCAAGTCACATTTTTTACAAAAAATTAATATAACATCTATGGAAAATTACTAAAAATCGTAATTCTCTCTTTTGGCGGCCTATTTTTAACAGACAACTGTGAAGAGAACGTGAAGAACTGTCTTATATTGTAGCAGGAGATTAATTTTTTAGCAGAATATGTATCCAGGTTTAATTGTTAGCAGATATCTCAAAATCAGAAATAGATCATCAATATTATTATAAACACATGATTGTTATATTTATTTTTTATTTATACAGTGTGGTTATCTCAATAATGAGTCACATAACATGAAAAAAATAATAGCAACCGCAATCTTGACAATATTTACAGCAACCACCATGCAAAATGTAATGGCCAAAGATTTCCTGAATGTCTCCTATGATCCGACCCGTGAATTTTACCAAGAATATAATCAGGAGTTTGGCCAGTTCTGGAAGCAGGAAACCGGACAGACAATCAATTTTAAACAGTCACATGGCGGTTCAGGCAAGCAGGCACGTTCGGTCGTCGATGGTTTGCAGGCCGATGTGGTGACTTTGGCTTTGGCCAATGACATTGAGGAAATCGTCAATGCCGGTTTAATCGAGAAAGGCTGGCAAAAAGAGTTTTCAAATAATTCAGCACCGTATACATCGACAATCGTTTTTTTGGTGCGTAAGGCTAATCCCAAGCAAATCAAGGACTGGAATGATCTGACCAAACCGGGTGTCGAGATTATTACGCCTAACCCGAAAACTGGTGGAGCGCCACGTTGGATCTATCTGTCTGCTTGGGGCTATGCGCTGAAACAGCCCGGTGGCAATGATGCCAAAGCCCGAGATCTGGTCAAAAAGCTTTATCAAAATGTCAAAGTGTTGGATTCCGGTGCCCGTGGTTCACTGACGACTTTTGCCGAGCGCGGTATTGGCGATGTACTATTATCTTGGGAAAATGAAGCCTTGCTGGCAACGCAAGGTCTAGGTAAGGACAAGTACGATATCATCTATCCCTCTATTTCAATTCTGGCCGAGCCATCGGTGGCGATCGTTGATAAAAATGTGAATAAAAATGGCAATGCCAATCTGGCGAAAGGCTATTTGAATTATCTGTATTCCCCCAAAGGGCAAGAGTTGGCTGCGAAATATTTCTTCCGTCCACGCGATGCTAAAGTGGCTGCCAAATATTCCGCCCAATTTCCGAAAATTCAAACCTTTACCATTGATAAAGTCTTTGGTGGCTGGGAAAAAGCGCAAAAAACCCATTTTGTGAATGGGGCGATTTATGACCAGATTTATAATGAAAAGCGATAACAAGCTTGAATCTAAATTGAATGAAGAAAACGGATAAAGCGTTATCCGTTTTTTTTATATTTAATGCATAAAATTCTATATATTCGAAATAAGTGAAATGACTGGCTATATTTTGTTTTTAAAAACAGATGATTAAGAATAAAAAACCTTTGATTATATCGTGTTGTGATGTTGTAGGTTGAATTGCGATAAATGATTTTATTTCATATAGTTATATCTATACAAGATAAACTCCCGTGCGCTCATGAAAAATCAATTAAAATCGTTATTTAGCGTTGCCTTATTGGCTACAGGTCTAGGCTTGACAGCGACTGCCTCACAGGCGGCTGATCGTCAATTTCTAAACGTGTCTTATGATGCAACCCGTGAATTCTATGATGAATTCAATAAATCATTTGGTGCTTACTGGAAAAACCGTACCGGTCTGGATGTGAACTTTAAACAGTCACATGGTGGTTCGGGCAAGCAGGCACGTTCGGTGGTCGATGGCCTAAAAGGCGATGTGGTGACTTTGGCGCTGGCCAATGACATCGAAGAAATCGTGAAATCTGGTCAGATTCAACCCGGCTGGCAAAAAGAGTTTCCGCATAATTCTGCACCTTATACCTCAACCATCGTGTTTATGGTGCGCAAAGGCAATCCGAAGGGCATCAAGGACTGGAGTGATCTGACCAAGCCAGGCGTAGAAATTATTACCCCAAACCCGAAAACCGGTGGTTTGCCACGTTGGGTATACCTGTCTGCCTGGGGCTATGCCGAGAAACAGTCGGGGGGTAATAAAGCCAAAGCACAGGACTTTGTCGGCAAACTCTATAAAAATGTCAAAGTGATGGACTCAGCAGCACGTGCTTCGATGACCACGTTTGCTGAGCGTGGCATTGGTGATGTATTGCTGACTTGGGAAAATGAAGCACTGGTTACCCAAAAGACTTTGGGTAAAGACAAGTTCGATATTATTTATCCGTCAATTACGATTTTGACCGAGCCATCGGTGGCCATTGTCGATCGTACTGTGGATAAAAATGGCAATAAATGGTTGGCAACAGGTTATATCAACTACCTGTATTCTCCATTGGGTCAGGAAATGGCAGCCAAACATTTCTACCGTCCGCGCAATCAGAAAGTATTAGCCAAATATTCAGCACAATTCCCGAAAATCAAAACTTTTACCATTGATGAAGTGTTTGGCGGCTGGGCCAATGCACAGAAAACCCATTTTGTGAATGGCGCGATTTTTGATCAGATCTATAACTCAAAACGTTAATCTGCTGATTTGAAGACGAATTACAGATAAACAGGCCTCCCTTGCGGAGGCTTTTTTTATTGACGACACTCAAATAAAAACGGTTTTCTCTATGGAAAGTAATATTTATCTACAAAAAGTCGTTTGGAGCTTTACTGAAACAGGGTGATAATGTGCAGTTAAATTTTTCGCCCTATTGATTGAGTTTTTATGTCACATATTTCTGTATTACTTCACGAAACGATTGATGCCTTGTTGGCAGGTCGCAATACGGGAATTTATGTAGACGGTACTTTTGGTCGTGGCGGACATACCCGTTTATTGTTATCAAAATTAGATGAACATGCACGTGTGTATGGCTTTGATAAAGATCCTCAGGCCCTAGAGACGGCAGCAATCTTAGAACAAGAGGATCCACGTTTTAAAATTATTCATGCCAGCTTTGCCGATCTGAAAGACGCACTGGCTGAGCTTGGGATTGAGACCGTGGATGGGGTGATGGCAGATTTAGGCGTGTCTTCGCCGCAGCTGGATCAGGCCGAACGTGGTTTCAGTTTTATGAAAGATGGCCCGCTGGATATGCGCATGGACAATTCTCAAGGTCCAACTGCAGCAGAATGGCTGCTTGAAATTGAAGAAGAAGCACTGGCCAATATCATTTTTAAATACGGTGAAGAGCGTTATAGTCGCCGGATTGCCAAAGCCATCAAGGCGGCAGGGCAGATTGATACCACGGCTCAACTTGCGGAAATTGTGAAAGTCGCGCATCCAAAATGGGAAAAAAATAAGCATGCTGCGACGCGTACTTTCCAGGCGATTCGTATTGCTATTAATAAAGAATTAGAAGATATTGAAATCTTCTTGCCTCAAGCAGTTGAGATTTTAAAACCTGAGGCACGTTTGGCCGTAATTAGCTTTCACTCTCTGGAAGACCGTTTGATCAAACAGTTTATTCAAAAAGAATCTACATTAGACGAAGATTTTGGCTGGGGAATGCCGGGGCAGCAAAAAGATACACGACGTTTAAAGAAGGTATCCCGCGTAAAAGCCAGTGACGAAGAAGTCAAAGCCAATCCTCGTTCACGTAGTGCATGGCTCCGGGTCGCAGAACGTTTAGCTTAATAGGCACATCATGAAAACTGAAGTGGTTGATAAAAAAACAGAAAAGTTGTGGCTTAAACAAGCCTGCATCTATCTCGTCTTGATACTGATGGTCTTCATCAGTGCAGTCTTTGTGGTATTTCAGGTGTTTGAATATCGTCAGGACACCAGAAAATTGAGCACTTATCTGCGTGAGCGTGATGACCTGAATGCAGATTGGGGTCGTTTGTTAATTGAACAGCAAACTTTTGGTGCAACTGCGCAGATTGGCACACGTGCTGTTACCCAGCTGCGCATGTATTCTCCCCCGGTTTCACAAAGTGTTGTCATTTCTTTACCACAAACTTCAGATGAGAAAAAATAAGGCTAGCGCTCGGACATGATAGACAAAAGAAAGAAGCAAGCGGTACGTAAAAAACAATCAGTTACCGACAAAAACGCCTCAAATGTTTATATCAATCGTTTCTATATCATGTGGGCGGTGGTGTTGCTGTGTTTTATTACACTGATTTGCCGTGCCTTCTATGTGCAGATTATCAATAAAGATTTTTTGCAAAATAAAGCCAATGCCAATATTTTAAGAACCAATACCATCAAGGCCATGCGTGGCGTAATTTATGACCGTAATGGGGTGCCGCTGGCGATCAGTACGCCGATCATGAAAATCGTGATTGATCCACGTGACTATTTTGACAATAAAAAACTCTATGACGAGACCATACTGGCACTAGAAAAAGAGCCAGATAGCCGCAAGCTGAAACGCCAGTTGCCGGATAAAAACCTGAATCTGGATGAACTGGCCGATGCAGTCGGTATGGATCGGGCAGAACTACGCAAAAAAATGCAAGAACGCCCGCGTTCTCGTTATCTGATCCTGAAAAAAGAAGTTCCGCCACAACAGGCTGAACTGATCATGAAGCGTAATTTTCAAGGCGTGTATACCGAGAAAAACTACAAACGTTATTATCCGCAGCCACAGCCCAATTCACAGATTATTGGTCTGACCAATAGTGAAGGCACCGGGATTGAAGGTCTGGAAATGCAGCTCAATACCCGTCTGGCAGGTGAAGATGGTGAGCAGCAGATTATCCGGGATAAAAAAGGCAACCGGGTTAAAGAGCCGGAAGTGATTAAAGAAGTCGAGCCGGGCGAGAATATCACCCTGAGTATCGACTCGCGTCTGCAATATATTATGTACCGTGAACTGACTGCGGCAGGTGTGGCCAATAATGCCCGTTCTGCGACTGCGATTGCGGTCGATGTGAAAACCGGAGAAATTCTGGCCTTGTCATCTTGGCCATCATATAACCCGAATGATAAAAATGGTCTGCTGAACAAGGATGCCATGCGTAACCGTGGTGCAGTGGATTCCTTCGAGCCGGGTTCGACCATGAAGCCCTTCACTGTGGCAATGGCCCTGGAAAGTGGTAAATATACGGCCAATTCAGTGGTCAACACCACACCGGGCAGTATGCGAATTGGCAATCACACCATTCGTGATACGCATAATTATGGTCAGTTAACACTGGGCGGTATTATCCAGAAATCTTCGAACGTGGGTGTCGCCAAACTGGCCTTGTCTTTGCCGTATGAAACTCTACCCACTTTCTATAAACGCTTGGGTTTTGGCTCACGCTCAGCAGTAAGATTCCCGGGTGAAAGTGCCGGTCTGATCTTGCCACCAAGTAAATGGAATGTGTCAGAAGTGGCAACCATGTCCTATGGTTATGGCCTGAATGCTACTGTGCTGCAAATGGCGGATGCCTATGCCATGCTGGCCAATAAGGGTGTGAGAATGCCGCTGAGCCTGTACAAGCTGGAAGAACAGCCGCAGGGTGAGCAAATGATTGATGCCAATATTGCAGATCAGGTCTTGCTTATGCTGGAAGTAGCAACTCTGCCTGGCGGTACCGCCACGCGCGCGACAATTCCGGGTTATCGTGTGGCAGGGAAAACCGGTACTGCGCATAAACTGCGTGCCGATCGTAAAGGCTATTCTACCAATGAATACCGGGCTTTGTTTGCTGGCGTAGCGCCCGTGAGTGATCCGCGTATTGCCATGGTGGTGGTGGTCGAAAATCCGCAAGGCACCTATTACGGCGGTACGGTATCGGCACCGGTATTTGCACGCGTGATGCAGGAATCCTTGCGTCTGCTAAATGTCCCTCTGGACAAACCTTTAGAATCTCCCAAAGTCCAGTAAATAGGTGATCAATGTCTATTACATTTAAAGATCTCTACGCCGTTCAGGATACTGCTGAATGGATGACCCAAGCCTTTCAGGGTTTCGAACTGGATAGCCGTAAAGTTAAGGCAGGGCAAATTTTTATTGCCTTGACCAGTCTGTCACAACCAGAAAAAACTGCAGTATTTGCACAAAAAGCTTTAGAGCAGGGTGCCTTAGCGGTGATTTCTGAAATCGAATTGGATATCTCACCCAATCTGGTGGTTGCTGATGTCCGACATTTGATGGGACAGTGGCAAAAACAATACTTACAAGCCAGCCAACCTGTTCAGGCTGCAGGTATTCTTGCAGTGACCGGCACCAATGGTAAAACCACGATTTCACGTTTGGTTGCGGAACTGTTCATGTTGCAAAGCAAAGCTTGTGCAGTGATGGGGACTACAGGTAACGGGATTTTGCCAAATCTGGAAGCCTCGTCGCATACCACGCTCGATGCTTTGCAATTGCAAAATGCTTTGCATGTTTATGCTCAAGCCGGTGCTAAATTTGCCTCGATTGAAGCCAGTTCGCATGGTCTGGAGCAAGGTCGCTTGAATGGCTGTGATATCGAGATTGCGGGCTATAGTAATTTAAGTCGCGATCATCTGGATTATCACGGGACGCTGCAAGCTTATGCAGAAGCCAAATCTGCTTTATTTAAATTTGAAAGTTTAAAAGTGGCTGTCATCAACCTGGATGATGCGCATGCTCATATCATGATTGATGCAGCGCGCAACAATCCCTCACAGCCAGAAATTTTGACCTATTCAACCCGTCAAGCTGCAGATTATCAGGTTCAGGATATTCAATACAGCATTTCAGGTGCAGCCTTTAAGCTGAAAACTGCTTCTGCTGAATATGTTGTGAACAGTCCGCTGCTTGGACATTTCAATATTGAAAATTTGGTCGCCAGTCTGATCATGGCAGAGCAGGCCGGATTTGATTTAAGTAGCTTGATTGCGACTGTGCCACAGCTCAAAGGTGCACCAGGCCGGATGCAGGTACTGCGTGATGGCGAGCGCCTATTTGTAGTGGATTATGCGCATACACCTGATGCCTTGACTCAGGTTCTCATCACTTTAAAACGTCATGTTGCGCAAAATCTCTGGACCGTCTTTGGCTGTGGCGGCGATCGTGACCGCGGCAAGCGTCCACTGATGACCCAAGCAGCATTAGAAGGTTCGGATATTGCGGTCTTGACTTCCGATAACCCGCGAACCGAAGATCCTGCACAAATTTTTGCCGATATGAAAAATGGCATCGACTTTTTAGGCAAAAGCTACCATGAAATTCATGACCGTCGTGAAGCGATCAAGTTTGCCGTTAAACACGCGCAGGCAGGGGACATCGTGGTGATTGCAGGCAAAGGTCACGAAAATTATCAGGAAATTGATGGTGTACGTCACTGGTTTGATGATGTGGTCGAAGTGCAAGCCGCGATTGATGCCCAGCATCACAGCGCAGATTCAGCTTATCCAGCGTATTAGGATTCAGATATGCATACCTCAACAACCAGTACCGTGCCACTTGCACCTTGGACAGCAGAACAGCTTGAACAAGCGACTCAAGGCAATTGGCTCAATAATAAAAAACCGGCAGACGCCATCAAACGTATTCTGACCGATTCGCGTGATGCTGAACAAGGGGATGCTTTCCTTGCACTGCAAGGCGAGCGCTTTGATGCCCATGATTTTGTGGCACAAGTAGCAGCAAGCGGCTGTCAGATTGCGATCGTCAGTCGACCGCTCGATATCGATATCTGCCAGCTTGTCGTAGACGATACCCGTTTGGCACTAGGGCGGTTGGGCGCATACCGTCGTCAGCAGAATCCTCAGCTCAAAGTCATTGCCTTGACCGGCAGCAGTGGCAAGACCACCACCAAGGAAATGCTGGGGAGCATCTTGTCTCGTCTTGCGCCGACACTGATCACGCGTGGCAACCTGAATAATGACCTCGGCGTACCGGTGATGTTGCTCGAATTACGTCCCGAACATCAGTATGCAGTGATGGAGCTGGGTGCCAGTCATCAGGGCGAAATTGAGTACACCTCAAACATGGTACAGCCCCATGTAGCCGGGATTATTAATATCGGCACTGCGCATTTGGGTGAATTCGGCGGCCGTGATGGCATTTGTACTGCCAAATCTGAAATTTATGCGCATATTACAGAAACCTCGATTATTCCTGCCGCAGATGATTTTACTGAAACCATTCGTCAGGCGGTCAAAACTGAACAAAGCTTAAGTTTTGGTGCCGGCGGTGAAGTGTATGCCAGCGATGTCGTGCTCGATGCGCAATCTTCTACCTTTACCCTGCATACACCACAAGCTTCGAAAACAGTTCAGCTGCCCTTTGCCGGTGAGCATAATGTTGAAAATGCCACAGCAGCGGCTGCCTTTGCTTTGGCAATCGGGATTGGTCTGGATGATATCGTGACCGGTCTGGAGCAGGCTGTGGGTGCCAAAGGCCGTTTGAACTTTATTCAACACAAACAGTATTTGCTGATTGATGATACCTACAATGCCAATCCTGGTTCAATGCGTGCAGCAGCTGAAGTTTTGGCACAGCAGCAGGGCATTCGGGTCATGGTGACCGGTGATATCGGTGAACTCGGTTCATCGGCTGCGATGGAACATTATAAGCTGGGTCGAGATCTGGTCTCGGTCAAAGGCATTAACTTTGTGGTGGCTGTGGGTGAATTTGCACCTGCCGCACAGGAAGGTGCACGTAGTACCCAATATGGCAAGAAAATGCAGGCTTTCCTGAATCAGGAGCAGGCATTGCCATTTTTAATTCATTTGATTGAAACACATCAACCTCAGCCGATGTCATTTCTGTTTAAAGGGTCGCGTTATACCCATATGGAAACATTGATGGCTGCATTGATGGAGAAACTCTAAATGCTGTTATGGCTCTTTGAACATTTGGCGGGCTTTGACAGCACGTTTCAGGTGGTTCGTTATTTAACTTTACGTGCGTTGCTCAGTGTCCTGACGGCATTGACCATTGGTCTGGTGTTGGGTCCTATCATGATTCGCAAGCTTCAGGCACTCAAATATGGTCAGGCGGTCAGCTCGTATGCCCCTGAAAACCATGCCAAGAAAATGGGTACACCGACCATGGGCGGCGTACTAATCCTGCTTTCAATCGGTATTTCGACCCTGCTTTGGGCGGATCTTTCCAATCCTTATGTCTGGATTGTACTGGCGGTGATGGTCATCTTCGGTGCCGTGGGTTGGGCAGATGACTGGATTAAAATCCGTTATAAAGACAATGCCGGTCTGCCTGCGAAGAAAAAATTCTTCTGGACTTCGGTCGGTGCATTGGGAGTCGGTATTGCCCTATATGTGATTGCACAGCAGCAGACCAATCCGGTACATACCGCGAATATGCTGGATCTTTTGATTCCATTCTTTAAAGATTTGACGATTCCGCTGTCGGCTATTCCACTGGGGATTGGCTTCATTATTTTCACTTATTTTGTGATCAATGGTGCATCCAATGCGGTAAACCTCACCGATGGTCTGGATGGTCTGGCGATTATGCCAATTATACTGGTTGCAGCAGGTCTGGGTGTATTTGCCTATCTGGCCGGAGACGTGCGTTTTGCCAATTACCTGCATATTCCCTATGTGAAATATTCCTCTGAACTGGTGGTGATCTGTGCGGCGATGATTGGTGCCGGTCTGGCATTCCTGTGGTATAACGCCCATCCTGCGCAAGTGTTTATGGGTGATGTCGGTGCTTTATCGCTGGGTGCGATGTTGGGGACCATTGCCGTGATGGTACGTCAGGAAATCGTCTTTGCGATTATGGCGGGTGTATTCTTGGTCGAAGCGATTTCAGTATTCTTGCAGATTGGTTCATTAAGAATGCGCAATAAACGCGTGTTCCTGATGGCACCGCTTCATCATCATTATGAAAAGAAAGGCTGGCGTGAAACTCAAGTCGTCATTCGTTTCTGGATTATTACAATTATGCTGGTGGTTTTGGGTCTAATGACCTTAAAATTGCGTTAAGAGATGCATTGAAAAAAGTCGGCGCAGGCCGGCTTTTTTGTTTTGGAGAGAATGATGAATTTACTCATGTGCCCAGTCTGTCGCCAGCAGTTGAGCTTAAATGAAAGAACATGGCGATGTGAGAATCATCATAGCTATGATGTGGCCAAGCAAGGTTATGTGAACCTGCATGTGGTGCAACATAAACACAGTAAAAATCCTGGGGATACGCCTGAGTCCGTCCAGGCACGTCGTGCATTTTTGAGTGCGGGACATTATGCGCCTTTGCAACAGGCCGTGGTAGAGAAGCTCCGAGAGCTGCGTATTGAAAATCTTTTAGATATTGGGTGTGGTGAAGGCTACTATACTGATGCCATGCAGACTGAAGTGCTGCAATGCGTCGGGGTGGATATTGCCAAAAATGCCGTTCAGGTCGCGGCCAAGCTCAATAAAAATATCACCTGGGTCGTAGGAACCGGGGCGACTTTACCGGTGCTGGATGGGTCGATTGATATGTGTACCAGCCTGTTCAGTCCGATCCCAAAACAGGAAATTTTACGGGTTTTAAAAGCTGAAGGTTATTTAATGGTGGTGACACCTGCGCCACAGCATTTATATGCAATGCGTGAGGCACTTTTTGAAGAAGTGAAACCCCACGAACCGCAAAAGTTTGTTGAGCAACTGCAAGATGAATTTGATCTGCTCAGTGAGCAGGTGATTGATGCCCCGATGACTTTGCCACAGACAGATTTAAAAAACCTGATTGCTATGACGCCGTATGCTTACAAGGCCAAACCTGAACGCCGTCTGGCACTTGAACAGCAGGATCAGTTTAAATTGCTGGCGCAATATCAGATCTATCTGTTTCAGAAAAAATAAAAATTCACCGATAAAAAAGCCCTCATTGTTGAGGGCTTTTTTATACTAGTTTGTCGGTTGTGGTTATTGCACTTCTTGAATCAGGTTTTCTAAAGCGTCCACTTTGCTTGGTTGAAGCGGCTGTTCTGGCGGAGCAGTTGTTTCAGCAGTATCTGGCACAGCGATTTCCTGTCCCGGCAGATCTTCGAAATCCGTTTCTGTCCGTTTCGGGACGACCACAGGTGCCGGGCGGTAAAGCGTAGTGGCCATTGGTGGTGAAGACGGATCATTCTGCGCTTCATCACCCTGAACTGCCTTGCTTCGATTCACTGGTGCCTTGGCATTACGGTCTAAACGCACCCATGCTTCTGGCTGACCTTTTAAGGCATTGCCCATAAAGTCGGTCCAGATCGGTAAGGCTGCCACACCACCATATTCACGGCGTCCCAAGGTTTTAGGCTGGTCAAAGCCGACCCAGGTGATAGTAACCAGTTTGCCATTGAACCCTGCGAACCAGGCATCTTTGGCGTCATTGGTGGTTCCGGTTTTGCCCCCAATATCATTTCGCCCGATTCTTAAGGCCGCACGGCCGGTACCGTGCTGAATCACATCACGCAGAATATTGGCCATGTCATAGGCAGAGCTGGATTTTAAAATACGCTGTGCCTGACGATAATTGCTGTCTTCAGCAGAGACTTTGGGTGCAGCCTGTTTCTGTTCTAGACTTGTATTGTTGATTGCAATCGCTTCGTCATCTGCGGTCATGGTGTCGGCAGGTTGAGCAGGTTCTTCTTCGGTATTGATACATGAAATACACGCATATTCAGGCTGAGCCTCAAAAATGGTATGGCCATAGGCATCTTCAATACGGGTAATGAAATGTGGCTGAATCCGGTAACCGCCATTGGCAAAAGTCGCATAACCTGTCGCCATCTGAATTGGCAGAACCTGAGGCGTGCCGAGTGCAATGGTATAGTTACGCGGAATCTGATTGTCCTGTAAACCAAAATCCATAAACAGCTGACGGGTACGTTCAATCCCGACAGCCTGTAATAAACGCACTGAAACGGTATTGCGCGAAAGATAAAGTGCACGGCGTAGCGGGATCATCCCCAGATAACGACCATCTGAATTACGAGGTGTCCATTTGCCAATGGTAATTGGCGCATCATTCACCATGGTATGCGGTGTCATGCCTCGTTCTAAAGCCAGTGCATAAACAAAAGGCTTAATCGTAGAGCCGGGTTGACGCCAGCCCTGGATTGCACGGTTAAATTTCGACTGATAAAAGTTGTATCCGCCCACAATGGCTTCAATTGCACCATTATTTGGATTGATGGCAATCAACTGTCCTTGCACATTTGGAATTTGTACCAGCGACCACGAGGTTTTATTCTGATTCGGTCGTAAACGTATAATATCTTTGACTTTGACAATCTCGGAAGCTTTGCTCGGCGCACCACCTACACTGTTGACATTGCGAAAGGGGCGCGCCCAAGACATACCGGACCACGGTACAGTTACCGTGGTGCCATCCTGCATCAACGCTTCAAAACTGGAATTGCCAACCTTGGTTACTTGAGCAGGGTAGGTGTTGGCATAGGCACGGAAATTTTCCAGCGGTTGATCATGTGCTTCAGCACCACGCCAGCCATGTCGACGGTCATAAGCTTCCAGACCCTCTTGTACCGCCTGTTCTGCATAGGTCTGGCGTTCACTATGGATGGTGGTATAGACCTTGTAGCCAGAATCTACCGCCTGTTCGCCAAAGTTTTGTACCAGTTCAGAACGCACCATCTCACCGACATACGGGAATTTATTGCGGGTACTGCGGTCAGGCATATCCAGATTGATGGGTTCAGCAATCGCTTGTTGATACTGACTCTGGTTCAGATAGCCCAGTTGCAGCATACGTCCTAAAATCCAGTTGCGACGTTCGAGAGCACGTTTGGGGTTGGCCACCGGATTATATCGAGAAGGCGCTTTAGGTAAGCCCGAAATCATGGCCATCTGCGCAATCGAAAGTTCTTCTAAACTCTTGTTATAGTAAATTTTGGCTGCTGCTGCGATCCCGTAGGCATTCTTACCCAAGAAGATTTTATTCACATAGAGTGTCAGAATTTCTTCTTTAGTCAGGCTTTGCTCAATCTTACGGGCCAGAAAAATTTCAGTCAGTTTACGCTTGAGTGTTCGTTCAGGGCTGAGATAATAGTTTTTCGCCACCTGCATGGTGATAGTGGAACCACCGGTCTGCACATCCGAACCGGTGATACTTTCACTGACTGCACGGCCTAAGCTTTTAAAACTGATTCCGCTATGCTCGAAAAAGCTGGAATCTTCAGCGGCGAGGAAAGCATGAATAAACTCGGATGGAATTTGTTCATATTTCACGGGAACAGAAAGCTTGCCACCATACTCAGCAATTAATTCATTATCTGAACTAAAAACTTGTAAAGGCTTTAATAAAGGCGCCTTTTTAAGCGTGGACATTTCAGGCAAAGATGGGGCAATATAGAGATACATGCCATAAAAACCCATCGGAATTGAGATCAGGATAATGATAATGATCAAAAAAAATGGGTGGACAAGGCCTGAACAAGATAGCTTTTTCATAACAAGTAAGTTTTAATAAGAGCTAATGGCGAACTAATTACCGATCAGTATATCCTTTAGATATACATATTGTTAGATGAGTTATTGTATCTATATAAAATTATAGATCGGATCGATTGGTAAGTTAGATTTAATTGGGGATAAAAAAATAATAGGAATTATATTGTGCGCAGGTTATATCGTAAACCAAATAAGGGGTTAATAGGAGTTGATATTAGTTCGACTTCTGTTAAGGTTTTGGAGCTTTCTGTAAAAAGTAGCCGTTACTGGGTAGAGAGCTATGCTTTGGTCCCATTAATGGAAAACAGTGTTGTTGAAAAAAACGTCTTAAACCCGGAAGCAGTCGCGGATGCCCTTGGGCGTGCAATTAATTTGGCCAACACCCAGTCGAATCATGCCGCTTTTGCCATTCCAACCTCTATGGTGATTACCAAAACTATCGAGATGGATGCAGACATGTCGAATGATGAGCGTGAAGTTCAGATTCGTGAGGATGCAGAACAGTATATTCCGTTCCCACTCGATGAAGCCAGTCTGGACTTTGAAGTTCTGCCTGACCGTCTTGCCAATCCAAACCGGGTCAATGTGCTGTTGGTGGCAACCCGCATTGAAAATATTGAAGCACGTTCTGAAGTTTTGGAAATTGCCGGACTGACACCCAAGATCGCGGATGTAGAAAGTTTTGCGCTGGAAAATGCTTTTAAAGTGTTTTCGGATACTTTGCCGATGGGGGTAAATACTGTCGGTATTTTAGACATTGGACATAGTATGACGACTTTATCAGTCATGCAGAACAACAAAATTATTTATACCCGTGAGCAGGTGTTCGGTGGCAAACAGCTGACTCAGGAAATTCAGAACCGTTATGGTCTGTCTTTTGAAGAAGCCGGGCGTGCTAAAAAAACCCGTGCTTTGCCAGATGATTATGATATTGAAGTGCTAGAACCGTTTCTGGATGCTGTGGTGCAACAGGCAGCGCGGTCATTACAATTCTTCTTTTCATCGTCTCAGTTTAATGAGATTGATCATATTTTATTGGCCGGCGGGAATGCCAATATTCCAGGTCTGGCAAAATTATTACAACAAAAACTCGGTTACCGGGTCACGATCGCGAATCCATTTTTGCAAATGGGCTTTTCTCCTCAAATTGATATTAAAAAAATTGAAAATGACGCGTCATCACTCATGGTTGCATGTGGTTTGGCATTGAGGAGTTTTGATTAATGGCAAAGATTAACTTACTTCCTTGGCGTGATGAGCTAAGAATTAAAAGAAATAATGAATTCGTGGCAATCTGTGTGGGGGCGCTTTTCTTAGGACTGGCGGCGGCAGGTTCAACCTGGTTTTATTATGATCACAAGCTTCAGGATCAGGAACAGGCCAATCAGCTGATTCAAAGTACCAACCAGAATCTGGATGTGCAGTTAAAAGCGCTAGAAGGTTTGCAAGAGCAACGTAATGCCATTGTTGAGCGGATGAAGCTGATTCAGGGCTTGCAAACGCAACGTCCGATCGCGGTGCATTTGATTGATGAAATTGTACGGGTGACACCAGCCAATATGTACATCACCAAGTTTCAGCGTACTGGCGATAAATTTAGCATCGAAGGTCGAGCCGAGAGTCCAAATACCGTAGCAGAATTACTGCGTAATCTGGAAGCTTCCTCCTGGTACCGAAACGCCTTTATGAATGCCTTCCTGGTGGCTGAAGAATCTAAAGAAAAGGCACCGAGCTCGATTATTCCACGTGTTGAAGAGTCTTATGGCAGCTTTACCGTGACTGTGGATCTGGATCAGATCGCTGAACCGGTACTGAATGAAGAACAGCAAGCAGCCAATACCACTCCGGGGGCATCATCATGAGTAATGAAAAATTCGATGAGTTCAGCCAGGATGCCATGGCTGTACCTAAAAATAAAATGACAGTTGAGAAATTTTTTCAGCAATTCAATACCCTAGATCCTAATAATTATGGCAGCTGGCCTTTATCGGTCAAGATTAGCTGCTGGATTTTTATTGTTATCTTGGTATTTATGCTGATTTATTTTGCTCTGACCAGAAGTACGATTGAATCGATTTCACAAGCCAGTGCCCAGGAACAAAACCTGCTGAATGAGTTTCGTGAAAAGGAATCAAAATTACGTAATCTACAACAATATCAGATTCAGCTTCAGGAAATGGAAGCACGTTTTAACCAGCAATTAGAACAATTGCCGAAGGAAACTGAAATTCCGGGTCTGGTTGAGGATATTAACCTGAGCGGTGTCAATTCAGGTCTGAAGTTTAAAAATATCCGTCTGGAACCTGAAATTAAGCAAGAATTCTTTATTGAACAGCCCATTGCGATTGAAGCGACTGGGGATTATCACGCTTTTGGCTCTTTTGTCAGCAGTATTGCAGGTTTGTCGCGTATTGTTACCTTGCATGATTTCACCATTACCGGTACTGAGAATAAAGAGAAAAAGTCTGAGATTCCGGTGATTGATTATGTGGTCAAGGCCAAAACCTATCGTTATGTGGGCAATGCCGAGACTTCTTCAGCAGGTACGAGCACTACTCAGGGGGCGCAGTAATGAATAGGATTAAAATTACTTCAGTTTTAGCGCTTGGACTGGTATTGCTGGGATGTGATTCACGTATTGATGCAGTCAATCAGGAAATGGCCAATATTCGTAATCAGCCACCTTTGCCGATTGAACCTGCACCCGATTTTATGCCAGTTGAAACCTTCAACTATGCAGCACACCAGATCAAAAGTCCTTTCCTGCCAAGTTCTCTGGCTGCCGAGCTAAAGATTATGGCAGGGAAACGGGTTTATCCAAATTTGTCACGTCAATTGCAACCACTGGAAAGTTATCCTCTGGAAACCTTGAGCATGAAAGGCAGCATGCGTAATCAGGCCGGACAGATTCTGGCTTTAATCCAGACACCGGATGGCGAGATTGAACGGATACAGCGTGGTAGCTATATGGGGCTTAATCATGGTCGTGTGAGTGGTATTACACCAACGCAGATCGATTTGATTGAGATTATTCCAGATGGCCGTGAAGGATATGTGGAGCGTCCGCGAAGTCTGGTTCTGATTGGGCCGGCACCATAAGTTTTAGGGAATAACAATGAATAAGAGTATTAAAGAATTTATTTTTGGGGATGCTAATACAATGAATCGTGTGTTTCGTCAGTTTTCAATGGGTGCTGTTGCGATTGCGGTGATGCAAGCAGCCAGCGCGCAGGTAGCCGTGACCAATATCGTAGCTATGCAGCTTCCTGGACAAGGAACTGAAATTCGGGTGATGTTCAATGGTTTGCCACCACAGCCACAGGCCTATCAATTAGAATCACCTTCACGTCTAATTTTAGATTTTGACCAGGCCCAACAAAACTTAAAGCAAAGCAATATTCCGGTGGCAACACGTGAAGCCAGTTCGGTCGATGTGACTTCGGATGCACAACGTGCCCGTTTGACTGTTAATCTGGCAGATGCTGGTGCCTTTACCACGCGAGTTGAAGGGAATACCTTTATCCTGAAAATCAACTCAGCCACACCAGTCGCGACAGCTCAACCGGTATTACAGCAGTCAGCTCAGGGAATTAGCAATATCAGTTTCCAGCGTGGGGCTCAAGGTGAAGGTCAGGTGGTGATTGACCTGGCAGGCAATAATACCCCGGTTGATGTACAGCAGCAGGGAACTAAAATCATTGTTCGAACCTTAGGCACGAAGATCCCGACGCATTTGACCCGTCGTCTGAATGTGAATGATTTTGCGACGCCTGTGTCGAGTGTGGATGCAGTGAATCAAAATGGATCAGGCGTGATTACGATCCAGTCCGGGGAAAGCTATGAATATATGGCTTATCAAACGGATAATAAGCTGACCATCAGTTTGAAACGTCCGGAAGCCAAGAGTCCGCTACGTCCGAAGACCGTGGCTTATAGCGGCAAGAAAATTTCACTCGATTTCCAGGATATTGAAGTACGTCGTGTACTACAGCTTTTGGCTGATTTTACCGATATCAATATGGTGGCAGCAGATAGTGTACAAGGCAATATTACCTTGCGCCTAAAAGAAGTGCCTTGGGATCAAGCACTGGATATTGTACTGAAAACCAAAAACCTGGATAAACGCCGTAATGGTAATGTGATCTGGATTGCACCAGTGACAGAACTGATTAAGGCAGAAGAGGAAGAGGCAAAAGCTTTGAAGCAGAGCGTTGCACTTGCCCCTATTCAGACTGAATATATGCAGCTGAGTTATGCTAAAGCTACAGATATTGAAAAGCTGATTACCCAGAATAAATCTGCACAAAATTCAAATAACTCATCAAATAATTCTTCTAATACAACTAATAATGAAGATAAAGAAAGCTTGTTAAGCTCACGTGGTTCTGTATCTATTGATGCCCGTACCAATACCATTATTGTGAATGATACCCAGCCTTTTATTGATAAAATTCGGAATATGGTGGATCTGCTCGATGTACAGGTCAAGCAGGTAATGGTTGAGGCGCGTATTGTACGTGCCACCACTGACTTCACCAAAGAAATGGGGGTGAAGTGGGGGATTCTGTCACAAGGGATTACCAACAATAATAACCTTCTAGTTGGTGGTAGCGATACAACATTATGGGATTTGAGAACACCTGAGTTGGATGATGAGTTAGGTGGATGGAAGTATGAAATCCAAAGACCGGACAACCTGAATGTTGACTTGGGTGTCACCAGTCCGGGCGCCAGTCGTATTGCCTTTGGTTTGATTAGTCTCTCTGATTTTATGCTGGATCTTGAACTGTCTGCATTGCAAGCGGATGGCTATGGTGAAGTCATTTCAACACCAAAGGTACTCACAGCAGACAAGCAAAAAGCAATGGTTGCATCTGGTACACAGATTCCTTATCAGTCATCAGAAGGTGGGGGGGCCAATGCTGTATCCACTACTGAATTTATTGATGCGACTTTGAGTCTGGATGTTACACCGAGTATTACTCCAGACGGTAAAGTGCAGATGGAGCTGAATATTACCAGTGACTCCCCAGGCAACCCAACGCCGACCGGACAATTGACTATTAATAAAAACCAGATCAATACCAATGTGCTGGTGGATAATGGTGAAACAGTGGTCCTGGGTGGGATTTTTGAGCAGGAAACCCGTAATGCACAAACCAAGGTGCCATTCCTGGGGGATATTCCTTATGTAGGGCGTTTATTCCGTAAAGATTTAAAATCGGATAACAAGCGTGAGTTGCTGATTTTCGTTACACCTCGAATTGTTAATGACAGTGTTTCAAGAAATCATTAATATATTTTGAATTTAACAAAACGAATAGGTGACTCCTTGCCAAGCAAAGAGTTTGAAACCCTACCAAATCTTTATTTGGTAGGGCCGATGGGGGCCGGTAAAACAACAGTAGGACGACATCTCGCAGAATTGTTAGGACGCGAATTTCTAGATAGCGATCATGAAATTGAACGTAAAACAGGTGCGACGATTCCCTGGATTTTTGAGAAAGAAGGGGAACAGGGTTTTCGTGACCGTGAAACTGCTGTAATTAATGAACTTACTTCACGCCCCCATTTAGTTTTAGCCACTGGCGGTGGTGCCATTACTCAGGTCTTGAATCGAGACTATCTGAAACAGCGTGGGATCGTCGTTTATCTCTATACGCCGGTTGAAATTCAACTGCAGCGTACCTATCGCGATAAAAACCGTCCACTCCTCCAAGTCGAAAATCCGGAACAAAAGTTACGTGATTTATTGGCAGTTCGTGACCCCTTGTATCGGGAAGTGGCACATCATATCATTGAGACCAATCAGGGTGCGGCACGAGATCTGGCGCAGCGGATTCTCAATCTCATTACTTCCAAGAACTAAGTACATTGAATAAAGTGGTTAATCAAACATGCAAACCTTATATGTAGAACTCGGAGAACGTCGTTACCCTATTTTTATCGGGAGCGATCTTGATCCACAGGCCTTATTGGCTCCCTATATTCATGGCAAGCAAGTGATGATTGTGAGCAATACCACGGTTGCGCCACTTTATTTGCAGCATTATCAAACTGCGATTGCAGCTTTAGACAAGCATGTTGCGACCTGTATTTTGCCCGATGGTGAAAAATATAAGGATAGCCAGCATCTGAATCTGATCTTTGATGCATTGCTTGAAGCTGGTTTTAACCGGGACTGTACGGTGCTTGCGCTCGGTGGTGGTGTGATTGGCGATATGGCCGGTTTTGCTTCGGCATGTTTCCAGCGTGGCGTGTACTTCATTCAGGTACCGACGACTTTACTGTCTCAAGTCGATTCCAGTGTCGGTGGAAAAACCGGGATTAATCATCCACTGGGTAAAAACATGATTGGTGCATTTCAGCAACCGCAAGTGGTGCTGGCCGATATGTCGCAACTTTCTACTTTACCCGATCGTGAACTTGCGGCCGGTTTGGCTGAAGTGATTAAATATGCGCTACTCGGTGATGAATCATTTCTGCTCTGGCTTGAAGAGAACATGGATGCTCTGGTCAGTCGTGATGAGAAACTACTGGCTGAGGCCGTTTATCGTTCCTGTGCGCACAAGGCCCGGATTGTCGCCAATGATGAAAAAGAGCAAGGGGAACGTGCTCTACTGAATCTGGGGCATACTTTTGGACATGCGATTGAATCTTATCTGGGGTATGGTGTCTGGCTACATGGTGAGGCTGTTGCAACAGGTATGGTCATGGCGGCAGATTTATCACAGCGTATGGGCTGGATTTCTCAGAGTGATCTGGAGCGTACAAAAAAAATCATTTCTCGTGCCAAACTTCCGATCGTTTGTCCTAAAATCCCTCTTGATGATTTCCTGGCATATATGGCCCATGACAAAAAAGTCTTGAATGGACAATTGCGTCTGGTGTTGTTGCAACAATTAGGCAAAGCTGTGATTACTCGGGATTTTGATCTTGAGCGAATGCAACAGGCAATTTTAGCGAATCAGGCATAGGTTTTAGTTTTTATGACAGCATTACACACTCCTTGGCAAAAGGTTCAGCACTATTTCTGGCTGGTCTGTGGTGTATGCTGTCTATTTGCAGCCTTGATCTTTTGGGCCATTACTGATTCAGATGCGGTAATTGAAGTGGAAAAAAAGCCAGAAACTAAAGTTCAATTACAAATTCAGCCGGAAAAAGTAGCGACAATGACCCATCTTGGTGCGCTTTTTGACGAGGTCAAACCCCTCGATTTGAATACGCGCACCATTGTAAATGCCACTCATGAGCCAGAATTTCGCGGCACCAAATTTGTTAATGAGGCGAAAAAACAGCATGCGATTGAATTATTTCGCGTCAGTAATGAAGCCATTCTAAAAAGCTTTCTTAAAAAACAGCCAGATCGTAAGTATTTTATTTATCTAAGAATATCCGGTGAAAATCAGCCAGAACAATATGTGCTGCTGTATGGTCAGTATAAGACCGCCGCAGAAGCCAATCAGGCCTTATCTACATTGAATTTAAATTTGCCTGCTTCAGTGAAGCCTGAAGTGGTGCCAATACAGCAGTATGTCAGTCTGGTCAATAATCTGGGTTCAGAGGAATTGGCAAGTAATCAAAAGCTGTATGAGATTCGCTTGAAAAACGTACCTTTACCGAAGGTAGATGAATCTGTACGACTCAGACAGCAAACTCAGGCTGAGGTTAAACCGCGTAGTTCGGATGCGACCACCAGTACCACAATTGTGCGTCGTGATGCCGCTGGAAATGTGCTCGATGTACAGAAATCCGAGAGCGCTGTAGAAGGTGCTCCGCAACCACAAAACAATAATAATCGACCGAACCAAGGGGGGAATTCTCGTCCTCAAAACAATGAGATTAGTGATCCTTTTAACTAACCCGTTCTAAAATAGCGCACCAAAAAAATGACCTAATTAAAAATGTGCGCTTTTGGTGCAAAAAATACACATTAAAAATAACCAGTATCCCTGTAATCCTTGTTAAAGCTCTGTCATCTGTATGGTTTTAATTTATGTGCTATTTATTGGCATGTAATTTGCTTTATTGGTGCATGGATTGAATTAATCTCCCTGTTTTAGCGCGAAAAATGATTCGATGACAACCTATGAATGTCATATTTATTCCTGATTTTTATGTTATTCATCAGCAAAATAAACTTTATTTTTTTATGCATTCAGTCTGAAAAAGGACTAGTCTGAAGAAATAAAGATGAAAAGATTTTGCTCTAGCAAGACGGTCTTCGAAAGTCCATTACACGCAGCGCAGAGAAGAATTTAGATTGTTTAACAGCCTGTAAGGCTTCGTGAAAAGAAGGGTACGCTATGCACATGCCATCGCCTAATAATGTAGCTCCCGCTCAAGGTTTATACCAACCGGATGAGTTTAAAGATAACTGTGGTTTTGGTTTAATTGCCCATATGCAGGGCGATGCAAGCCATGATCTTGTCAAGACCGCGATTCATAGCCTAAGTTGTATGACCCATCGTGGTGGTATTGCCGCCGATGGCAAGACTGGGGATGGCTGTGGTCTGCTTTTGGCGATGCCGAAAAAGTTCTTCCGTGAAGAAGCAAAACGCTTAAGTGATACGACTTTAAGTGAAGTCTTTGCTGTGGGTTCGGTGTTCCTAAATCTTGATCCTGCGCTTGCTGCACATGCCAAACAGGTTTTAAACAAAGAAATTGAAGCTGAAGGTCTCATTGTTCTGGCTTGGCGTGTGATTCCAACCCATGTCGATGCACTGGGTGAAATTGCCTTGCAATCGATGCCGGCATTTGAACAGATTATTGTCAATTGCCCGATGGGCGTGACCGAGGTTGAATTTAACCGTAAGTTATTCCTGGCGCGTCGTCGTGCAGAACAATTGCTGCTGAATGACACCTCATTCTATGTCACCACCTTATGTTCAACGGTCATCAGCTATAAAGGCTTGATGATGCCGGAAGCGATTGCAGACTTTTATACCGATCTGGCTGATGAACGTCTAGAATCACATATCGTGGTGTTCCATCAGCGTTTCTCGACCAATACTTTGCCACGCTGGCCGTTGGCACAGCCGTTCCGTTATCTGGCGCACAATGGTGAAATCAACACCATTACGGCCAACCGTAACTGGGCCATGGCGCGTGTGCCAAAATTTGAAAATCCCTTATTGCCGGGTTTAACTGAACTAAAACCGATTGTGAATCGTACCGGTTCGGATTCTTCAAGCCTGGACAATATGCTGGAGATTCTGGTTGGTGGTGGTATGGATCTGTTCCGTGCCTTACGTATGCTGGTTCCGCCTGCGTGGCAGAACGTGGAAACGCTTGATGCGGACTTGCGTGCTTTCTATGAATTTAACTCAAAACATATGGAAGCCTGGGATGGCCCGGCAGGTCTGGTAATTCAGGATGGTCGTCATGCCATCTGTATGCTGGATCGTAACGGTCTGCGTCCGGCACGTTGGGTGATTACCAAAAATGGCTACATCACATTGGCATCGGAAATTGGGGTCTGGGGTTATCAACCTGAAGATGTGATTTCTAAAGGACGTGTCGGCCCCGGCCAAATGCTGGTGATCGATACGCAAACCGGCAAGGTACTGGATACGCAAGATGTGAATCATCATCTAAAACGTATGCGTCCATACCGTGAATGGTTACGTGAAAATTCTGTGCGTTTGCAAGGTAGCCCCGAGCTGGAAGAATATTTATGTGATCAAGGCTTAAAAGGCGATGGCCTGAAAGCGGCACAAAAAATGTTCATGGTAACCTTTGAAGAGCGTGACCAGTTATTGCGTCCAATCGCGGAAAGTGGTCAGGAAGCTGTGGGATCGATGGGCGATGATACCCCAATGGCAGTATTGTCACGTCAGGTTCGCCATGTGTCGGATTATTTCCGTCAGCAGTTTGCGCAGGTGACCAACCCGCCAATTGATCCACTGCGTGAATCGATCGTGATGTCACTGGAGACCTGTTTAGGCCGTGAACAGAACGTGTTTGAACAGGGGCCTGAACATGCTGACCGTCTGATTATTTCCAGTCCGGTTCTTTCAAACTCGAAAATGCATCAAATTCGTACCTTGGGGCGTAAAGGTTACGAAATTGCTGACATTGACCTGAACTATACTGAAACTGAAGGTTTACAAGCCGCAATTCTGCGTATTTGCATCGAGGCTGCACAAGCGATTCGTGATGGCAAAACTTTACTGGTGCTTTCAGACAAGAAAATCCGTGAAGGCCACTTGCCGGCCAATGCCTTTATGGTGACTGGTGCGGTGCATCATTACTTGATTAATACAGGTTTGCGTACCGATGCTAATCTGATTGTTGAAACCGGTTTTGCCCGTGATCCACATCAGTTCGCAGTGCTTCTCGGCTTTGGCGCAACCGCGATCTATCCGTATCTGGCTTATGACGTGATCAATGATCTGGTCGCCAAAGGCGAGCTCTTGGGTGATCCAATCTATGCACAAAACAATTTCCGTAAGGGGATTGAAAAAGGTCTACTGAAAGTTCTATCGAAAATGGGAATTTCGACGGTAGCCTCTTATCGTGGTGGTCAGTTATTTGAAGCAGTCGGTCTGTCGAATGAAGTGGTTGATACATGTTTCATTGGTGTGCCGAGTCGTATTCAGGGTGCAACCTTTGTTGATCTTGAAAATGATCAAAAACAGCTGGCCGATCTTGCCTGGAAAAACCGTAAACCCATTGATCAGGGTGGTTTGCTGAAATTCGTATTCGGCAAGGAATATCATGCCTTTAATCCGGATGTAATCAACTCGCTGCATAAAGCAGTGCGTTCGGGTAATTATTCCGACTTTAAAGAATATGCAGAACTAGTGAATAATCGTCCGATTGCCACCATTCGTGACCTGTTTAAACTGAAAACTGATAATTCGATTCCAGTGGATCAAGTGGAATCGGTGGAAGAAATCCTGCCACGTTTCGACTCTGCGGGTATGTCGCTGGGTGCATTGTCACCAGAAGCACATGAAGCCATTGCAATTGCGATGAACACCATTGGTGGGCGTTCAAACTCAGGTGAGGGCGGTGAAGATCCTGCGCGTTACGGCACGATTCGTAATTCGAAAATTAAACAAATTGCATCAGGTCGTTTCGGTGTAACACCAGCGTACTTAACCTCTGCTGAAGTGTTGCAGATTAAAGTTGCGCAAGGTGCAAAGCCAGGTGAAGGTGGTCAGTTGCCAGGCGGTAAAGTGAATGGCTTAATTGCACGTTTGCGTTACTCAGTGCCGGGCGTAACCTTAATTTCACCACCACCGCATCATGATATTTATTCAATTGAAGATTTATCACAGTTGATCTTTGATTTAAAACAGGTTAACCCACAGGCGATGGTGTCCGTTAAGCTGGTTTCTGAACCCGGTGTCGGGACGATTGCGGCAGGTGTAGCGAAAGCCTATGCCGATTTCATTACCATTTCTGGTTATGACGGCGGTACAGCGGCTTCGCCACTTTCCTCTATTCACCATGCAGGTTCGCCATGGGAACTGGGTCTTTCTGAGGCGCACCAAGCCCTTCGCGTGAATGACCTGCGTGGCAAAGTCCGCGTACAGACAGATGGTGGTCTGAAAACTGGTCTGGACGTGGTCAAAGCAGCCATTCTAGGCGCAGAAAGCTTTGGCTTTGGTTCAACACCAATGATCGCATTAGGTTGTAAATACCTGCGTATCTGTCACCTGAACAACTGTGCAACCGGTGTGGCAACCCAGCAAGACCATTTGCGTCAAGAGCATTATATTGGCGAGCCACAAATGCTGATCAACTTCTTCACCTTTATTGCTGAAGAAACCCGTGAATGGTTGGCAGCACTGGGGGTATCGAGTCTAAAAGACCTGATTGGCCGGACAGATTTATTAGAAGTCTTACCGGGTGAGACCGCCAAGCATGCCCATCTGGATTTGAGTAAATTACTGGAATCCCATCCTGCTGCGGAAGGTAAAGCACAGTATTGTCAGGTTCAAGGCAATGCGCCATTTGATAAAGGTATTCTGGCAGAGAAAATGGTGGCGGAAATCCTGCCTGCGATTGAAGCCGGAACAGGCGGTGAGTATCACTTCTCGATTGGTAACTGTGACCGTTCGATTGGTGCGCGTTTATCCGGTGAAATTGCCCGCCGTTATGGCAACCTGAGCATGGAAAATCATCCGGTGAAAGTACACCTGAACGGTACTGCAGGTCAGTCGCTCGGTGTTTGGAACGCCGGTGGTCTGCACATCAGCCTTGAAGGCGATGCCAATGACTATGTCGGTAAAGGCATGGCCGGTGGTCGCATCTCGATCTTCCCACCAAAAGGTTCGCCTTTCCAGACCCAAAATACCGCGATTATTGGTAACACCTGTTTGTACGGTGCGACTGGCGGTAAGTTATATGCAGCGGGTACAGCGGGCGAGCGTTTCGCGGTGCGTAACTCGGGTGCATTTGCCGTGATTGAAGGTGCAGGCGATCACTGCTGTGAATATATGACCGGCGGTATTGTTACGGTGCTGGGTAAAGTCGGGCATAACTTCGGTGCGGGTATGACCGGTGGTTTTGCTTATGTACTTGATCTGGATAATGACTTCGTTGATCATTATAACCACGAACTGATTGAGCTGAATCGTATTTCCACCGAAGCGATGGAGGAGCATAAAGCCTTCCTGGGTCGCATTTTGGATGAACATATTAAAGAAACCGGTAGTGCTTGGGCGTACAAGATCCGCCATGAGTTTGATTTCTATAGCCGTAAGTTCTGGTTGGTAAAACCAAAAGCAGCCAACTTGCAAACGCTGTTAAAAACAACTCAAGCTGATCCACAATAATTCCACGACCAACAGATATATAGGCAGAAGTAAGGCAACTGTGAAGTCCTTACCTCTAGCCACGGAGAGAGACATGGCTGAACGCCTACATAATGACTTTCAATTTCTGGATGTCGCACGCCAAGATCCAGAGAAAAAAGAGCTTGATGTCCGCAAAGCAGAATTTGTAGAAATTTATAAACCGTTTACTGCGGAAATTGCTGCGAACCAGACCCATCGTTGTTTAGGTTGTGGTAACCCCTATTGTGAATGGAAATGTCCGGTACATAACTATATTCCCAACTGGTTGAAACTGGTGGCTGAAGGGCGTTTGTTTCAGGCGGCTGAACTGTGTCACCAGACCAATACCTTGCCGGAAGTCTGTGGTCGTGTTTGTCCGCAAGACCGTTTATGTGAAGGAGCTTGTACCCTGAACGACGGTTTCGGTGCAGTCACCATTGGCAATGCTGAAAAATATATCAATGACACCGCCTTTGCTTTGGGCTGGCGTCCGGATATGTCTAATGTGAAGTGGACCAATAAAAAAGTCGCGATTATTGGTGCAGGTCCTGCGGGTCTTGGCTGTGCGGATATTTTAGTTCGTGCAGGGATAAAACCCGTCGTGTTTGACAAGCGTCCGGAAATTGGTGGTTTGCTGACTTTTGGTATTCCAGAATTCAAAATGGAAAAAGACGTAATGAAGCGCCGCCGTGAAATCTTTACAGGTATGGGGGTTGAATTCCGTCTCAATACTGAAATTGGCACAGATATTACCATTGATCAGTTACTTGCCGATTATGATGCGGTCTTTATGGGCATGGGCACCTATACCTATATGAAAGGTGGTTTTGCCGGCGAAGATCTGGAGGGGGTTTATGACGCGCTGGATTTCCTGATTGCCAATGTCAACCGTACCCAAGGCTGGGAAAAAGAGCCATCTGAATACATCAGTGTACAAGGCAAAAAAGTCATCGTTTTAGGCGGTGGCGATACTGCGATGGACTGTAACCGGACCTCGATTCGTCAAGGTGCTGAGACAGTCACTTGTGCTTACCGTCGTGATGAAGAAAACATGCCGGGTTCACGTCGTGAAGTGCAAAATGCGCGTGAAGAAGGGGTGGAATTTCAATTCAACCGTCAGCCGATCGAAATCGTCGGTGAACATGGCAAGGTCACAGGGGTGAAAGTGATTAGCACACAGTTGGGGGAGCCGGATATTCGTGGTCGCCGTAGCCCGGAACCAATTCCGGGTTCAGAAGAAATTCTGCCCGCCGATGCCGTTTTGCTGGCTTTTGGTTTCCGTAGCAGTCCTGCTGACTGGTTCGCCGATGTCGAGATTAATCTGGATGGTTCGGGGCGTGTTATTGCTGCTGAACAGCAGCAATATAAGTTCCAGACTTCAAATCCAAAAATCTTTGCCGGTGGTGACATGGTGCGCGGTTCTGACCTGGTGGTTACTGCGATCTGGGAAGGCCGTCAGGCCGCAGAAGGAATTCTGGATTATCTGGATGTTTAACCGTTAAGAATAAACTCAAATCATTCAAGAACACCCGCTACGGCGGGTTTTTTTATCTTCGATAATTTTTAATTTTAAAGTGTGAAGCATTAAAAAGATTATAAAAAGTAACAAAACTTTAGAAAATACTGTTTAAAATCAAATTTATTAAATAAATATCAATAAAATAATTGAGGATAAACATCATGCGTCTATTAAAACAATCTTTAATAACCCTGATGCTGGCCAGTACCTTGACTCTCACAGGATGTGGCTATAACACTTTGCAGGTGAAAGATGAAGCGGTCACTGCTTCATGGTCTGAAGTGCAAAACCAGTATCAGCGCCGTGCCGACTTGGTACCGAATCTGGTCAACGTGGTCAAAGGCTATGCTGCGCATGAAGAACAGGTATTAACCGAAGTTACTCAAGCACGTGCCAATGTCGCCGGTTTAAAAGTGGATCGAGAAGTGCTGGAAGATCCTGAATTATTCCAGCGTTATCAGGAAGCGCAGTCGCAAATGACCAGTGCCTTATCGCGTCTTTTGGCGGTGACTGAAAATTATCCAGACCTGAAAGCCAATCAGCAGTTCCGTGATTTGCAAGTACAGCTGGAAGGCACTGAAAATAGAATTGCCGTAGCACGTAACCGTTATATCACTACGGTTCAGGACTTTAACTCTTATGCACGTCAATTCCCGCAAGTGATGACCGCCAAAGTAATTGGTATGGATACCAAACCAAACTTTAGTGCCGAGCAAAGTGCACAAAATGCTCCAACGGTTTCATTTGATTAAGATCAAATTTTGCAAAAGAGAGAGTGGCTGCAATGAGGCATAATCTGACGGCAAAATTCTGTGCCGGTTTGTTGATCAGTTTAAGTGTAAGTCTGAGCAATCTGGCCTGGAGTGAGACCGCGACAGCAACGGATACCGAAGAAGTTATTGTTGCACGTGAAATATTGCAAAATCCGGCTGCGACTAATTCTCAAACAGCTCAAACGGCTACTGAAATAGCCTCAGCCCAGCAGCCACAAATTGCCAATGATATGGTCGAAGGCCAGATTCAGCGCGATTTACCCAGTCTGAATGAACCGGTGATTGATCAGGCCAATATACTCAGTCCTGCTGAAAAGCAGACCATTAGTCAACGTATTTTAAACTTGCATAATGCCGGTAAAGGCCAGATTGGTGTCGTGATTGTTCCCACCACGGGACAGGAAGACATTTTTGATTATTCCATGCGGGTGGCCGACGCCTGGCAGCTCGGTTCGGCCAAACGGGATAATGGCTTATTGATGACCATTGCCATCAATGATCGCCGTATTCAGATCCTGACCGGTTATGGTCTGGAAGGGGTGCTGCCCGATATCGTGGCAGGTCGGATTATTCATGACAAGATCACGCCGTATTTTAAACAGGCTCAATATGCGCAGGGAATCGACTCAGGACTGGCTGAAATAGAACGGATTTTAAATCTTGATCCTGAAATTGCCGCACAGGCAGCAGATGAACTGAAAGAGCGTCAAGAACAGGCTTATCAGGCACAAAAAGCCAGTAAGGCAACGTTCAGTAGCGTACTGTTTATTATTGTTGCTGGTGTCGTCGGCTCCATGATTTTTGGCAGAAAACTCAGCGCTGCAACTGCCGCAGTTGCAGGCACAGCTGCCGGTCTGGTCAATGGCATGGGTTTAATTGCCAGTTTAATGATTGGTGCCGGGGTATTCTTTTTACTGGTCACCTCGCTTGCGCAGCTGATTTTACATGCCTTTATGGCAGGTGGTGGCCGCGGCGGTAGTGGTCGTGGTGGTTTTGGTGGCGGCGGCTTCGGTGGTGGCGGTGGCGGATTTGGTGGGGGAGGAGCATCAGGCTCATGGTAACAACGACAGATACGACAGAAATTGTCACGCGGCCGAAGCTGGAAGAACATGCGCAGCCGAGCTTTAAGCGCTGGCTCAAGCATTTCTTTTATATGCCGGCCACCAAGCGTTTTTTCTCCAAGCAGGATCAGCATGCGATTGCAGTGGCGGTGGAAGAAGCTGAGCATGGACATGTCGGGGAGATTCAGGTGGTGATTGAGGGCTGTCTGCCTTCACGATCTGCTTATTATCAAGATACGCTTTGTCGTGCCCGACAACTCTTTGCCGAGCTTGGCGTCTGGGATACTGAATATAATAGTGGTGTACTACTTTATTTGAACCTCTGCGAGCATAAGGTTGAAATTGTGATTGATCGGGGAATTAAGAATGCGACGACGCAGCAAGTCTGGGATGAAATCTGTCAAAGCATCATTCAAAATCTGGCTCAGCAGAGGTTTAAAGAGGGCGTCATTGAGGGTGTAAAGCAGATTGGAGAAGTGTTAGATCAGTACTATGATCGGAAAATAGATGATTTGGAAGATGAATTAGGGAATAAACCGATTATTCTGGGGTGATTTTAGTCAACTAACTGACGATTTTTGTCAGTTAGTTACACAAAATAAAACACAGTAGTTACAAAAATAAAAATATTTTTTTAAAGTGCTGTTTTTTCTCTCAATTTTATTATAATAAAACTTGGCACACTTGCTGCTATCTATAAATTAGCTTTCTTTTTAAGCTTAATAACTAAACAAAACATTTGTGGAGAATGTTATGAAAACTATGCAAAAGGGTTTTACCCTTATTGAATTAATGATTGTTGTAGCAATTATCGGTATTTTGGCTGCGATTGCGATTCCTGCTTATCAAACCTATACACAAAAGGCAAATGATTCCTCTTGTTTATCTGAAATGAAATCATATTCTTCATTAATCGTAGCTGAAAAAATTTCTGAAAATCCAACCTTAAGCAATATTCCAGCTACAACGACACTTAAGCATTGTAATAATGTTACAACGATGCCAACAACTGTTGCTAATCTTTTAACATTAGGGTCTATTACTGCAAAAGGTAAAAATGGAACCGATAAAACAATTACTTGTGATCTTGCTGGTACTGCAGCGTGTACAATTGCTACTGGTAGCTAATGTAAAATAAAGGGTTATGCAAAGCTCAAATAAATATATTTGAGCTTTGTGATTAGATAATGAATAAAATTATATATATATTAATTATTTTTTTTTATATTAGCTTTCTATATGTTTTTATACCTCCTGTATATGTATTGCAATATGATCAGTCTCGAATTTTTGGGTTTTTAATTTATATTATAATAATTATATTTTCTTTAAAAAAAATTAATTTTATAATTTTAAATAAAAAAATAATTTTATTTATTTTTTTTATAATATTTTATTTATTATTTTCAATCTTATTTCATAAATATATATTATTTTCCTTAATAGAATTTTCTATGCTTTATTTACTTGCATGCTCTACATATATGTATTCAAATATGAAGCATGATAAAAAAATAATTAATTTACTTCTTCTTATATTATGTTTATTACCTGTTTATAATGTTGTAGAATTTTATATTTCTATATTGATAAGTCTTAAAACAGGTAAATTAATTGGTTGGCATGGATGGGCAGATAATTATCGTTTTTTTGATTCTATGTTGCTATTGCCTATATGTTTAAGCTTATATTTTTCTGATAAAAAAAATATATTTTCTAAGTATTTTATTTTTTTATATTTTTTTTATATTTTAATGTTGTTTTTTGACGGTGCACGTTCCGTATTATTATCAATTTTAATTTCTAAAGTTTTGGTATTTTATATTTATCCTGATAAAAGAAAACTTCTTACCATTAATGTAGTATTATTATTTTTGGCTTTTATGGTGCATAAATTATATTTAAATTTTAATTTAATAACTATAAATTCAGTATTTAGGGAGAGTACAAGTGGACGCTATGAACTTTGGGTTTATGGTTTAAATCGATTTTTTGAAAAGCCTTTTTGGGGGCAGGGTGGGGCTAATTTTTCTTTAGATACACCGTTATATTTAACCTCTCCTCATAATTTTATAATTCAGTTTATTTCTGAATGGGGCATAGGGGGTATATTAATGATTTCTTTGTTATTTTTTCTCTATTTTTATTTATTTAAAAATAGAGAAAAAATAAATCCATTTATATTTATTTGTGCGATCTCTATATTAATAGATGGTTTATTCAGTGGTATTTTTATTTCACCTATAACACAAATGAATTTTTTGCTAGTAATTGGTTTTTTATTATCTCAGATTCATCAGTATAATGATAAAAAAGAATTTTTAGTATTTTTCAATAAATTTAATTATAAATATATTTTTTATATTATTGCATTTTTTTGTTTTGGATATTTTTTATTATTCCATTGGAGAGATATAACTTGTTTAAATTGTATGGGGATGGAAGGAGTTAATACTCCAAGATTTTGGCGTGGTGGGAAATCTTTACATCTACAAGAAATAAATTAACTTACCAATTATATAAGAATAAGATATAAAACTAATAAATTGATTGATGTTCAGAGTTGATGTGAAGTTTTTAATTATTATTGTTGCTATTCTTATTTCTCTTTCATGGTTGATGCCCATTCATTATCGCCCGTGGGTCACCTATACGGGCGAACTGTATGCCTTCTTTGCATTATTTGCGCTCGCTGCAATTTGCCTAAAAGAAAAACTAAAATTGCCTGTAGTAAGCTTGCCTTTACTGTTGCTTGCTTGTGTACCGCTAATCCATTTTCTGGCAGGGCAGGTATTTTTCTTTAGCATCGCCATGATGGGCTTCATTTTTGTCTTTAGCTTTTGGCTGGCAAGTGTATTGGGTTATAACTTTTCAACAGGAAACTATAGCCGGGAAGAAACCTTTATTAATCTGAGCTATGTGTTTCTGGCTTCAGGTACCGCCACAGGCATGATTGCTATTTGCCAATGGACAAATCTGGATGCAATATTGCCCGGCATGGTCAATATTAGTGGCAACCAGCGACCTTATGCCAACTTTGCCCAGCCGAATAATATGGCGACTTTTTTAGTCATGGCTTTGATGAGCTGTCTGTACCTCTACGAAAAGAAAAAAATCAAGACCAAGTGGCTATTTGCATGTGCAGCAGTAATTGTCATGGGAGTGGCTTTAAGCCAATCACGTACTGCATGGGTGGCTGCGATTGCGATCATACTGTATCTGGCGTTCTATCAATATAAAGGAATTATCCGCCTGAAATGGTACTACAGCACAGCTTGGTTGATCTTTTTTATTACCTGTATCGTGGCTTTTCCATTACTCAGTCAGTTCGCTGCCCAAGCGATGGATGCAGATGTCGTGCAAAGTCGGGATGTGGTAGCGCGTGCCACCGGTGATATGTCACGCCTCGCGATCTGGGAGCAGATGCTGGCTGCCATTCAGGCACAGCCATGGTTTGGCTATGGCTGGTATCAGACCAGTGTGGCTTTTGTCTCGATCAGCGATACGGTGCAAGGCCCAGTCTGGATTCGTAGCGCGCATAATTTTATTCTGGACTTTTTACTCTGGAATGGACTGATTGTCGGTCTGCCATTTCTGGCCTATTTCGGTTATTTGGGCTATCAGTTGCAAAGATGGGTTAACACACCAGAATCTGTCATCGGGATCTTGATGATCGGGGTATTTGTCACCCATGCCATGTTTGAGTTTCCGCAGCATTATGCCTATTTCCTGTTGCCAGTCGGTTTTATTCTGGGCACGGTCTTGGCGCAAAATCCGAAAATTAAAACTATTACTTTGCCTTCGATATGGCTGAAACTGACTTTCAGTCTTGGATTGCTATTATTGGTCGTAATTTATCGAGATTATGATGTTGCTGTACCAAAACTCGGACATAGTATTCGCTATGAAATGCAGCCTGAAAACATCACCAATGAAAAGCCGATCTATCTGCTGACCGAGTTTAATCACCGGATTGACTGGATCCGGGTCAATCCTTATCGCAAGATGAGCGAAGATGAAATTCATCAATATGAAAAGTTGGTGGTGAGCTATCCAACCAAATACAACTTTTTAAAATATATTCGTTTATTGGCGTATAACGGCTATGTCGATGAAGCACAGCATCAACTGCAGCGTTTAAATACGATTCAGAAAACTGAACTGAGTTATGCAGAGGTGACTCGGGATATGCCGCGCTAATAAGTACAAAAAAGCCAGCATCTGCTGGCTTTTTGATTTTAAATCGAAGCTTAGAGCTGACTTTGAATATAGTTTTCGATACCCACACTTTCAATCAGATCAATTTGTGTCGTAGTCCAGTCCAGATAGTTTTCTTCTTTTTCCAGAATTTCCTGTACCAGATCACGGGTCACATAATCCATTTCAGTTTCAGCCAGTGCAACAGCTTTCTGAATGGTCTCAATGTTTTCTTTAACTTTACGTACATCACAATGCAGCACTTCTTGAGTATGCTGGCCGATATACAGTTTGCCCAGATGTTGCAGATTTGGCAGACCTTCTAAAAATAAAATCCGTTCAATAATTTTATCGGCATGCTTCATCTGCACGATCGATTCTTTATATTCTGCCGAGCCCAGTTTCTCAATACCCCAGTCATTAAACATGCGCGAATGCAGGAAATACTGGTTAATTGCAGTTAGGTGGTGATACAACACCTGATTGAGCTGATTAATCACATCACGATTGCCTTTCATCACATAACTCCATTTGAACCTGTTTTATCTTTCTAAGAAAGCACTCTAACTCATGATAGTAAAGCAAGTCAGGGGGCAATGGCGAGTAATTTATAGAACAGCAAATGAAAATCGCAATCAAATCGATCCAGGCTTAGATCAACGGCAATAAAAACCCGCCAGAGTCAGAGGCGGGGGAGGAGGAATGATCTGAGATCATTGATTTATGATTATCTTTATTCGGTTTAGGCGGCCACAGCCAAACGGGCCGCAATTTGTGAAACTTCATCACTGATGATCATACGGGCTTCTGGTGCACAGCGGCCACAGCAGGTTCCCAAGTCCAGTGTATCGCGCACATCACGATACGTTTCAGCGCCATTTGCAATAGCATCTTTAATGTCTTGATCTGTAATGCCACGGCATAAACAAACGTACATAGGACACAACCACAGTGTTTAAATAAGATAAGTAATATTATTGATAATTGTTATCGTTTGTCAATAAAAATCATTTGAAATAGCTTTTATTGTGATTGGTGATTTAGATAAAAAAATATCACTCAAGCAAAAATCCGATTATTGCTCGGGTTTTTGCTTGAGTGATTCATGATTGCAAACTCAATATAGAAGTTTAGGTATTAAATAAATTTTAAAAATTATTGCTGAATGATAACAACGCCATCCATCTCGACCAGAGCATCTTTTGGCAGGCTGGCAACACCGAGTGCTGCACGTGCTGGATAAGGCTGGGCAAAATATTCACCCATAATCTGGTTCACCAGCTGGAAGTGCGATAAATCAGTCAGATAAATATTCAGTTTGGCGATGTCTGCCAGAGAGCCACCGGCCGCTTCGCAGACGGCTTTTAAATTATCGAATACACGGCGAATCTGTGCTTCAATGCCTTCAACCAATTCCATACTATAAGGATCTAAGCCAATTTGACCAGATAGATATAAGGTATCACCGACTAAAATGGCTTGCGAATAGGTGCCAATCGCAGCAGGGGCATTTTCAGTATGGATCACTTGGCGGGACATTAATTTCTCCTTTTATCATCAACATACATCATATTCGATCAATCCAGCCGACAACAGCATTATCGTTTTAAATGATTAACTCGCTTTAGATGCTTCGCTCAGAATGACGGGCCGGGTCAGACGGGTAATTCTTGGAAAACCGAAATACATACGCAGGTCCCGGATGATCTGGGCAATCTGTTTGCGGTTATGCACCACGATATTGACATAGGTCTGCTCATCCTGGGTGCGTACCATCTCTACCCCTGAATGTGCTTTACGACATTGATAAATCAGGTCGGAAATCTGCTCATCATCCATGGCCAGATCAATGCTGAGATAGGCGCTAAAGCTGATATCGTCCAGATCGTCGGCAGTCCACTGCAAGGGCATGATATTTTCAGGGTGCTGATGCTGTTCATGCAGCAGGTTATGACAGCGTGAACGGTGCACAATCAGGCCACGACGAGTCAAATGACCCTGAATCGGATCGCCCAGCACCGGATTACAGCAATGTGCATATTTGACATCCACACCTTCAGTGCCCTGAATCAGGCGCCCTGAGCTAGCAATATTCTGATGCTGGTCTTGGGCGAATAAATGATTGGCCACCAGTTGCGGTAATAAATCACCGACTGCAATCTGCTCAAAGAGTTGTTCTTTGGTCGCAACATGACGCCATTCCAGCAGGTTTTTCCAGTCTGCTTCGGTCAGATCTCGAATTGAGCGATGAAACAGTTTTAGTGCACGATTTAGTGCCTGTTGACCCACCAGACGTTGTTCGTCCAGATCCTGATCGCGCAAGATATTTTGAATGGCACGGCGGGCTTTCTGGGTGTTGATAAAGCTGAGCCAGTCCGGGTTGGGGGTTGCCAGGACATCGGTAATGATTTCGACCACCTGGCCGCTGACTAGCGGGGTAGAGAGCGGTTTGGTCTCATTGTTAATTTTCGCCCCGATGGCATGGTTACCCAGGAACAGGCTGGCCGCATAAGCAAAATCAACCGCTGTGGCACCTTGTGGCAATTCGTGTAAATGCCCATGCGGGGTATATACCCAAATTTTTTCCTGATGCAGATAATCCAGTAATTCACTAAAGGTGGTTTTGGCGCATTCACCATCGACCAACACGTTCAGATTTTGCATCGAGGCCTGAATTGCAGAACGACAGGCTTGCGGGGCATTTTCACCCAGTACTACACCAAAACGTGCGGCTTTACGCATCAGTTCGGTTTGAATGGTGAGCGACAATGTCGTCTTTTCGCCTTTTAAACGCATCATCAAGGACTGGTTGCCACCGGGTAATGGACGGCGAATATGATCTTCATAGCTTTGAATTTTAAAGCTTTGAGTTAGAATCTCTGCCAGACGGTCACAATCGGCAATGCTTTGTAAAATAATTTCAAAGGCATGACTATGGGTCAGCTCTTGCAGGTCAATATCATTTTTAACAAAGTGGCGTAACAGCTCAATATTGTTATTTTTCTTTTTGATTCGACCTTCAATTTTATAGTCTTCTAAGAGATCATTCAGCTTTTGTTCCCAGATCGCCTGATATTCACAACGTTTTGGCTTGGTTTCTAATAGCGCTGCCTGAACGTTGTTGTACATGTCCAGATCAAGATTCTGATAACACAGATGTTCCAGATTGTCTGCCATTTCATTCATGCCGACAATACGTGCCATCGGCACAAAAATTTCAAAGGTTTCGCGGGCAATACGCGCGCGTTTGTCCGGGCGCAGCGCCTCTAAAGTGGTCATGTTGTGATAGCGGTCTGCCAGTTTCACAATAATGACACGTGGATCCTGTAAGGTGGCTTGCAGGATTTTTCGGAATGACGCGGCTTTATTATATTCTTTATCGCTGGAATGGCTGAGTTTGGTCACGCCATCGACCAGCTCGGCCACGGTAAAACCAAAAGTCTCGCTAATATCATCTTTGTTAAAGTCAGTATCTTCAATAACATCATGCAGCAGGGCGGCCATCAGGGTTTCAGTATCCAGCCGCATATGAGCCAAAATACAGCTTACCGCAATCGGGTGCAGAATATAGGGTTCGCCGCTTTTACGGGTAATACCTTCATGGGCCAGATCTGCATAATCACAAGCCGCAAGCACACGCTCGACTTCGCTTTCATTTAAATACGCGTCGATAATGATATGTAATTGTTGCTTGGCTTGACTGACCTGTGGCCCTGGCATAAAACACCTTTTAAACTGGATTTTCTTACAAACAAAAAACTGAAAGCTCTAATGAAATCGAAATCATAAAGCTTGTCAATTTTTTTCATGCTTAAAAGCAGAAAACCGGGACAAACTCGGGAGCTAACTGTTAAGTTATAACCGTTCTAGCATAAATATAAAAGCCAGAAAACAAAAAAAGCCTAGTTTTAAACTAGGCTTTTTTTCAGGAGGAGGGCTTATTGGAAAGAAAAGCCATCCAGATTAAGGTTGTTTGCAGAAAGTGCAAGGTCCAGACTCGATGTTTGATAGTCCTGATCACGTTGTTTCAAAATATCTTTGGATACATGACCTGCAGCGATTTCACGTAAAGCAACAACAGTCGGTTTGTCATTGTCCCATTCTACAGTTGGTTCAATACCTTGACGTGCCAATTGACGCGCGCGCTTGCTTGCCACTAGTACAAGCTCAAAGCGGTTGTCTACATGGTCTAAACAATCTTCAACGGTGACGCGTGCCATAAGAATTCTCGTTTGAATAATAAATTTTAACAGACTGCACAGTATAAAAGGCTTTGTCTATAGACTCAAGTTTTAATCACTGTTCAGTGGGTGTGATCAGTTGCTGAATCAGTTTTTCATGACGGTTGGCTTGCTGCGACAAGGTTAAACGGTTGGCGATAATGACCGCTTCGAGATCATGCAGTGCCTTGTTAAAGTCATCATTGATAATAATATAGTCAAAGTTGCTATATTGCTGCATATCTTCCACTGCACAGCTCAGACGATGTTCAATCACATCAACTGTGTCGGTACCCCGGTTAGACAGACGTTCACGCAGGTCAAACTGACTTGGTGGCAAGATAAAAATTTGTTGAGATTCAGGAAAAAGTCGACGGACTTGTTGTGCACCTTGCCAGTCAATCTCCAGCAGCACATCATGGCCTTTGGCCAATTGTTCTTTAACAGTCGCCTGCGCGGTACCATAGTAATTACCGAATACTTCTGCGTATTCAATAAAACCACCTTCATTGACCAGATTTAAAAAATCGTCTTTCTGGGAGAAATGATAGTGCACGCCATCGAGTTCACCAGGTCGTTGACCGCGTGTGGTATGGGACACAGAAACGTGAAGGTTATTGACACGCTCAAGTAGGGCTTTAACAAGGGATGTTTTGCCTGTTCCAGACGCTGCAGAAACGACAAACAAGAGACCCGACATGATATTTTTCCTGATATGATAAAATATCTTCTCTATTTTAGAGTAGACCGGCTTTAAACTAAATAGTTACCAGTCGATTGTTTGACATTTATTTCAATTGAACCGCTAAAAATGGTGTGAGTATTGAGGATTCTATGGAAATTGTTTTAGCCAACCCACGTGGTTTTTGTGCTGGTGTAGATCGTGCCATTGCGATCGTGAACCGTGCCTTAGAATGCTTTAACCCACCGATTTATGTGCGACATGAAGTGGTGCATAACAAATTTGTCGTCGATGATCTACATCAGCGTGGTGCAATTTTTGTCGATGAACTCGACGAAGTTCCTGACGATAATATCGTGATTTTTAGCGCGCATGGTGTTTCGAAAGCGGTACAACAAGAAGCCGAACGTCGTGGTCTGAAGGTTTTTGATGCGACTTGTCCCTTAGTGACTAAGGTGCACATTGAAGTGACCAAATATGCCCGTGAAGGTGTAGAAGCGATCCTGATTGGTCATGAGGGCCATCCCGAAGTTGAAGGCACCATGGGGCAATATGACAAAAAAAATGGTGGTGAGATTTATCTGGTTGAAGATGAAGAAGACGTCGCTGCTTTAACGGTACGCAATCCTGAAAAAGTTGCTTTTGTTACTCAAACGACCTTATCAATTGATGATACAGCGAAAGTGATTGATGCCTTGCGCCAGAAATTTCCGCTGATTCAAGGGCCGCGTAAAGACGATATCTGCTATGCGACACAAAACCGTCAGGATGCTGTACGTGACTTGGCTGAACGTTGTGATGTCGTACTTGTGGTCGGTTCACCAAACTCGTCTAATTCAAATCGTTTGCGTGAGCTGGCGGAACGTATGGGTAAAGCAGCTTACCTGGTCGATAATGCAGATGAACTCAAACAGGAATGGTTTGCAGAAAATGCCCAGATTGGGGTAACAGCAGGCGCATCTGCACCGGAAATTCTGATTAAACAAGTCATTCAGCGTTTACAGGAATGGGGTGCACAAGCGCCTAAAGAGCTGGATGGACGTGAAGAGAATATCACCTTTAGTTTGCCGAAAGAGTTACGTATTTCGGTAACTCAAGTCTGAAGTGTTAAGCATTTAACATTCTGAATTTTTTAAAAATTGACAGATAATTGGATTTTGGCAATTATCTGTTTTTTTATACCTTTTGTCTGTTGTGTGTAGTTTTTGTAATTCTAATAAGTAATAGTTTAAATGGGTCAGGCTTAGACCTAGGGGAGGGAGAGTATGCGTAAAATTCAGGGGTTCACCTTAATTGAGTTAGTTATAGTATTGGTTATTATGAGTATTATTGCTTCAATTGCTGCTCCCAAACTTTCTACAATACAAGAAAATAGACAAGTACAGAAAACGGTTAGAGACTTAGCAAGTGTCTTGACTATAGCTCGTTCGAACTCTGCAATCTATAGAAAGCCGATTACTGTTCATTTGAAAAAAGATGGTCAATCTGATAGTCAGAACATTTACTGGAATAGTGATAATGAAAAAACCGAAATTAAATTTTATACAGCAGAGTGTAAAGACAAAGTATTAAAAGAAAAAAAAGAAAGTTTAGAAACTATAGAATTTAATATTCAAGGGAATGTTAAAGACCTTCAAGGGCATATTTTAATATCAGTAAAAAATAATAAGGCTGAACAGTTTTTGCGATTGACTGCATTTGGTCGCGTAGAGATCTTGCCTGACTCGGGCTTAGGAGGTAAATGCGCATGATCATTAACCAAAAGGGTATGGGCTTGGTAGAAGTTTTAGTTGCTTTAGTTATTCTGGCAATTGCAGTACTTGGTTATTCTATATTGCAAGTAAGAGCGCTAGAAGCCTCTATTGAAGCAACTAAGCGCATACAGGGAATTAATCTTGCAAGGGATTTAGCAGAGAAAATTCGTGCTAATCAACAAGGTTTGTCTAAAGATATTGAAGTAGAGAGAGCGGATAAGCAAGGCAAAGAAAAATTAAACTCTTATGAGGATGCATTTCGGAGTAGCTTAGGCAAGCCATATGATAATTGTTTTAAAGAAAAAAAATGTGATTACCAAAAATTAGCAATAGAAGATGTTAGGCAAATAAAAGCAAAAGCTTCAGAAACTGGTATGAAGATTGCTTTTGAGCCTTGCGATGGTTTAATGCGCGAGCGTTATTGTATCTATGTTGCTTGGGATGAAACACAACCAAAGAATGGTAGTGGTAAAAATGATTGTACTAATAATGGTACTTACCATTCTAATTCTAAATGTATAGTAATGGAGGCCTACTAATGAAAAAAAGTATTCAAGGTATGTCTCTTGTTGAGGTGCTCGTTACTTTGTTAATTGGAACACTTGTTGCCGCTGCTGCTTTGCAAGTTTTATTGACAAGCACCTTAAATTATAACATGCAAAAGTCTATGTCAGAGTTGCAAGACAATGGTAATTTTGGATTAAACTATATTATTCGTGATATTAAATTGGCAAATTTAGATGCTAATCAAGCAATTATTAATGATCGGAATGATTATGGCGGCATTGTTTTAACAAGTCGTAGTAGCTATAGCGATTTAACAGAGGATGAGCTTGCTGCTCAATCTATGAATTTTCCCTCTCATTTGAAAACTAATAGTGGTTTGGATTTAGTATCTAGGACGGGTATTCATACTTCAACTGCAGGCGAAAGTGATCAATTAGTTATTCAATATCGTGCATATGAACCAAACACTTTTGATTGTGAAGGTAATGAGATTAAACAGAATGAAATTGATCGTGGAACGTTTATTGTTCAACGGTATTTTTTGCGAACAGATGGGGATGGATATGGATATGCATTAGCTTGTGATGCAGGGCGTTATCAAACGTTACTTGCAACTCCTCCTCAAGCGATTACCGGTTTAGGGGATAATGGGCAAATTGTTATCAGACGTGTAGATCATTTTAAATTTCTTCTTGGTATTAAAGAAAATGATAGTGATGAATATCGCTATGTATCAGTAAAAGATTATTTTGATGGAGACAATAAGCTCGTAAAGGATACAGTTGCAAGACCAAGAATTATGTCTATACAACTTGGGATATTGTCCAGAGGTTATGATCCGGTTGGTACTAATGAAACTGTACGAACTAAATTTAATGTGCTAGATGAAGAGGTTGAGGTAAAAGATACTAAAAATAATAAATACCTTCGAGAAGTAATCACACAAACCATAGCACTCCGTAATGGTTATGGTCTTATGGAGGAGCTATGATAAATAATAGATATCAGCAGGGTGCAGCATTCATTGTTGTCATGTTTGTTTTATTGTTGGTCACTATAATTGGGGCTTTAGCAATCAAGCAAAGTTTAACTGGTTTAAATATTGCGACTAATAGTCAAATACAAGCATTATTACAGCAAAATAGTGATGCCGCTTTTTTTGCAATAGAGAGAGATAATAGGGACAGTACTTTACTTCAAAAAAATTTGAGTTCTTTGGGGATGCTGGGTTTAGTAAAATCGGATCAATTTTTAAATAAGGAAGTTGTATTCTGCTATAGACCGAAGACAGCCTCAACCATGTTCTCTTTGTCAAGAACAAGTATTATTTATTGGGAAGAGAAAGAAGAAGGTGGTAAAAAAGAAATCGTTATTAAAAATAGAGAACTCGGCTCAGAAGGGTTTTGTAAGCACAGTTCTAACTTTTTTACCTCATCGAGAGATACAGTAATTACTCAAATTGCAGTAAAAAAAGCTAGTCTTGATACTGATGTGCCATTTAAATTTTTCCCTCTGGGTACTGATACAACTACGGTTCAGTTGGATCAGGTGCAGCCTGTTCGAATCATTATAACTTCAGTACTGCCGGGGGCTGCAACAAAATCTTGGACTAAAGATAAAGTTAATGAATGCTTTGAAAATAATATGAATGAAAAAATTCCAGGATATTCAGATGAAAATACTGTGGCAAAGTGTTTGGGTGATTTAGGTATGCCGTATAGCCAACAGGTTATGGACTATGCAGTAATTAGTTATGCGAAACAAGGCAGTTAAGGGGATTTTTGCTATGAATACTAAATTCAAAAAAATAGTTGTAGCAAGCCAAGCGAGTGCAATGACTGTCTTGGTATGTAGTGCTGCATATGGTAGTGATATTGAATTATATAAAGCTCCACAAACATCACAAACGACATTAATGTTTATGATTGATGTGTCAGGGAGTATGAATCCAGACAGCAATAAATTCGGAGAGAATCGATTACAAAGTGTAAAAGATGGGATGAATATATTACTGAGTGGAGGAACAGTTAATGGTAAAGTTCTATCTCCAATTGAGGATAAACTTGCTGTAGGGTTATCTACATTTAACCATCAAACTGGACGAATTAAGTTAGAAGCAAGGAAACTGAATGATTTGGTAGATAATAAAAAAATATTTAAAGAGAGAGAAATAGAATATAGTGCTTCTAAAAAAGTTTATATAGAAAGACAAAACTGTATTAATTACTGTGATAGGAATTATGCAACTTTTGGTAATAGTCAAAATCAAGAACCTTCAGTTAATCAAGTACAAACTATTAAAAGTGATACAGTACAGGAGTGTACAGAATGGGATTCATTAGACTTAAATTGTACTAATTGGAAGACCTCTACTCAGCCTATTAGAGTTGATGAAGAAGCCGAAACAATAATTAAAAATTCAAATATACAGAGTAATGATTGGGTTTATTATACTAATAGTGCTCGTACAAAATATACTTACCGAGAACGTACAGTAACTGAAATTGGAGCAGAAATTAAAAAAAACCAAAAACAATATGTAACTTTTCAGGAAGAGCACCGTATTCGTTTGTTAAGAGCCGTTAAGAGTCTTTCTGCAATTAATGGTACTCCTACGGCAGCAGCGTATGCTGAAGTTGCTTCTTATATGTTAGGAACGTCAACAAAAAGTAAGTCTGGTTCAGGATTTTTAGAATCTAGTTCAGATAATTCAATTATTCGTAATAATAATAATTATATAAAGCCTGCAACAATCGACTCAACAAAACAATGTAATACCCAAGGAATTTATTTTCTAACAGATGGTGTTCCTGAATATCCGAGTGATTATAGTGCTTTAGATATTACAAAAGCTGCTTTAAACTCAGTATCATTTGCTTGTGATTCAACTGTACTTGGAACAAGAACAACAAAAGTAGGAAAAAGTACTGTTAACTATTATGATGGTAACACCGCTCGGGATAACTGGAAATGTATAGGAAGTCTAGCGAAAAAACTTGTAGATGCTGATAATCCTCAAAAAGTGTCTATTCTGACTGCTGTTGTGGGATTTGGTACCGACATGTCTGGAACTTTTCATAGTGATGTTGGTGAAAGTGAGCGTGCAAAACGTAAAAATGATATCGCAGATGCTAAGGCGTGGGGAGAGCTGGGGGAAGGTGGTTTTTATACAGGAACTAACTCTGAAGCAGTAGTTTCTAGTGTAAATAAGTTCTTAAAAATTTTGGATAAATATATTCCTGCAGTTACTACAGGTTCAGTAACAATCCCTGTGGACAATTTAGATACACAGAATATTCAGCCATGGGGCTATTTCCCTCAATTTGATCCGCAGCCTAGCAGTACAGCAGTAACGTGGGTAGGGAATGTAAAAAAATATAAAAATGAAGCAGGTACATTGCAGGATCGTGATGGTAAAGCTATTATGACGGATGAGGGGATATCTGTAGATGATCCTTATGATTATTGGGCAACAAATCTTAAAAAAGAAATTATTAAACGTGTAGATGGAGAAGATAAAAGAGTATCCGTTAGAATTGGTGGTGTTTTAAGCAATATTAAAGTGGAACGTACAGCTACAGAGTTTGTTGAAAGAAAAGTATTTACAGATCGCCAAAAAATAACTGTAAAGGATAACCAATCACTTGCTTCGACTATTAAAAAAGGAGATCTGATACAGCTGAAATCCGAGGATTTATCCAAACTAAATACTGCTAATAATTTCGCACAGGACCTAAAGCGTGGATATTTAGCAGCACTATTTGGATATGATGTCGATAGTGATATTGCTGCATCTTTAACAACAAATACATCGGCTGCAAGTCATACGACTTTCAAAACATTTTTAACTGATAATACTAATGCTAAATTAAGACAAATGGGCGCAGTCATGCATTCAAAGCCTATTTTATTAACTCAAAGCGGAAAAACGGCATACGATGAAAAAACAGATACTTTAACCTATACTGACCGAGATGATTTAATTGTATTTGGTTCAACTGCTGGTCTTTTACATGTAGTCAAAGCTGGAGATGCTAAAAATGGCTATGGTGGTGGTGAAGAGGTATTTGCTTTTGCTCCAAGTGAATTAATTGATAAACAAGCTGAAGGCTTTTTAAACAATCAACAACAATCCGGTGAACTTCATTACGGCATAGATGCTCCTTGGACGGCCTATACAGAATACGTGACTAAAGGAACAGGAACGAACCCTGAAGTTACCGTAAAAGGAGGTAAACAATGGATCTATGGTGGTCTACGTATGGGAGGGCGAAGTTATTATGCCTTAGATTTATCTGATGTTACGTCCACCTCAGGTACACCGAAAATTAAATTTAAAATTGATCCCGCAGCAGTCGATGCCCCCGCAGCACTCACACATATGGGCGAAAGTTGGTCTAAACCTACAATTACTTGGGTGAATTGGCAAGGTAAGCGTAAGCTCGTAATGGTTGTTGGTGGTGGATATGACCGAGTGTATGAAAATCCAAATAATTCTTTAACTCCGACTAAAGGCGCAGGCATTTATATGTTTGATGCTGATAATGGAGATTTATTATGGTGGTCAAGTAAAAATGCTACGAATACTGTAAAATCTAATAAAGTTGATGATTTAAAATATAGCGTGGTAAGTCAAATTAAAGCAGTAGACCGTAACAACGATGGTTTAGCAGATCATTTTTATTTTGGGGATTTAGGTGGTCAACTATGGCGTGTAGATTGGAGTAATAAATCTACGACAGGGACCTCTGGTGAAGCGGCACGTGTGACACGTATTTTAATTGCAAACAATGGCAAAGACTCTCCTCGTTTTTACACGACACCTACATTTACTATTCATAATACTGCAAATGGATATATGGCTGTGGTGACAGTGGGTTCTGGAGACTTAAGCTCTCCTATGTCTGCTGGTGCGAATGAAAATGATGCAATGTTTGTACTCTTTGATAAAGATGTAACTAAACGAAATTTATCTGTTTTGACATCTAGTCAATTAAAAACAAAAGATATTCTTGTGAGTAATCTTGTTCTCAATAAAGAGGGTACTGACTCAATTTCTACACACATAGCTGGATGGTATTATCCAATGCCAGCTAAGTACCGTATATTAAATGATCATGTAGCTATCGATAATGACTTATATGTCAGTATCTTTAATGCAAATATTGAACCAGATGATGTTGATTGTACTGGTGGAGTGAGAGGGGAAAGTAAAGTAAAGTTATTTTGTTTACCGTATGGTGGAAAAAAATGTTTTACAAGTAAAAATTCCACCGGAGATGAAGTTAAATATGATAATGAATTCGAATTAGGAAAGGGGAATATTGGTATTAGTTTTGGTGGTATGAATCGTGACCGTTCAATGGTGCTTAATATTCCAAATACGAATAAGTTAAAGAATTATAAAGGCAAAACCCAATTTATTTCTCAACGTTGGTATGAAAGATAAGGGGGGGGTATGCAGAACATAAGAGGCTTTACCTTAATAGAGTTGATGATTGTTGTGGTGATTATTTCTATTTTAGCAATGATCGTCGTTCCTAGTTATCAGGCTTATATTAGAAAAAGTCAGGAAGCAAAAGTAGAATCCCAGATTCTACTTCTTTCTGAACAGTTAGAACGGCATAAAGCACGAAATTTTAACTATAAAAACTTTAATATGTCTGCTAATTTACCGAGTGGATTTACCTTGAAAATAGTTGATTTAGATGATACAGCCCAGACATTAAATGGGGATAGTGTTTTGGGAAGAGGATGGATGATTCAAGTTCTTGCATCTGATAATAAGGTACATAATTATTTAATGTCGAGTGATGGGCTTAAATGTAAATCCTTACTTCCTTCCGAAGTAAAGTTTAAATGTAATGGAGATGCTAAAACATGGTAAAAGAAGCATCAGGATTTACCTTGATAGAAATCTTAATTGTTGTTGTCATTTTAGGAATTTTAGCTGCTATATCTATCCCTAGTTATAATCAATATATTATCAAAGCAAATCGAGTTGATGCTCAAACCACTTTAGTTGACATTGCTTCTAAGATTCAGCGCTATAAAGTTTCTCAAGGAAGTTTATCAAACGGAAGTTCTGTGATTAAACTGACAGATTTAGGGTATCCAGCATTGTTGGAAATTCCACAGAATAGTAAACCCTTATACAAGGTTGAATTATCATCTGTGACAGTAGAGGGAGCATGGGAGTTAATAGCTGAACCAAAAATTTCGACAAAACAGGAAGGTGATGGATGGCTTTGTTTAAATCATAAAGGTGAACAATTCTGGTCTAAAGGAGTTGATGCGTGTAACTTCTCATCAAATTCATCATGGAACTGATAACTAATACCAGATTCAGTAAATCCAAAATTCTACCTAAACACTTTTTAATCTTTCATTCAGGGCAAAGTTCAAGTAAAATACTGCCCTCTATGAAAGGGGTTTGAGCTGTATCGATGGTCGGTACAAGGATAATCCGTAAAAACTATAAGGTTCTATCATGGTTGTTATTCGTCTTGCACGCGGTGGTGCTAAAAAACGTCCGTTCTATCAAATCATTGTGACTGATAGCCGTAATGCACGTGACGGTCGTTTCATCGAACGTATCGGTTTCTTCAACCCTACAGCTCAAGGTAAAGCAGAAAAACTTCGTTTAGATGCTGACCGTTTTGCTCACTGGGTTTCTCAAGGTGCTCAACCTTCTGATCGTGTTGCTTCTTTAGCTGCTCAAGCTAAAAAAGCTGCAGTTGCTGCATAATTTTTATATAAATTAGGTAGTAGCTTGCCCATGACACCAACACAGAATGTTCCCGAAGATCGTATTCAGATTGGACAGTTGCGTTCAGCATATGGATTAAATGGGTGGCTCTGGGTCTATTCCAATACAGAACCCATGAGCAACATATTTGACTATCTGCCTTGGTACATTGAGACCAAAGCAGGTTGGCAAATTGTCGATGTAAAACGTTGGAAGCCACATGGTAAAGGCCTGGTTGTTTCGCTGAAAGGTGTGAGTGATCGCACTGGCGCAGACGAACTGGTTGGCTCCAATGTCTGGATCTCTAAATCGCAACTGCCTCAAGCAGGCGTAGATGAGTACTATTGGTCGGATTTAAAAGGTCTAACTGTGTTAGGTCTGGACGATCAGGAACAAGAAGTCAATCTCGGTCAAATTTTTGAGCTGTTTGAAACAGGTGCTAACGATGTGATGGTGGTTCGCGCAACTGCCGTCAGCATCGACGGCGAAGAGCGAATGATCCCATGGCATAAAGATGTGGTGCAACGCGTTGATCTTGAAGCTGGTCGTATCTACGTCAATTGGGGCGTAGACTACTAAGAATTTTTCGGAAATACGGGAGTCTGCGATGTTTTTTGCAGTCATTACGCTTTTTCCTGAAATGTTTGAAGCGATTACAGCCTACGGTATTAGCGGGCGCGCAGCAAAACGTGATTTGATGCAAATTCATTGCATCAATCCTCGCGATTTTGCGACGGGCAACTATAAACGGGTGGATGAACGTCCATTCGGTGGTGGTCCGGGTATGGTGATGATGGCGGAGCCTTTGGCACAAGCAATCCACCGTGCCAAAGAGCTTGCAAATGAAGCAGGCGCAGTTCATGTTCCTGTGGTGTATATGTCACCGCAAGGAAAAACCTTAAACGAAACTGCAGTACAAGACTTCGTTCAATATGACGGATTGATTGTACTGTGTGGGCGTTATGAGGGGGTCGATGAACGTTTGATCCAGCAATATGTTGATCAGGAATGGTCAATTGGTGATTATGTTTTGTCGGGTGGTGAACTGCCAGCGATGGTTTTATTGGACAGTATTATCCGGAGGCTTCCGGGGGCGATGTCTGATGAGCAATCCCATGTGCAAGACTCCTTTGTGGATGGTCTGTTAGACTGCCCACAATATACCAAGCCTGACCAGTTTGAAGGTTTGGATGTGCCTGAGGTACTTAAATCAGGTCATCATGCAAACATTGAAAAATGGCGGTTTTTGCAGCGTTATCAACGGACACTTGAACGTCGACCTGAACTGGTCGAACAAGTAGAATTGACCAAGCAGCAAAAAAAATGGCTGAAAGATTTGTAAGACATTGCTGAGAAATTGGTGCTGTCTTCGAAAACGGTACTTAAATTGAGTTTAAGTATTCTTTAATAGGCTCTTTAAAGTTGAGATGGTCAACTTTAAAGGGAAAGATAATCGGGTCTATGCGCTTTAGCCTCTAGCCCCCGCGATGATCAGACCTCTTCTGACTCGCATTATTGGAGATACCCCATGAGCGGTAAGCATCCTTTAGTTCAAGTAATTGAAAATGCACAATTGAAACAAGACATCCCTGCTTTCGCACCAGGTGATACAGTGATTGTTTCTGTAAAAGTTAAAGAGGGCGACCGTGAGCGTCTTCAGGCTTTTGAAGGTGTGGTAATTGCGAAGAAAAACCGTGGCTTGAACTCTGCGTTCACAGTACGTAAAATTTCTAGCGGTGTTGGTGTTGAGCGTGTATTCCAAACTCACTCTCCAATCGTAGCTAAAGTTGAAGTGAAACGTCGTGGTGATGTTCGTCGCGCTAAACTTTACTACCTACGCGAATTGTCTGGTAAAGCTGCACGTATCCGTGAAAAATTACCAGCTCGTAAAGTTAAAGCTTCTTAAGTTTAGGCTCAAGTTAAGTTTTATCTCGAGTTAAAAAATGCGCCTTTGGGCGCATTTTTTATATTCTAATATTGATATAAGAACTATAAGCCTTGCAGCTTCAACCGGTTGGCATGTTGGCGATACACATCGACCGGGTCAGGGGCAAAGATGCTTTTCAGGCCCAAGACCATATTGACTTCATCTAAGTGATTCCAGTTGTAGTTATCACGAATGGTTTTACCAAATTTGGCACTACAGCGAGAGACCAGACCATCATTGTCCTTGCCACCATCAATCAGCAGGCTGGTGACTTTCAAAGCAGAGTCAGGATCGAGAATATTGGTGACTGTGCCGGTGCCGGTAAATGAATAGTTATAAATATTATTCTGTTTATAGGCACCTTCGCCACAGGTCGTGCTTGACATTCCCAGCGGATATTTCTGATTAAATTGTGCCGATCCTGCCAGTGTCAGACTGCGACCACCTGCAAGAGAATCATGCGGGAAGCTGTTTGGATCCAGTCCTTGGGCCCAGGTGATGGCTTTAGATACTAGATTAATCCCACCGACCAAAGGGCCTTGTAGTGGCGTATCTTCTGCCTGAAGAATCAGATCTGCAACTGGTGAGCCTTTATGCGGCGCACCGACCGCAGTCAGAGAGGCGACCAGTTGAGACGCTACACCAGCGACATAACGAATCGTGGGACCACCATGAGAATGACCAATCAGATTGACTTTAGATGCGCCTGTAATCGCCCGAATTTCCTTCACTTGTTCTAAGAGTTGTTCACCGCGAATTTCTGATGAGTTAAACGGCGATACTCGGGTCGCCCAGACATTGCCACCATTGCGGGCCAGATCTGGTAAAATCTGATACCAGTAATCCAGACCAAATTGATCTGTTCCGACCCGGATAAAGCCTGCCATCCCGTGTGCAAACACGATGGGATATTGGGTCTTGGCATAGTGTGAGCTGGCTTTCGCTGTGACCTGACTGGCTTGAGTGGATGCCTGAGCCGTGACACATGTGCCAGCCAGCAGCAGACTGGTGATGAATAAGCCGTATTTCATATATTTTCCTCATTTTTGTTGTTTTGACAGGATGATTCTTATCCTGCTTTGCCAAATGACCCATCCGAAACGGGCGAGTTAGGTTTTAAGTTGCTGTATTTAAAAATTATGATTGATGGATAGCAGTGAATGATTTATAAGCCTTGCAGTTTGAGCCGGTTGGCATGTTGGCGATAGAGTGCAATCGGGTCTTGGGCAAAAGGCCCTAAAATGCCGAAGAACTGGTTCACTTCATCGAAATGATTGTGGTCATAGTCCTGACGAATGATCTGACCATAACGTCCACTACATAAAGGTAGAGCGCCATCATTGGCTTCACCTTTCAAGAAAGTCCCGCCTAAACTGACAATAGTCGATTCAATGATATCCAGAGGATTGGTGGTTTGCCGGTTGCCCATCCAGAAGTAATGATGAATGCCATTGGCTGTGATCTTCATGCCTTGGGTCTGACAGTCTTCAGGAATCGCAGCAGAACCGTATTTTATATTGAAGGCTCGAATGTCTTCAGGATGCATGGCACTTAAGGCCGCTGTGATATTTACCGGATATTGATTTGCTGTCACCAGATTCATGCTGTAGCCCAGAATTGTTCCAATGGCATGAATCAGCGGTTCTAGTAAAGGTGTCTGGCTGGCATTGACAAAAACAGGTGTGCCTTTCATCGCACCTGCAATTGCGGTCAGTGAAGCCACTTTGGCAGGTGCAACAGCTTCAATATATTGAATGGTTGGTCCACCTTGACTATGTCCAATCAGATTGACTTTAGCTTTACCCGTCAGTGCAAGAACTTCGTCAATTTGTAGTAACAGCTGTTCACCACGTAGTTCATTGGATGCAACCGCAGATAATTCCGCGGAAAATACACGCGCACCATGACGGGCTAAATCTTGCGGGATCTGATACCAATAATCTAAACCGATGTTATCGGTTCCAATGCGGTTAAAGCCCAGACCGAAGCCATGGACAAAGATGAGCGGATAATGGGTTTTGGCGTAGCTGGATATAGCGAATTTGGGTGTATATTCAATCAATGGACTCTGCTTGGCATAAGCCAAGGAACAACTGAATCCAATAAATAGACTGAATACCAGGCTTATTATTCTCATTATTCTATCTCTGCTTCATCCGGGAAAATGATGACCGCTTATATAGCAAAGCCTTTATCAATCCTGATAAAGGCGAGCAGCTTACAAACCTTGCAGCTTTAAGCGGTTGGCATGCTGACGGTATAACGTCACTGGATCTGGGGCGAATAGACCTTTCAAGCCAAACATCATGTTGGCAAGATCGGTATGGTTGAGTTTGTAATTGTCATTAATCACTTTGCCCATATAAGCACTACAGCGTGCGACCATACCATCATTGTTTTTATTGCCATAAGACAGTGGGCCCAGTTGCATTAAAATCGTATCGATGTCTAAGGCATTGGTGGCTTGTGCCACACCTGTCCATGAATAGTAATAAATACCTTTAGAATCTTTAGGTTTGAGGTTTTTATTACAGTTCTCAGTTGCTGCTAAAACGCCGTCTTTGACTGCTTCTTTTGCAACAGTTGCATTAAAGTTTTTTGATTCTGTTTGGGTTAATGATTTCATGGATGCATCAAAATCGATTTCTAATTCAGGTTTAAGCTGAGCGAGTGCAATTAAAGGTCCCACAATATAGTCACCTAAAATATTAAACGCGGTGCGGCTTAAACTATTGCTTTGAATATCGTCAGCAACTTTAGAACCATGATAGGTACCAGCAACGCCTGTAATCGATGCCAGATATTCTGGTTTAGTGGCAGCGACATAGAGCACGGTTGGCCCGCCATGAGAGTGACCAATCAGGTTGACTTTGTGTTTGCCGGTGATTGCTATCACATCTTCAACCTGGCTGATCAGCTGTTCACCGCGATGTGCTGTCTTATTTGCCGGAGACAGCTGTGCAGCAAAGACGGTAGAACCATTGCGTGCCATATCCGGTAGAATCTGATACCAGTAATCCAGCCCGATGCTGTCGGTGCCAATACGTGACCAGCCTAGCCAGCCATGTACCATCAGAATAGGATATTTGGTTTTGGCATAATCAGATCTTGCCTTTTCAGTGACCTGTGTCGCACTTGCCGTGGCATGGGCCTGTGCAGAAAAGCTTAATCCCAGAGTTGTTGCTAAAGTCACAGTCAGTAACTGTGCTGTCTTGCTGAAAGTACGCATAAGCATCCCTTTTTAATTTTATCGTTATTAAAGCAATCATTGCTTTTCTAGAGTGTTGTAAGCCACAAAATCAGACTTTGGACCATACAGTTTTGGCCTTCTATGGCTGAGCAATTTTTCTTTTGAGTAGCGGTATTTTTTCACTTCAACGCGCTAAAACCATGTCATTTTAGGACACGACAGAGAGAAGAGATTTACATTGTAAGAATATGTTTTATTTACGGCTGTATTTAAATTTTAAGTTGTTGAAATACAAAACACTCATTGAGGTTATTTTGTGTAAACAAGAAATATTTAGAAACAAAGTTAGGGCGGGAGATATGAAGGCATAAAGCTTTCGATATGAGGATCATAAAAAAAGCCATCAACAGGTGATGGCTTTTAGGCTTAATTCGCAAAGGGCAACTTGCCGCCTTGATCATGAATCTGTTCAAAGGTTTCGACCCGCAGCTGGTCATTCGGCTGTTGAAAACGTTGCTGGCGCAGCTTCTCGACGGCTTGCTGTTTGGCGCTGTCACTCATGCCACTTTGCATGATGCTATCCCGTTCATTGAGATACGTCGTGACACTGGATTTCCAGCTAGCACGTTCGCCATCCAGTTGCTCCAGACGTTGCGTGGCTTCAGGGCCGACCAGGTTTAATCGCATTTGACGAATCTCTACATTTGAGCCACCACGCGCTTTAATGTCTGCGCTGAGTTTGCGTAAATCTTCGAGTTTATTCAGTTGTTCCAGATTTTCCTGCCAGTCTTGTGGTAATTGTTCAAACAGATTTTTGAGCTTCTGGGCTTTTTCAGACTCGCTTAAGCTGTTGTCTGCCAGCACGGCCATACGGTCAAGCGTATATTCATGATAGGTGTCTTCGGTACCAAATAAACCTTCAATTTCATAATTAGAAAAATATTGTTTACGCAAATTCTGGGTGCTGCTATAGATGCTGCAGTAATAGGCCGGATCTTCCTGATCGAGGCCTGTCGGTGCAGTCAGTTGGCCTAAACCTTGACGATACTGAATATAGCGATCCCATAAATCCAGAATTTGTGAGAGAGCGGGTTCTTTATGATTCTGGCGAATGTAAGTTTTAAAATCCTGTTGAATCTGCGCCAGATTTTTTTCACCAAACTGGGTAATAAAATATTCAAAACAGTTTCGAGTCTGTTCATTGACAGTCAGACGGTTACTCGCATCCAGCTGCATCTGGCAATTGATTTCGGTATCTTTCTGGCTGGCACTGGAAAACGCTGCATTGGCAGGGCTGGTCATACTTAATGCGGCAGGTTCGCCGCGGCGTTCACTAAGAGGTGATTGGCCAATAGTCTCTGTCTGTGATTCATTCTGAGGAGATAGCCAGAGCATCAGGGTGATAAAGCACAGCACCACCAGAGCCAGAATGATCCATATCTTGTATTTCTGCATATCCTATGCACCTGTTTTTTCGGTTTCATTATTTTTAGAGTTTTGATTCAGCTGAATATGCCATAAAAATCATCAGATACCATAGAAAAGTTGTAAATCATCGCACAGGGTTTTACCATGGCGCCAATTTATAAAATGTCTGATTTTTTGCCATGAAAGCATCATCTCCTAAAATTCAGCGTCGTCATCTTAGTGGTGTCTTCCTTTTGAATAAACCCTTGGGCATTAGTTCTAATGCTGCATTGCAAAAAGTTCGCTGGTTGTATCGTGCGCAAAAAGCAGGCCATACTGGGGCACTGGATCCTCTGGCCTCGGGTTTATTGCCGATATGTTTAGGTGAGGCGACCAAGTTTTCGCATTATTTATTAGATTCAGTCAAGCGTTATCAAACGACGGTCTTTCTTGGACATAGCACCACCACCGGCGATGTCGAAGGCGAAGTCTTATTAGAAAAAGCGGTTCCTGAACTTTCGGAAGCGTTGATTCAAGAAACCTTGACACAGTTTATCGGTGATATCCAGCAAGTGCCACCGATGTATTCGGCGCTGAAAAAAGAAGGCCGTCCTTTATACGAACTGGCACGTAAGGGCATCGAGATTGAACGTGAAGCGCGCCCGATTAGCATTCTGGCCATTGAGCTTTTATCCTTTACTGAAAATAGCATCACGCTGGATATTACCTGCTCTAAAGGGACTTATATCCGGGTACTCGGTGAAGATATTGCCAAAGCCTTGGGTACTTACGGTCATCTGACCTATTTACACCGCATTAAAACCGGTCATTTTGATTTGATCCCGAGTTATACCATTGAATATCTGGAAAGCTTGAATGAAGACGAGCGTGATAGGTTGTTGTTGCCGGCTTATGCGCCGGTGCAACATTTCCCGCAAATCCAAGTGCCAGAAGGGCGGGTAGAATATTTTAGCCGTGGTATGGAAAGTAATATCGAGCATGAAGCAGCTGAACAGGTCTTGGTTTTTGATGGTGAAAAATGTTTAGGCTTGGCAGAAATTAGTGATAAAAAACGCCTGGTGCCAAAACGCGTCTTAAACCTCTAAGCAAGGTCTGAAATATGGATATTGAGATCATCATCAGTCTGATTGTCTTTGCATTTTTTGCAGGGGCAATTGATGCTGCCGTAGGCGGTGGTGGTCTGATCCAGATTCCGGCAATTATGGGCAGTCTGCCGCATTTACAGCCGGCTACCGTATTTGGTACCAACAAACTGGCCTCGATTTTTGGTACTGGCTCTGCGGCATTTTCCTATTTGCGTCAGGTAAAACTGCCGTGGTTGCTCTTGGGCGTGATTGCAGCTTGCAGTTTCATCAGCTCGTTTATGGGTGCGGCCAGTGTCACCTTGATTCCGGTCGAAATCCTCAAACCTTTTGTATTGATCATGCTGATTGTCATCGCGATTTATACCGTGATGAAAAAGCAGTTTGGTCAGGTGCATGTTCAGCAAAAGCTCACCAAGAAAATGTTGGCATTGGCAGTTTTGGGCAGTCTGGCCATCGGATTTTATGACGGAATTTTCGGGCCGGGTACGGGCAGTTTCTTTATTTTCTTTTTCATTCGTTATTTAAGTGTCGATTTTTTACATGCTTCAGCTTTATCTAAAATTGCCAATTTCACCACCAATCTGGCAGCGTTAACTTTCTTTATTCCCAGCGGCAATGTGCTATTTATGGTCGGGGCGATGATGGCGGTGGCCAATATCTGTGGTTCCTTGCTGGGTGTCAAATTAGCCTTTAAATATGGCAGTGGCTTTATCCGGATTTTATTCCTGATTCTGGTCAGTTTACTGATTTGCCGGATGGCCTATCAGATGTTTTTTATATAAGAATAGATGTAAACCATTCTCAATATTAAAGTTTTTTATACAATTTGTACTTATAAAACCTCCTGAACCCATGCCATTTTCTTTCTATGATGTAAAAAGGCAGGGCGAAAACAGGAGAAAAATTAGATGACCACCATTTTTGAAGCATTAAGAGAAAGTCATGAAATTCAGCGTGATCTTGCAGGAAAATTACTACAAACTTCAGGGGATACAGCAGAACGTCGTGAGCTGTTCAAACAACTCAAGAATGAATTATTTGCCCATGAAGCGGCTGAAGACCGCTATTTTTATATTCCCCTGATGATGACCGATTCGGGCTTGAATATCACCCGGCATGCCTTGGCGGAACATCATGAAATGGACGAGATGATTGAAGAGCTGACTGCAACAGAATTGAGTAATCCGGGCTGGATTGCAATTGCCAAAAAGCTTTCCGAAAAAGTGCATCACCACTTAAAAGAAGAGGAACATGGTTTCTTCCAGCAGGCGGGTAAAATTCTCGGTGAAGAGCAAAAGACCGCTTTAGCAGTGCAGTACAAGACTGAATATCAACGTTATAAAGACATGAAAAAAGATATGCTGGTACAAAGCTAAATTTTAACTTCAAATCGAATAAATGAAAAAGATGGCGATACAGCCGTCTTTTTTATCCGGATTCATTTCTCCGAGGTATTTCTCCTAAAGGGAGAAAGCACAAAAATGAATGAAAATATTGAGTCAGTTGCCCAGATCCCAATCAGGCTTTATGCATTCCGTTCTGCCGCTCCTTGACGCGCGGCACGTACTGTCACACCGACAGAGGCCAGCATAATACACACCAGAGCGACCGCTTGCAGTACCGTGATTTTCTCACCCAATAACAGAAAACCGGTCAAAGCTGCTAAAGCCGGAGAGAGGCTGGACAGGGTGCCATAGCTCATTTTGTTTAAATGCTGTAAGGCTTTTAAATCGAGGGCATAAGGAATCGCGGTGGCCAGAATTGCAATCACAATGGCCTTGCCCCAATGTTGTGTATCAATCAATGCGGGCGCGTTGTTGTAGAGCCCGATCGGCAGCAGACACAATGCTGAAATACTGATGGCAATGGTCAGTGCATGCATGCCGATATTCTGCTGAACTACACGTTGGCCAAAGAAAATATACAGCGCCCAGCAGAAACCTGCCCCCAAGGCACAAGCTGCGCCCAACAGGTCAAAATTACTGCTATTGGCCTGTCCCCATGGCACCATCAGCGCGATGCCCAAAATGGCCATCAATACCCAGATATAATCACTACGGTGTTTAATCGACAGTAGAGCCAGGCCCAAAGGGCCAATAAACTCCAGACCTACCGCAATGCCCTGCGGTAAACGACCAAGTGACAGATAGAATAAAATATTCATGACCCCTAAAGCCGCGCTATAGCAGAGTAAATCCCGCCATTTTAAAAAAGGCAAACGTGAAATTATTTTCCAAGAGCGGAACATGACGCAGACAATGATTGCAGCAAAACAGAGTCTTAAAATGGTGACAGTAATCGGATCCAGTACACTAAACAGCTGTTTGGCAAAAGATGCACTGATCTGGTACGAAGTCATGGACAAGACCATGAAGAATACGGCAAGAAGTTGGGCGTTTGGCATGAAAGCAGCTTCTACCCAGAGCGGGTGAAAATGAGAAATAGAAAGAAATGAAATTATAGCAAACTGGTTGATTTTTGCTGAGTAGGCCAGAGCAATATTTTGTGAATGCAACTTAAGTTTGGAGATAATCAATTTACATTTTAGCTCAATCAAATATGTGAAGTTTTAAATTCAAAATTAAACTTACCTCAGGTGTGGTTACAAATTAATCAATTTTTAATTTGATCTTATTTTTATATTTATTAAAATATCTTAGATCCCAATTCGGGGCAGCATTAAAATAACAATGAAAATAATAAGGTAGATAATAATGAAATTACGAATACTTTCTTGCGCCATTTTGGGCTGTATGCTTGCAGCATGTGGTAGCTCTGATAATTCGGATAATAATACACCAGTCCCTAGCCAACCGGCTCCAAGCAATCCTGGTAATCCGACCAATCCTGGAACCCCGGGTGATGGAGCATCAGACATAGTGTCGGAATTCTACAACTATCAGTTCAACTTGCCGAATGCTGATACAGCAGACATGGAGTCGAAAAAACTTCTATTGGCCAGTCATAAAAATAAAATTACTGATGGCATATTATATGCGGATGATAACAGTGTCGTGGATACTGAATATAATATTGAGGAGAACATGGTGTTCCCGACTTATGTCACCGCTAAAGGGGTATTTCCTGCAGATCGGACCCGTACAGCATTCGGCTATAAGCTGGAAAAAGTACTGGAAAATACGACCACTCAATTTAAGAGTCGTCCTGTGACCCTACCGGAGAACAACATCAGTAATCATTGGCATATAGAGTGGTACGACCTGTCAGGAAAAGCATTAACTGAACGTACCAATATTGCTGTGGTAAAAATGTATGAGGATGCTGCAACCAGAGTGTTATTTAATAGTGATAATACGACAGCCGCTGACCGTAAATATTATAATGAGTTTGCAGCCAATTTTATTGATTTGCAGAAGGCGCGCACATTTCCGAATGGATCTAAATGTTTCCGTCTTCAGGCAGAACATCCGGAAGAAGAATATATTGAATTTGATCCGGAAACAAAAACTGACTATCGCACGCTGGCTGATTGGCAGGCACAAACGTCTGTCCAGGAGCTGGCAAAAATTATTCTAGATGAGACCATGGCTGGCTTGAAATATAAAAAGGCAGAATATAAAGATGCTGCTATGCAATATTACAAATATTTTGGTGCGATCGAATATCAAGGAGGAATTTATAACAGTGCGTTCTCGGAACATGGAGAACATATTGATCACAACGATTATGTTGCCCAATCACGAAAAGTGGCTTTAGACAAATTAAAGGAAAATGATGCCAGTCCTTTAATGATCAAATGGACAGAATACACTTATGATCAGCTTGCTTTTGCATGTGATGGCTATAATGTGACAGCAGCCACTGTATTAAATACGGCGATTAAAGACGCAACACCACGTTAAAATGATTCTAATAAAGCTATTTTAAATAAAGGCGCTATAGCGCCTTTATTTTTATTCAATGTTTTCGTCTTTGACTGGTCACCGTACAGCCAATTGAAGCACTAATAATCGTGGCCAGTGCCAGCCATTGTGTCCACAATAAAGTTTCACCCAAGAAGATAAAACCAGAGAGTGCTGCGATTGCAGGTTCCAGACTCATCAATGTACCAAAACTCAAGGCGGTTAAATTTCGCAGGGCAATCATTTCCAGAGTAAAAGGCAGGGCGCTGGCCAGCACAGCCAGAGCCATGAAATATAACAGGCTGATGGGTTCAAAGGTATGCGCAGGAATGCCAGCAAAAAGCGCAATTGGCATCAGCACCAGCATCCCGACCAACATGCCCAAGCACACGGTATGGTTGCCGGAAACCCCGGAAGGCTTTTGCCCAGCGACGATGTATAGCGCCCAACAGGCACCCGCACTTAGGGCAAATAGAATCCCGACCGGATCAAGTGGCTGTGCAGCCTGATCAAAGGGAAACAGCAGAATCAGGCCTAAAATCGCCAATCCGACCCAGACAAAATCAAATTTTTGCCGCGCATAAAACAGCGCCACACTTAAAGGGCCAATGAATTCAAAAGCAACCGCAATGCCCAGCGGCAAGCGATCAATCGACAGATAAAACAATAAGTTCATGCCAGCCAGAGCTAAGCCATAGCTCATAATTGCTAACCATTTCACCTGTTTGAAATGAATTTGCCAAATTTTAAAAATCAATGCCAAAATTACAGCACCCAAAAGCAGACGCATGGCTGAAACGGTCAGAATGGGAAACTGACCGAACAGATATTTGGCAAAGGAGCCACTGCTTTGCATACTGATCATCGCGATCAGGAGAATCAGTGGCGCTTGTACAATAGGTGCAATTTTAAAATTCAGCATAACTTAATAGGTTTCGATTTCTCGAAGAGCGGAAGAACAGTAAAGGCTGAAAAATAAAAACCTTAAAAAACAAAAAACCACAGCCCGAAAGCTGTGGTTTTTTCATATTGTTAAATTAGAACAGTACGCGTACGCGGATTGTTCCTTCAACTTCATGTAGGGTATCGAGTGCTTCTTTAGATGCAGTCGCGTCTACGTCCATCACCAGGTAACCGACATCACCTTTGGTCATTAAAGACTGGCCAGAGATGTTAATGCCATGTTCAGCAAACAGGTTGTTGATCTTAGAAAGAACGCCCGGCATGTTTTTATGAATGTGCAGTAAACGGTGTTTACCTTCAGTCAATGGCAGCGCAATTTCCGGGAAGTTCACTGCAGATAAAGTCATACCTTTATCTGAATAGGCAACGAATTTCTCAGCAACTTCCAGACCGATGTTGGCTTGTGCCTCCATGGTCGAACCACCCACGTGCGGAGTCAGGATCACGTTTGGAAGGTTACGCAGTGGAGAAACGAATTCTTCACCATTGGCTTTCGGCTCTTTCGGGAATACGTCTACTGCAGCACCAGCAATGTGACCAGACTTGATCGCATCTGCCAGATCTTCAATCACAACACATGTACCACGTGCTGCGTTCAGGAAGATTGCACCTTCTTTCATTTGCGCAAACTGTTCTTTGCCAAAGAAATTACGGGTAGATGGCAGATCCGGAACATGTAGAGTAACCACATCTGCATTGGCCAGTAATTCGCCCATAGAACCGACTTGACGTGCATTTCCTAAAGGTAGTTTTGTCACTGCATCATAATAGGTCACTTTCATGCCCAGGCTTTCAGCCAGTACAGAAAGTTGTGAACCGATTGAACCGTAACCAACGATACCTAAAGTTTTACCACGTGTTTCGAATGAACCGACAGCCGATTTGTTCCAGCCACCTGCATGTGTATCTGTTGATTTTTCAGGTACACGGCGCAGAAGCAGAATCGTTTCTGCCAATACCAGTTCAGCAACTGAACGGGTATTTGAATACGGTGCATTAAATACCGGAATACCGCGACGCATTGCAGCATCGAGGTTAACCTGATTGGTACCGATACAGAAACAACCCACAGCAATCAGTTTGTTCGCAGCTTCAAATACTTCTTCAGTCAGTTGAGTACGGGAACGAATACCGACGAAGTGAGCATCTTTAATCGCTTCTTTCAACGCTTCGCCTTCGAGCGCTGTTTTACGATAGTCGATGTTGGTGTATCCAGCTGCATTCAATGTATCGATTGCGTTCTGGTGAACGCCTTCTAACAATAGAAAACGGATTTTATCTTTAGGTAGAGATAGATGTTGGCTCATTACGGCTCCGCTACAAAGGCCAAATTTAGTCGCGGTATAATAGCACAGGAAAAGGGCGGTTATACATTTCCTTGATGACGGCAATATCAGCTATTTTTGCAAGTGATAGTAGTGAAAATGATAAATCTGGTTGATTTAAATATTCATTTTCAAAGGTATATTATCAAAATTGTCATTTTTTAAAGGAATCTCCTAAAAATAGCTTATAATATTGCGCCATGCTGTTTAAGCTGCCATTTTTGGTGCTTTAATCATCATGTTTCGCCTGATTTGTATACAGGCTTTTATGCCTAAAAAATATGTAAATAAACCAGCGAAGTCTCTCTTGTTTAAATCATGCTAGGTCTGCAAACGATGAATGCTCCAGTCGCTTTAACCCCTGAGTTATTGACCCAATTGACGGCAATTTTGGGTGAAAACCGTATTAAAACCGATACGGACAGCCTCCAGAATTGGGGTCGTGATCATACGAAACACTTTGATCCAAACCCATCGGTCATCGTTTTTCCTTCGACGACTGAACAGGTTCAAGACATCGTAAAATTGGCAAACCAGTTTAATGTTGCAGTCACCCCATCAGGCGGTCGTACGGGTCTGTCTGCAGGTGCAGTTGCAGCCAATGGCGAGATTGTGGTGAGCATGGACAAGATGAACCAGATTCTGGAATTCTTCCCGGCAGACCGGATGGTTCGCGTGCAGGCAGGCGTGGTGACTGAACAGTTGCAAAACTATGCTTCCGATCAGGGTATGTATTATCCTGTTGACTTTGCTTCTGCGGGCTCAAGCCAGATTGGCGGGAACATCGGCACCAATGCCGGTGGTATTAAAGTCATTAAATACGGCATGACCCGTAACTGGATACTTGGCCTGACGGTGGTGACCGGTAAAGGTGATGTATTGCGTCTGAACAAAGGCATGATCAAGAATGCCACCGGTTATGCACTTCAACACTTGTTCATCGGTGGTGAGGGTACGCTGGGTCTGGTGACTGAAGCAGAAATCAAGCTTGAACGTCAACCGCAAGACCTGCAAGTGATGGTACTGGGTGTACCTGATTTTGATGCAATCATGCCGTTATTGCATGCTTTCCAGGCGAAAATTGATTTAACCGCATTCGAGTTTTTCGGTGAACTGGCAATGCAAAAAGTATTGGCCAATGGTCATGTACAACGTCCATTTGAAACTGAATGTCCATTTTATGTTTTGCTTGAGTTTGAAGCGCCGTTTGAGCCGATTATGGACAAGGCGATGGAAATTTTTGAGCATTGTATGGAACAAGGTTGGGTTCTGGATGGCGTTCTGAGCCAAAGTCTGGACCAAGTCGAAAGCTTATGGCGTTTACGCGAAGACATCTCTGAGTCAATCGCACCGTTTATTCCATACAAAAATGATATTTCAGTATTGATCACGCACGTTCCTGCATTTATTAAAGAAATTGATGCAATTGTTGCAGAGAACTATCCAGACTTTGAAATTTGCTGGTTCGGTCATATCGGTGACGGTAACTTGCATTTGAACATCTTAAAACCAGCGGATTTAAGCAAGGATGAATTCTTCGCTAAATGTCAGGTAGTAAACAAGTATGTCTTTGACACCGTGAAAAAATATGATGGTTCAATTTCAGCCGAACATGGCGTAGGGATGACCAAGAAGCCATACCTTGAATATTCACGTTCTGCGGAAGAAATCGAATATATGAAAGCCCTGAAACAAGTGTTCGATCCAAATGGTATTATGAACCCGGGTAAATTATTTGATCTTTAATCTGATCGGATTTTAAAAGTTTACAAAAGCGCATCGCAAGTTGCGCTTTTTTTATCAAATGAAGCGTAAAACTCTGTCCTTCAGAGCAGAGATATAAGCGACACGACATAAAATGTCGTTTTAAGAATTGCCCAACATAGGGTATAGAGAAAAAATTGTTAATATAACCACATGAAAACACTTAAATTACGCATAAAAGACAAACATTGCAAGGTGCTAGATCAATTAGCATCTGAGATGAACTTTGTTTGGAATTATGTCAATGATTTAGGGTTTAAGCATCTAAAAAGAAAAGGTGAATTTCTATCAGCCTATGATGTTGCCAAATACACCAAAGGCGCATCGAAAGAATGCAATCTACATAGCCAAACCATTCAGGCTGTTACAGAAGAGTTAATCACTCGAAGAAAACAGTTCAAGAAAGCAAAGCTGAAATGGCGTGTGAGCAATAAGAAGTCAGCGAGAAGATCACTTGGTTGGATTCCTTTCAAGAAAGTAGCCATCAAATACGCTGATGGATATGTTCAGTACGGCAAGCATCAATTTAAGTTATGGGATAGTTACGGATTAAGTAAATACAGCGTGAGAACAGGCCCATTCGTTGAGGATAGTCGTGGACGGTGGTATGTATGCCTTGTAGTGGATTCATCTAAGCAAAATAAACCTACTGCAACTAAAGCGATTGGTATTGATCTCGGTTTAAAAGACGTTGCCACCTGTTCTGATGGTACTGTAATTTCAAATCCTAAGTTCTATCGGAAATATGAACAGAAATTAGGTATTGCTCAACGAGCCAAGAATAAAAAACGTGTACGTGCATTACACGCTAAAATTGCTAATTGTCGTAAAGATCATTTGCATAAGGCAAGCACCATGCTTGTGAGAGAAAATGCACTGATTGTTATTGGCGATCTGAGTGCGGGTAAACTTGTAAAAACTAAAATGGCAAAATCTGTTTTAGATACAGGTTTTTCAGCATTCAAAACAATGCTCAAGTATAAATGCGAGAACGCAGGGGCAATGCTTGAAGAAGTAAGTGAGAGATTCACAACCTGAGAAACATTGTTTCGCAAGGTTCGTGCTGTGGTGAGATCACTTCTAGCAGTCCGAAAGGTAGAACAGATTTGCGAATAAGAGTATGGGAATGTGAATGCGGAAGTTCCAATAACAGGGACGAAAATGCAGCGAAGAACATACTTGCGCTTGGGCATAAGCGTCTAGCAGTAGGAATCACCTCCGTTTCAGGGAGGTGAGGATGTCAATGCTGTGTAAATGGGGTTACATAGTCTAAATAGCGTTAAGCTGAAAAGCGCGGCATGATGAATTTGTATAATAAGGATAATCTGGGTTAAACAATATGTTACGGTTATTGGCGGTTACAGCTTTAGGTCTGGGTATGATGATGTCGGGTTGTACCACTACCCAGCAGGTGATTGCAAAAGTGCAGTCTTCTTCGGATACACCTTTGGATCAGGTGCTTAAAATGAGGCCTGATTTACGTAATGAACTGGCAACAGTCGAGATTCGTCAGTTTTTTAATAATGTGGAGTCACCGACCGTTGGGCAGGTGAAAGTGACTGAAACAGGTTTGTTGGATGATTCGGTCAAATCAGTACAGACCATTTATCATTTCAAAAAAGAACAGAAGAGCTGGAAAATGCACAATGCTGAAAAGTTATATCAGTGTGCACGTGGTTCAAATACCAGAAACTTCCAGAAAGCAGCCTGCCCATAATAGTGTTTGATCTTTAGTCAGAATTTAGTTAAAAGCGTATCTTAGTGATGCGCTTTTTGCTTTTGGGAAGAGGGGGGAGTTGATGGACTCAAATATATTAGCCGCTACAATTGGCGTGATTGGAGGATTTTTAGCTTCACTCTTATTATTCTATCTAAATAGGTTTTATACCAATTACGATAAAAGAAAATCAGAAAAAATCCTACGAGAAAAATTATTGTATCGTGAGAAAGATAGTGAATTAGAGGCAGATCAAAATTTTATTTTTTCTTTACCTGACTTGAAAAGAGGTGTATTTAAACTGTCATATCAATTGGGATAGCGAAATTGCTCTTAATATGATGAAAGGTAATGAAGACTTAATCTGGTTTTTAAGATTCTGTTGGCTGAGCTTAGTAAAATTTTTTCCTCAAGACCATTTTTCAACAGAAGGACATGTTAATTATATTGATAAATTTATCATGGATAGGGCTAACTATCATTACTCTAGATTAGACTGTAGTGACCAATTAAAAAGTGGAAGTATTTCGTAAGCGTCCGCTGAACCCCACTTTTTCTAACTCATTAATACCGCGATAGTGTCCACTTAAATTTAAGTGGACACCTATTTATGGATTTAAAGACAGTTATAGACAGTGCACCAACGCTAAAAAAGC